>NZ_MOAI01000005.1:0-293777 GCF_001976035.1 Ensifer sp. 1H6 | reverse complement strand
GCCATCTCGAACTCGACCTCGGCCGCAACCATCCGCATGCCGAAATCGAACTGCCACCCGAACGCACCACAACACAGGACCGCGCAAGGGTCGCATTCCGCCCGACAAAGTGGAAGTTGTTCAGGGAGGGGCAGCCCGTCGCGAAGTCGAAACGGGACGAAGCCGCCACCGAAAAACCGCGACTGGTCGCGCAAGCCTGACCTTGCAAGAGCGCCAGCCCTAGCCGGCGCTCTTTGGATCAATGATTACCGCCCGCGTCGTGTTCTAGGAAGGGACGGGCAGCGACAACGGCGCCAAGTCGCGCATTGGCCGCTTCTTGGGATCATTCTCAGGCGCCTTGCGGCACGCGTAATTCTGCGCGTCCTGTAGCAGCGCCACGGCTCCGTCGTAGTCGATTTTGGTCGCGCGCCCATGGCGCACGACGCATTGTCCATCGACATAGACTTCCTCGATAGCGCGCTCTGCCGCGCAATGCAGCAGATTGCGCAAGGGGTCGTAAACCGGCTGCATCGCGTGGTGTTTCAGGTCAACGATGAGAAAGTCGGCTTTTGCGCCGACGGCAATCCGGCCGATATCGTCACGGCCAAGCGCGCGGGCGCCCGCAAGCGTTGCCGTATCGAGAATATCCGCGGTCGATACGTCGAACACGGATTTGCCCGAAAGCCTCGCACAGATCATCGCCTGGCGCATTTCTTCAAGCATGTTGAAGGGATAGCTGTCAGTCCCGAGGGCGACGTTGACGCCGGCGCGGCGATAGCGCCCGACCGATTCCAGCGCCATGCCGCTGCGCGAGAACGTCACCGGGCAATGGGCGACCGTCGTGCGCCGCTCTGCCAGCAGGCCGAGATCGATATCGGTGCGCTGGCGCGTCCAGGAATGGCTGTCGAGGAAGATGCAATGGCCAAGGATCAGGTTGTCGCCGAGGATCCCCAGGCTTTCCAGATACTGCACCGCGGTCAGGCCAGTCCGGCGCAGCATTTCCTCATGTTCCGCCATGGTCTGGGCGGAGTGGATGGTGATCGGCATGCCGCGCTTGCGCGCCTCTGCGGCCGCGTCTTGCAGCAATTCGGCCGAGCAGGTCTCGATCTGCGATGGCGCCACCACCCCGCCAAGGCGTCCGGAGGGATGGGCTGCGGCAGTGTCGAGGACATCAAGCGCCCGGGCGAAAGCCTCGCGGCCTCGAGCCTTGTCCCAGATGAAATCAAGGCGATGGCTGTCTTCGACATGCCATTGCGCTTCGCGGAAGCCTGGAGCGACGAAGGCGCGAGCACCGCTTCGCGCCAAGGTCGGCAGCCAGCTTTCATGCGGCCCGGCAATGTCCAGCAGCGTGGTGACGCCGCTACGCATGAGGTCGCCGAGCATCACGGTCAACGACGCCTCGATCGCGCCATCGTCGATTTCCAGCAGGTTGGAATACTCGTAGAGGGCGTTGCCCCAAAGTGCTGCCGTACCCGCGTCTTCGAAGATGCCCTTGGAGATCGGTTCCTCGCCGGAGTGGCAATGCACATTGACGAAACCCGGCATCACCATCCGGTCGGCACCGGAGGTTTCGCTGGCAAAGGCGCCGTCATAATGTCCTCCGACATGGACGAAACCGGTATCGTCATAGGCGACGTCGACGTCGTTGAGATAGACATGGCTTTTCGTCTCGGTGTCGAAGCCGACAACCGTATGCGCCCTGCGGATGACGTGAATATTGCTAGTCATGCGTGGTCCTGAAATATTGCTCGAGGAAACGGCTATAAGCGCCCATTAATGCGCTGAAAAAGAAGTAAACGACCGCAGCAAAGACGTAGCCTTCGAGCACGGCGATGCCCTGCCATTGCGGATCGCGCATGGCGGTGCGCACGGTATCGAGAAAATCGAGCAGGCCGACAATCGTCACCAGGGTCGTATCCTGGAAAAAGCCGATGAACAGACCGACGAGCGGCGGGATAACCTTCTTCAGGGCTTGCGGCAGCACGATCTTGCGCATGATCTGCCAGTAATGCAGCCCGAGCGAATGGCCCGCCTCGATCTGCCCCTTGGGAACGGCCTGCAATCCGCCGCGAACGATTTCGGCGATGTAGGCGGCGGCAAAGAGAATGATCGCCACCTGGGCCCGCAGTAGTTTGTCGATGGTGACACCATCGGGCATGAACAGCGGCAGCATGACGGTCGCCATGAACAGGATGCTGATCAGCGGTACGCCGCGGACGATTTCGATGAAGCCGACGCCGAGAATGCGGATCGCCGGCAGGCTCGAAGCACGCGCAAGCGCAAGTGCAATGCCGAGCGGCAAGGCGCAGGCGAGCCCGACGAAGGAAAGCATGAACGACAGCGGCAGGCCGCCCCACTGGGTGGTCGGCACGACGGTCAACCCGAACAGGCCACCGGCCATCAGCGCGTAAAGCGTCGGCAGGATCACCACGATCCATGTGACCGCAAGCGCCCGGCCCCAAGTGCGCGGCACCATCGACACGCCGCAAGCGCCGAGAAACAGCAGCATCGCCGTGAGCGGTCGCCACTGCTCGTCGAAGGGATAGAAGCCGAAGAAGACATAGCGCAGCTTGGTCGACAGGAACGGCCAGCAGGCGCCGCTTGAAACCTTGCACTCCGCCGGCGTGCCGGAAAAGATCGCGTCGACGAACAGCCAACCGATCGCGAGCTTGGCAAGGCCGAAGATCGTGCCGAGGCAAAGGATGGTGATCAGTGCGTTGCCCGGCGTTCCGAAATAGGCGGAAAGCCAGGTACGGTTGCGCACCATCGGGCGGGCGGCGGGCGCCATCAGGATCGGGTCGGCAACGAAGCCTTCGAACTGGGCCATGGCTCAGCGCTCCCTCAGCGCAACGCGCGCGTTGTACCAGTTCATCACCAGCGAGATCAGGATGGACAGGCCGAGATAGACGGCCATGAAGATGGCAATGGCTTCGATGGCCTGGCCGGTCTGGTTCATGATGGTGTTGGAAACCATCACCAGATCCGGATAGCCGATGGCAATCGCGAGCGAGCTGTTCTTGAAGACCGTGAGATAGGTGTTGGTCAACGGCGGCACGATAATACGCAGCGCCTGCGGCAGGATGACGAGTTTCAGCGTGCGCGAGCGCGGCAGGCCGAGGGCCGTCGCGGCCTCCCATTGTCCCTTGCTGACGGCTTGAATGCCGGCGCGCACGATCTCGGCGACATTTGCCGAAGCGCTCAACGTCAGGCCGATCAGCAGTGCCACGAATTCCGGGCGCACGTGATAGCCGCCGGTCAGGCGGAACCGGCCGAGTTCGGGGACATCCATCGAGACCGAGATGTCGGCGAACAGCAGTGTTGCCGCCAGCGGCAGCAGGAAGGCAAGCGCCGCTATGGTGGCAACGGGCATCTCCTTGCCCGTGGCAATCCGACGACGCGCAAGGACGCGCTCGATCGCAACAGCGGCAGCGGCGCCGACGAACAGGGCGATGAGGAGCGATTCAAAGCCGCTCGCCCATCGCATGGCCGGCATGACCAGACCGCTATTTGACAGGAACACGCCCGGCAGCATCTCGATCGCCTGCTTTACCGGCGGGAAAACGGAGATGATCAGCGAATACCAGAGCAGCAGATAGAGGAGCAGCGGCACATTGCGCAGCGCTTCGACATAGGCAAGCATCAGGCGCGACAGGACCGGATTGTGCGACAGCCTGCCGATGCCGACGAGCACACCGAGGATCGTACCGAAGAAGACGGCGAGTGCCGAAACCTTCACGGTATTGGCGATGCCGACAAGGATGGCACGGCCGAATGTGTCGGTCGGCTCGTAGGCGATCGCAGTCTCGGTGATGACGAAACCTGCCTGACGCGCCAGGAAGCCGAAGCCGGTGGCAATATCCTGCTTGGCAAGGTTGGCGCTCGCGGTGCTGAACATCGCCCAGGCGACGAAGACAACAGCGCCGATCGCGATCGTTTGATAGAGGAAGGCGCGGATGCGCGCGTCATAAAACAGGGACATGGCGACACGTCTGCCGGGCAAAGGGGAACGTCGAAGACGAAAAAGGCCCGCGCCAGGGCGCGGGCCGACGAATATCAACGGAACGGCGGTGCGTAGAGCAGACCGCCCTCGCTCCAACGGGTGTTCGGCCCACGGGTCAGGCCAAGCGCGGTCTTGGTGCCGAGGTTGCGCTCGAACACTTCGCCGTAATTGCCGACGCCCTTGACGATGTTGTAGCCCCACTTGTTGTCGAGGTTGAGCATCTTGCCGAGCTCTTCGTTGACACCGAGCATGCGCTGGATTTCCGGATCCTCGCTCTTCGTCATTTCGTCGACATTGGCCTGGGTGATGCCGCGCTCTTCGGCCGCCATCAGCATCCAGACGGACCAGGAAACGATATCGCGCCAGTTGGAATCGTTCTGCCGGACCGACGGAGCGAGCGGCTCCTTGGAGATGGTCTCGGGAAGGACGACATAGTCGTCCGGATTGTTGGCAACCGCACGGATCGACGCCAGGTCAGACCGGTCGGACGAGATCGCCTCGCAACGGCCCGAGAAGAAGGCGTTGCGGTTTTCATCCGGGCTTTCGAAAACAACCAGTTCGAACTTGCCGCCGATCGTGCGGAAGAAATCGCTGAGGTTCTGGGCCGTCGTCGTGCCGGGCAGTGTGCAGATCGCTGCGTCCGTCAGCTCCTTGGCGCTGTTGACACCGAGCGACTTCGGCACCATCAACCCCTGGCCGTCATAGAATACCGTCGGGCCGAAATCGAGACCGAGCGAGACTTCGCGCGAGAAGGTATGGGTGGTCTGGCGCGACAGCATGTCGATTTCGCCTGACTGCAGAGCCTGGAACCGGGTGTTGATGTTCGTCAGAACGAAATCGACTTTTTCCGGGTCGCCGAAAACAGCCGACGCAACGGCACGGCACACGTCCACATCGAAACCCTGCATGTGGCCCTTGGCGTCAGCCGTCGCAAACCCGGGCGTGCTCATCGAGACACCGCAGATCAGCTTGCCGCGCGCCTTGACTGTCTCAAGCGTGGTGGCGGCGCTGGCGGTGAACGCCGTGAGGCCGACCACGATGCCTGCTGCGGTGGCGCAAAGTTGCAGAATTCTTTTCTTCATTTTCCCCTCCCGTTGACTTCGACAATCTCCGCCTCTGCGGGTCATGCGATCCACGTCGCATGCCTCCTCCCGCCTAGGCACACAGCGGATCAACCCGCCGTGTCACCAATTGCATACGATAGCCGGATACGAATGGCAACATTATTGTATACAATATTGACGCGTATAGTTTGGAGACACTATCGAGGTTATGGGGCATGTATTGCAGACCCGCCCGGCTTGCTTGGGGGGACAGCGTTGTCTGAGAGATCAAGTCGCAGCGAGTCCGTCTATCGGTTGTTGCGCAGGCCGTCCTGGAGCACGCGCTGAAGCCCTGCACCAAGCAATCCGAAGACACGATCGCCGATCATTTCAAGGTCAGTCGCACCAGCGTTCGCGGTGCATTCGTGCGCCTGAATGCCGAAGGTTTCGTCGATCTCAGTGCCGACAGGAGTGCGTGTGTCTCCGACCGCGGCCGCTCTCCATCCGCCTTGCCGGCGAATATCACATCCTGCTTGCCGAACTGACGGGACCCCGGCGCAGACACGGTTCGTGCGTGAGGTGGTCTCACGCTGCTTGTTGATCTTAGCCCGCTTCGCGCGTCTGCGACGGATGGACTTAAGGATTAAGGCAGAGCCGAATACGACGTTGTGTTCATCATCTGCGGCATGAACTGTCGTCGGGTGAGAATCTCAGACGTCTCTTCTCCCACACTATCCTGCAACGTTGCCGGTATGCGGGCGCGTCTTGCGAGGGAGGGAGTAAGCGATGCCAACAGAACTGGAATACATGAGCCGACAGGTTGCAGCGGGCCGCCTGTCACGACGGGAATTTTTGGGGAGGGCAGCGGCGCTCGGGGTGACGATCGCGTCTGCGCAGACATTGCTTGGCAGTGCCGCCCGTGCGGCGGGGCCAGTCAAGGGCGGGACGCTGCGGGCGGGCCTGGTCGGCGGCGAATCGACCAACAGCCTCGACCCTGCGACATGGGCGAGCCAGGTGCCATACACGCTCGGTCGCTGCTGGGGCGAGCAACTGCTGGAAGTCGCACCGACCGGCGAGATCGAGTACCGCCTGGCCGAGTCCTACGAGGCCTCCAGCGACGCAAAAACCTGGAGCTTCAAGATCCGCAAGGACGTCACCTTCCACAATGGCAAGCCTTTGACGCCGGCTGACGTGGTGGCAACGCTCGAGCGCCACGGCGATGCAGACTCGAAATCGGCGGCCCTGCCCTTTGTGCAGGAGTTCGAGACGATCAAGGCTGACGGCGACAATGTCGTGATCACCTTGCGGCAGCCCAATGCGGACATGCCCTATATCGTCAGCGACTACCACCTGATGATCCAGCCGAACGGCGGCAAGGACGATCCGACCGCCGGCATTGGCACCGGTCCTTACAAGGTTGTCGTGAACGAGGCGGGCGTAAAACACGTCGCTGAGCGCCACGAAGGCTATTGGGGATCGGCCGAACGCGGTCATGCCGACCAGATCGAAATCGTCGTCATCAACGATTCGACCGCGCGCACCGCGGCGCTGCAAAGCGGCCAGATGCATATGATCAACCGCATCGAGCCGAAGCTTGTCGAACTGATCAAGCGCCTTCCCGGCGTGGTCATCCGAAATGTGCCGGGCAAGGGGCATTACGTGTTCATTGCCCATTGCAACACCGCGCCGTTCGACAACAACGACCTGCGGCTGGCGTTGAAATATGCCGTCGACCGCGAGGAGATGGTGGCAAAGGTTCTCGGCGGTTATGGCACCGTCGGCAACGATACGCCGATGATCAATGGCTATCCGCTCTTCGACAACGACATCGAGCAGCGTGTCTTCGACCCTGACAAGGCGAAGTTCCACTACAAGAAATCCGGCCACGACGGCTCCGTGCTGCTGCGCACGTCCGACGTCGCCTTCCCCGGCGCCGTCGATGCCGCCCAGCTTTTCCAGATGAGCGCTGCCAAATGCGGCATCACCATCGACCTGAAGCGCGAACCGGGCGACGGCTACTGGTCGGATGTCTGGAACAAGCAGCCTTTCAGCATGTCCTATTGGACCGGCCGACCGACGCAGGATCAGGTCTATTCGATTGCCTATCTGTCGAAGGCCGAATGGAACGACACGCGTTTCCAGCGCGATGACTTCGACAAGTTGATCTTCGCCGCCCGCGGCGAACTCGACGAGGCCAAGCGCAAGGCGATCTATCGCCAGGCCGCAATGATGCTGCGCGACGAAGGCGGCGTCATCGTGCCGATGTTCAACAACTATATCGACGCCACCAACGACAAGGTCGGCGGGTGGGTCGACGATCCGAACGGCGAACTGATGGGCGGCCATGCCTTGACGAAGTGCTGGGTCACGGCCTGAACCAAGAGACGGCCGGAGGCCCTGATCAGGCTCTCCGGCTTTCATCAACGTCGCGAGCAGGCACCGCCATGGCGGCCCGCGTCTTTCAAGGGCAGCGCTCAGCGCATTTCCAGGAAAAGTGCGATGCCGCTTTCCGTCAGGAAATGCGTAAAAACAAACAGATAGAGCGTTTGTCCGGTTCCGTCTAAATCGGAAACGCTCTAGCGACGGTGGCGCAGCGACAGCAGGCCGTCATCGGCAATGCCTGCCTCGATATCATTGTAGCGGGCGAGCGTCAGGTGCGGCGTGTCTGCCGCGGCAGAGTGCGCGCCGGTGATCACGATGACTTCGGCGCCGGCGGCCTTGCCCGCGAGAATTCCGGCCGGAGCGTCTTCGAAAACGATGCAGTCTTCCGGCCGCACGCCAAGTTTTTCGGCGGCCAAAAGATAGCCCTCGGGATGGGGCTTGCCGACCGACACGTCTTCGCCGGTGATCATCAGCTTCGGCGTGGGAATACCTGCGGCCGCGAGGCGACGAACGGCAAGGTCGAGCGGCGCCGATGTGACGATCGCCCACTTCTCCGGCGGCAGTGAATTGAGGAAGGCGACAGCGCCCTCGATCTCGATGATGCCTTCGACGTCGGCGATTTCGGCGAGCGCGAGTTCGTGCGCCTCATGCTCCGGATCAACGCCCGGCAGTTCGAGCGTGCGGATCGTATCCACGGCGCGAACGCCATGTACCGTTTTCATCATTTCGACGGGGTCGAGCCCGTTCCGGACAGCCCAGGCGCCCCAGACGCGTTCGACGACGGCCATCGAGTTGAGCAGCGTGCCATCCATATCGAACAGGAGAGCGGCGAAGTTCTTGGCAAAGAGAGATGAAGGCGCGGTATCCAACGGTGATCCCCTGAAGCTGCAATGATGGGCGAGAAAGCCCGCCCGACAGTCCCGGCACACCTACAGCCTGGAGATCAGGGGCACAACGCAATTCGGTGTGCCCGTGATCATCTTCGGCAACGGTGAGTTACGAATGGTCAGCGCCACGCCCGGTGCTCAGAAAACCGATCGGGCCACCCGGAACGTCATCGTCAAAAATCGCGCAGGACAGACTGCCGCCAAACACGGCAGCCGAATCCACATTGGTCCGGTTGCCGACGGTGCGTGGATTGGAGCGGCTCGGCGTGTGGCCATGGCAAAGGTGTTTGCCCCAATAATCGCCGGAGTGATTGTCGGGCCGCCTGATCCACAGGAAGATTTCCTCGCCCTGGCGCTCCAGCGGCATGGTTTCATCGACGCCCGCATGGACGAAGATGCGAAACGGTTCGACGATAATGGAGGGAAGCTGCATCAGCCACTTCAAATGCGCTGCGGGAATAGTGTGATCGTAGGATGCCAGTGTCTCTTTGCCGCCGTTAAGCAGCCACCAGTCGACATCGCTCTCGCCGCTGCGTGCGCCGAGCAGCATTTCCTCGTGATTGCCCTTGAGCGTCAGCCAGGACCAGCCCTGCTTCTGCGGCCCTGCCATGATCAATTCAATCACGCCTCGGCTATCCGGGCCGCGGTCGATCAGGTCACCAAGAAAGATCACCCTGCCCTCGGGCGCATAGGTTTCGATCTGCCTCAGGAGCGCTTGAAGCTCGGTCAGACAGCCGTGGATATCGCCGACGGCAAAGGTCAGATGCTGCGCGCTCATGCGCCAGTCCTCCGGTACTCGACGAAAGGGTTGACGCCGCAACGGATGTTCGGCGCTTGGATGCGAGCGCCGATAGACTGCATGGATGGCAGAAACACGGCAAGGCCAGCGATGATCAAGCCGAAAAAGCAGCCAAGGCGCCGGTCAAGGATGGTGCGCCATCTTGGGCTCGATTTGAACCACTGAGAACCCACTGATTAACGGCGGGAGTTTCCCTTGGCAATCGCCGAGCTGGCAATGGAGACCGGATCGCTTGCCGGGAAGGTATCTTCGAGACCTTCGTCGAGTTGTTCTTCCATGGTTTTACGGTCATGTGCAGTCCGCGCATTGGGCATCGGGCGCAGCGCGGCGGCACTTGCGCGCGGATCTGGCGTATCCTGCAATTTTTCATCGGCTCCGAGCGCGGCGGACAGAATGTCCTTTGCCCTCGTCACCGCATTCAACCTGTTCAGCGATCCTTCCGCATCCTGCGGACATGTCACCGTGACGACCTCGCCCTCGGCGCCAACGAACTCGACCGTGAAGCCGGCCTTGCCGGCGCGTTCAGCGGAAACCTGTATTCCGACGACCTGCATCAGTCTCTCCCTCTGCAAAAGCATGGATCGCCGGCGCCGATTGGCGCTGGCGTCTTTGCCACCCTTCGTTTGCATTGCCGCACTGTGGCGCAAACGAGTGTCCATTCAGGGAAGTGCGCAGATGGTTGCTTTGTTCCACCGGTCGATCAGATTTGTACCGGATCCGCGGTCGGACCGATCGTTTAGAGCGCCTTCGCACCCGGCATGATCGTTGCCGGGACAATCGGCGCCGGCAGGTCTTTTGCCGTATCGGCGGCCTGGAAGGCGGAACCGTTCGATTTGCCGGGCGGATCCTGCCGGGTGCAGTTGGCGAAGGCATCAAGCTCGCGATTGTAGACCTTCGTCTCGACATCCATCATGCCAAGCACGGTGTGAAACAGGTTATCGTGCGATTTCGGCTGATCCGTCTCCTTGGCAAGGCAGCTTGTGTCGACGCCCATTGCCGCCTGATACGGTTTCGAGAACCATGTGACGAAGGGAACCTGAGTCTGCTCGCGCGGCGCGATCGCATAGGGCGCGCCGTGCAGATAGATACCGTTCTCGCCAAGGGATTCGCCGTGGTCGGACATGTAGATCATCGCGCCAGAGATGTCGTTCTGATGCTTCTCCAAGAGGCGGGAAACGCTTGCCAGCACATGGTCCGTGTAGAGGATGCTATTGTCGTAGGCGTTGGTGATTTCTTCGACTGAGCATTTCATCAGCTCAGCTGTGCGGCAATCCGGTTTGAACTTCCGGAACTTTTCCGGATAACGCAGATAGTAGGATGGGCCATGGCTGCCGAGCTGGTGCAGCACGATAACGCTGTTCGACTTGGTCGCCGTCAGCTTCTTGTCCAGTTCGCCGAGGAAAATCTCGTCAAGGCATTCGCCATTGTTGCACAGCGGGCTGTTCTTCTGGTTCGTCATGCTGGCGAAGCTGATGAGGTCGGCAATGCCCTTGCTGCCGGTATTATTGTCCCACCAGGACACAGAAACGCCGGCGCGGGTCAGAACGTTCACGAGGTTTTCGGTCGAGCGGGCCTTCCACTCCGTATACTCGTTGCGCGGATAGACCGAGAACATGCAGGGAAGCGAGATCGCCGTTGCCGTGCCGCAGCTCGTCGTGTCGGTATAGTTGATCGCGCCGAGAGATTTGAGCTCCGGATTGGTTTCCCTGCCATAACCGTTGAGCGAGAAGTTCATCGCCCTGGCGGTTTCACCGGCAACGACGACCACGACAACCGGCTTGCCCGCCGCGGCGACACGCGCACCCTGCCGGGCGTCAGTGCCTAACGGCTGCACGGCAATATTGCGCTCCTTATAGGTCGAGGATGCGTATTTTAACGCAGCGGAAACCGGCCCGGTGGGATTGAAGCGCTTCATCAGATCCTTGTGCTCGCGAATGACATAGGCAACGCTTGCAAAATCCGAATAGATCAGCCCGCCGCTGACGAGCACGCAGGGAATGACAATGGCAAGAGTGGTTGCTGTCTTGGGCAGGACCCGCTGGTGGCGTACCTTGACCCAGACCACGAACAGTGAAGGAACGACAGCATAGAGAAACAGATGCAGCACCAAGCTGCCGGTCAACAGATGGCTCGCCTCGGCCTGCGTCGTCACGGCAGCGTTGCCGATCATGTCCTTGTCGATGATTACTCCGAAGTAATCGATGAAATAGGCAGCCGCCGCGGAAGCGACTATGAGAAAGATCAACACCGGCTTCATGATGTACTTGGCCGACACCAGCATCATACCCGCGAAGGTTGCGAGCGTCATTGCGGCGCCGAAGGACAAAAGCGACAGTCGCGAGTGATCGAAGTAGATCGCAGCGTGCGTCCAGAAGGAATTGTTGGTGATAGCGAGCAAATAAACGCTGACGATTGCACTGAGCGTAATGCTGCCGAGCTCTGGCCGGCGGATTTTCGTGACCATCAAAACAGTCTTCTCCTGCTGCGACTGCCGGGCCGATTTTGCTTTACGGCCGATGCTGTCGCGGGCATCCAGTAGAGGCGGAGGCCACGTCATGCGGGCTCGCCGGTTCGACTACAGCCTGCCCCTGCTCTGTCGAGATACGCCCCATAAGCTGTCGAAACCCCGTCAAGATTGCTCATTACCTCTGCGGCACCCGCTTTGGTTGGCGTGCGCGGGGGAGTTGGCAGCCCTTGAGAAAGCCCATATGGTCGAACGAAGAATGGTCATGCCGAGACGACTCGATGCGCCTGCTCCTGGTTGAAGACAGTCCGCGACTGGTAGAACTGGTCGGAGAGACCATGCGCGATGCGGGCTGGCGGCTCGACGCCGTTTCGAGCGTTTCGGACGCTGAAGCGGCAATCGCGGCTCAGGAACACGACCTGATTCTGCTTGACCTCGGCCTGCCGGATGGCGACGGCCTGACACTGCTGCGCCGCGTTCGCCAGGAATATCCGGGGCTGCCCGTCTTGATCATCACGGCGCGAGGATCGGTCGATGAGCGCATTGCCGGACTGGATGCCGGCGCCGACGACTATCTGGTCAAGCCCTTTCATCACCGGGAGCTCTTGTCGCGTTGCCGAGCGATGTTGCGGCGCAATCCGCAAGCGGTGCAGCCGGTTCTCGAGGCAGGCGCCCTACGCTACGACCCTGCAACCGCGGACCTGACATGTGACGGCATTGTTGTACCGCTACCGCCGCGAGAACGCTCGCTGATCGAAATCCTGATGCGCGAGGTCGGCCGGGTCGTTCCGAAGCGCAGGCTGGAAACCGCACTTTCGGAATATGGCCAGGAGATTAGCCCCAATGCGCTGGAGTTGGCCGTTTCCAGGGTGCGCAAACGGCTGCAAGTCTACGAGACCGGCATCCAGATCGAGACCGTACGCGGGATCGGCTATCTGCTCAGGCGGGCCTTATGAAGCACTCGTCGCTGATCGGCATCGTTGCCCGCCGCATCGTGGCGTTCTCGCTACTCGCCATGGCAATCCAGATCGGCGTCGTCTTTGCAGATTACTGGTTCGACGACGACAAGCTCAGCGTTCTCATGCTGCAACAGGAGACGGAGGCTCTTTCGCGTGCCATCCACGTCCGCGACGGCGTTGTAAGTTTCGAACCGGATCGCGAACTGAGGGAACGCTATATCGACCGCCATGATCGCGATGGCTCGATCTTCCTCAGGGTCCGAACGGAGACGGGTACGCCGCTCTATTCAAACTGCACGACGGAATGCGCCGAGCATTTTCTTCCAATGAGCATCGACGCGCCGAATTTTTGGAAACGCGAAATTCAACCAGGCAAACCGTTCAGCGTCGCCGGCGGACAAACCTTCGAGCGTGCCGGGGCGACTGTCCTGGTCGAACTGGCGATCCTGAGGGACCCGAACGGCTTCATGTACGGCGCACTGCTGCACGAGATGTTCGATTCCATGATCGTGCCGATGACCTTGATGTTCTGCCTCGTCATCGGCGCGACGATCTGGTCGATCCGCAGCGCATTGAAACCGGTGGCCATGGCGGCTGCGGCGGCAGATCGGTTGGATCCCCGCGATAGCGTGCTCGGCTGCCACTCACCCGCATGCCCGAGGAGATCGCTCGCCTGGTCAGTGCCGTCAACCGCATGCTGGCGCGGGTCGCCGACCTGGTCCAATCCCAGAAACTGTTCTCCTCCTCCATAGCGCACGAGATCCGCACCCCCGTTTCGATCGCAAAAATGGAACTCAGCCACATCAACGACCCTCGCGCCCGCAATGCCGAACGTGACCTCGATGCCCTCACGCATATTCTCGAGCAGCTGACCTCGCTTGCCCGGGCCGATGCCGTCGACCCTTCGGCCTATCAATCGGCCAGCCTCTCGCAGATCGGTGCGAGCCTCGCAGAGGCGATCGCGCCATTTGTCTTTGATCACGACAAATCGCTGGAATTCGTCGACGAAGGAACGCCTGCGGTCACGGTTATCCCGGCGCTCGTCGAAAACATGCTGCGCAACCTGATCGAGAACGCGGTCAAGCATAATCCGCCGGGCACCCGCATTGTGCTGACCTGCGGCCCTGGCGCGATCGTCAGCGTCGAGGACAACGGCAAGGGGCTCGTCGATCTTCCGGAACATCACGAAGATCTCGGCTATATCAAGCGTACGGGACAGCTCGGCCTCGGCTTGAAAATCGTCCAGCGCATCAGTGAGCTGCATGCCGCCCCGATCGCCTTCGAGACCGCATCGGATCAAGGCACGAAGATTACCATCGACTTCTCTGCCGCCCGATCGGATGGGTCGCAGACCTGACGACCGATACGCGGGAGGCCGAGGCCCGCGATGCTTCCGACGCAGGCGCCGTGCATATATTTTAATCCGTCGCGTTTTTTTGGATGTGGATTTCCTGCCCAATTCTCCGTCATGTGCTATTGGGCTGGGCAATTAGTCATTCTGCCGCCCGCGAGTTGCCATGTCGAAGGCCAGTGCCTATCTCAAGCGTTTCATCCCATCGCTCGTCCCCGTCAGCCATATGGAGCGGCTGCGCGCGTCGCTTGGCGCGCTTGTCGGCATTCTCCTGACCGGCCTCGTCAGCACTCTGGCACTTGGTGCCGATGCCAATCTGCCCCTGCTGATCGCGCCGATGGGCGCTTCCGCGGTCCTGCTGTTCGCCGCGCCGTCCAGTCCGTTGGCGCAGCCCTGGTCCATCCTCGGCGGCAACATCGTGTCGTCGCTGATCGGCGTCACCTGCGCGTTTCTCATTCCGGAACCGGTGGTCGCGGCGGCCGTTGCCGTTGGACTTGCGATCGCCATCATGCTGTTGCTCGGCTGCCTTCATCCGCCGAGCGGCGCGGTCGCCCTCACCGCCGTGCTTGGCGGCACATCGATCCATGAGGCCGGCTACTGGTTCGTGCTGTCGCCGGTCGCGATCAATTCCGCGCTCATCCTCGTCGTCGCGCTGTTGTTCAACAACGCCACCGGCCGCCGTTATCCGCACCTAGCGCCCGCCGGCAACACGCACCGCACCGATGACCCGCCGCCGATGCAGCGTCTCGGCATCGTGCCGGAAGATTTGCAGGCGGTGCTGGCGCAATATGGCGAAGTTGTCGATATCAGCCCGGACGAACTCGATGCGCTCATTCATCAGGCGCAGATCCGCGCGTTCAATCGGCGCTCGGGCGAAATCACCTGCGGCGAAGTCATGTCACGCGACGTGGCGACGGCGACGCCGGAAACCTCACTGCGCAAAGCCTGGCAGACATTGCTCGAGCACGACATCAAGGCCCTGCCGGTGGTCACGGAAAAAGAAGGCCTCGTCGGCATCGTCACCCAGACCGACTTCATCAAGCATACGATGCTGGCACAGCACGGCGGCCTCAGGCAGCGCCTCGGCAACGTCATCGGATTCGGCCCGAAGCCACCACGGCTGGTTTCCGAGATCATGACGCGTCGCGTCCAATCGGCACTGCCGGAAACGATGATCGCCAAGCTCGTCCCGCCGATGGCTGACATGGGCCTGCACCACATGCCTGTTGTCGACGCCGACAACCGATTGGTCGGCATCATCACGCAATCCGATCTGATCGCCGCCCTTTTCCAGCGAAGGCTGGAAAATGACGAGCGCGACGTCGCGTAGTCTCGCACTTTAGCGTTGGGCCTTTCGAGGGCGACACTGCCAAGCCATCTTCTAGAAAAATGGCGCGCGATCCGTCGGCTTGCTTTTATGCACATTCATTCGATTGACTTAATCACTCGAATGCCGCAATGTGCGCACGTGATGAAAAACAAAAACTCCCAGCCCACACCAAAACCCGATCGCGGCGACCTCACCAAAGAGAAGCTGCTTTCGACCTCGATCGACGTCTTTGGACGCTATGGCTTTGACGGGGCAAGTACTCGAAAACTCGCAGATGCGGCCGGCGTCAACCTGCAGGCGATCCCCTACTACTTCGGCGGCAAGGAAGGCCTCTACATCGCCGCAGCCGAGCATCTGGCGGCGATCATCGGCGGGCATGTCGCCGATCTGCGAACCGTGATCTTGGAACGCCTTGCACGGCTTGATGCGGAAGGTGGCGCCATGAGCCCAACGGAGGCACGCGCCTTGCTGACGCAGATGGCCCAGCGCATGGTCGGCCTGTTCGTCAGCCGGCAGTCCGAGAGCTGGGCCCGGTTCATCATCCGCGAGCAGATGGAGCCGACGGAAGCCTTCGCACGGGTTTACGAAAACATCATGGGGCCGATGATCGGCATTGCCGGCCGACTGGTCGGCGCGATCCTTGGTGAGGACCCGGCATCGGAGCAGGTCCGGCTGAAGACGCTGTCTTTCGTCGGCAGCATCCTCGTCTTCCGCATGGCGCATGCCGCACTGCTACGGCAGATGCGGTGGGAGGCCGTCGGCCCCGCCGAACTGGAGATGCTGCAGCGCCATGCCGCCGGCCTCGTCGAAGCGCTCGGAGAGAATGGGGAGCGCCGCCCATGAACCGGAAAGTACTCATCCCGGTCGTCCTCCTCGCCGGAGCAGTCGCTGCCGGCTGGTGGTTCGAGCTACCCTTGCGGCTTGGATGGACCGAACAGCGCTCGGCCTCAGTGCTTTACGGCAATGTCGATATCAGGCAGGTGTCTCTCGGCTTTCGCGTGAGCGGGCGCATCGACAAGCTTGCTGTCGACGAAGGAGATCCAGTCAAGACGGGCGATATCCTCGGCAGCCTCGACGCCACGCCTTTTCAACAGGCGGTCGACGCGGCCGAGGCGGACCTCGGTGCGCTGCGCGCCAATCTTGAAAAGCTGAAAGCCGGTGCACGCAAGACCGAGATCGCTCAGGCGCGCGCCGCCCACGAGGAGCGTCTCGCCGATCTCCAGAATGCCGAGCTCGCCTATAAGCGCGCCCGACAATTGCGGCCGAATGGCACGATTTCGCAAGCGAATCTCGACGAAGCAAGCGCCGCTCGCGCCGCGGCGGCCGCTCGCGCCACCTCCGCCCGCGAAGCACTTGCACTGCTTGAGGAAGGAAGTCGGGTCGAAGACATCGCGGCTGCCACCGCACAGGTGCAGGCTGCCGAAGCCAAGCTTGCCAGCGCGCGCACTTCGCTTTCCGATACGCAGTTGCTGGCGCCGAGCGACGGCATCGTGCTTTCCCGTGTACGCGAGCCCGGCGCGATGATTGCGCCAGCAGATACCGCCTATGTGCTTTCGCTGAATGAGCCCGTCTGGGTTCGCGCCTACGTCGCCGAACCCGACCTTGGCCGTGTGCATCCCGGCATGAAAGTCGAGATCGTCTCGGATACGGCCCCGGACCGGCCCTATGAGGCAACGGTAGGCTTTATTTCTCCGGTTGCCGAATTCACGCCGAAGTCGGTCGAAACGCCGGAACTGCGCACCGATCTCGTCTACCGCCTGCGTATCGTGGTAACCAAACCGGGAGAGGATCTGCGCCAGGGCATGCCCGTCACCGTACGTCTGCCACCGGCTGAAGGGCGCGTGCCATGACCGACGAACCCTTCGTTCGGATCTCCGGCGTGGTAAAGCGCTTTGGCGAGCGCGCGCCCGCGCTCGATCATATCGACGGGGAAATTCTCGGCGGTCGCATCACCGGCCTGGTCGGCCCCGACGGTGCGGGAAAAACCACCCTGATCCGGTTGATGACCGGCCTGATGCTGCCCGACGAGGGCACGGTGGACGTGCTGGGCTTCGACACCGCGAAGGATCCCGCCAGCATTCAGGCGTCCATAGGCTATATGCCGCAGCGCTTCGGCCTTTATGAAGATCTGAGCGTGCAGGAAAACCTCGATCTCTATGCGGACCTGCGCGGCCTTCCGCTCGCCGAACGCACTGCGACATACGACGAGTTGCTCGAATTCACCGACCTCAAGCGCTTTACGTCGCGCTTGGCGGGCAAGCTTTCCGGTGGCATGAAGCAGAAGCTCGGGCTTGCCTGCGCGTTGCTCCGCAAACCACGCCTGCTGCTGCTCGATGAGCCGGGCGTCGGCGTTGACCCGATTTCCCGACGTGACCTCTGGAAGATGGTCGAAAACCTGACGGCCTCCGGCATCGGCGTTGTCTGGTCCACGGCCTATCTCGACGAGGCGGAGGCCTGCGACGGGGTGATGCTGCTGAACGAGGGCAAGCTGCTTTTTGCCGGCGCGCCCGCCGAGTTGACGGGGCGCGTCGCCGATCGTGTCTTCAAGATTTCCGGCATCACGGGACGCCGCCGCGAGGTGCTTGCGCGATATCTCGACGAAGACGGCGTCGTCGACGGTGTCATCCAGGGGGAAGCTATCCGCCTTGTCATGGCATCAGGGGTAGCCCCGCCATCGGCATCGCCAGAGAGGAACGACGCCGCGCCGCAAGCGACGGTGACGCCGCCGCGTTTCGAAGATGCATTCATCGACATGCTCGGCGGCGGTCCGGGCGGTCGCTCGAAACTGGCCGAGGCGCAGACGCCGTTTAGGAACGAGAACGGCAGGCCAGTGATCGAGGCCCATGGCCTGACAAAGCGCTTTGGCGATTTCACCGCTGCCGACGACATCACCTTCGAGATTCCACGTGGCCAGATTTTTGGACTTCTCGGGCCCAATGGCGCCGGAAAATCGACGACGTTCAAGATGCTCTGTGGACTGTTGAAGCCGAGCGCCGGCGAAGGACGCGTCGCCGGCTTCGACCTGCGCCGCGACGCCGCCGAAGCGCGCAACCGCCTTGGCTACATGGCTCAAAAATTCTCGCTCTACGGCGATCTCAGCGTCGCGCAGAACCTGAATTTCTTTGCCGGTGTCTATGGCCTGTCCGGCGAGCGCAAGCGGGAGCGGACGCGATTGATGGTCGAGATTTTCGGTTTCGGCCGTCTGCTCGACATGTCCGCCAAGGACCTGCCGCTCGGCCTCAAGCAACGCCTTGCCCTTGCCTGCGCCGTTTTGCACGAACCGGAAGCGCTGTTCCTTGACGAGCCTACCTCGGGCGTCGATCCAATCACCCGTCGCGAGTTCTGGACCCACATCAATGGCCTCGTCGAAAAGGGCGTGACGGTGCTGGTCACCACCCACTTCATGGACGAGGCAGAGTATTGTGATCGGATCTCGCTCATCTATCGCGGGCGCTCGATCGCGCTCGGCTCGCCGGACGACCTGAAGAAGCAGGTGGCCGATGCGGCCAACCCCGACCCGACGATGGAAGACGCCTTTATCGCCCTGGTGCAGGGGTCTGAAGAAAAACAGGCCGCGGCATGAATACGTCGGCACAAATCGAAACGCCGACGACCGGACGCGGACGCCGCTTTGCAGCACTTGTGCGCAAGGAGAGCTACCAGATCGTCCGCGATCCGAGCAGCATCCTCATCGCCTTCGTCCTGCCACTGATCCTCTTGTTCCTGTTCGGCTACGGCGTATCGCTCGATACCACGCAAACGCGCATCGGCCTGGTGGTGGAGCAGGAGATGCCCCTGACGCGCGATCTCGCCGCAGGCTTTCAGGCATCGCGCTACTTCTCCGTCAGTCTCGGCCGTGACCGTCGCGATTTCGAAGACGATCTCGTGCTCGGGCGTATCCGTGGGATCGTCATCATCCCTGCCCGCTTTGCCGCCGATCATGCCGCCGGACGACACCCGGCATTACAGGTTCTCGTCGATGGCTCGGATCCGAACACCGCCAACTTCGTGCAGAACTATGCCCAGGCTACAGTCGCCAACTGGGAGCGCCAACGGCTCGAGGAGGATGCCGGCCGGCCGCCGGCAATCTCCGCGGAGCAACGGTTCTGGTTCAACCCGGAGCTGACGAGCCGGAACTTCCTCGTGCCCGGCTCGATCGCCATCGTCATGACCCTCGTCGGCACGCTTTTGACCTCACTGGTCGTCGCGCGCGAGTGGGAGCGCGGCACGATGGAGGCGATGATGGCAACGCCCGTATCGGCAGCGGAGCTGCTCGCCGGCAAGCTGTTGCCCTATTTTCTGCTCGGGCTGGCGTCGATGACGCTCTGTGTACTTCTCGCGGTCTTCCTTTTCGGCGTCCCGTTCCGCGGCTCCGTTGCAGCCCTGTACGCGCTTTCGGCGACGTTCCTGATGCCGGCGCTCGGCCAGGGTCTTCTGATTTCCGCGGCCACCAAGAACCAGTTCCTGGCCTCGCAGCTTGCGCTGATCTCGGCCTTCTTGCCGGCCTTTCTGCTGTCCGGATTCCTGTTCGAGATCAACTCGATGCCGACTGTCATCCAATGGATCACCTTCATCGTGCCAGCCCGTTATCTCATTCCGAGCCTGCAAACGGTGTTTCTGGCAGGCGACATCTGGCCGATGTTCCTGCAGGCGATCGCCGTCATGCTGCTGATCGGCTGCGTGTTTTTCGCGCTCGCGGCCCGAAGCACCCGCAAGAGGATTGGTTGACATGTGGTGGACCCGGCTCAAGGCGCTGATCGTCAAGGAACTGCTGGCAGTGCTGCGCGACCCCAAGGGCCGCGCAATCCTGATCGGACCGCCGATCGTGCAGCTTCTGGTGTTTTCCTATGCGGCTACGCTCGAGGTGACCAATGTCGACGTCATGGTTCTCAATCGCGACAACGGCCATTGGGGACAAGAACTGGTCGAACGGATCGACGGCTCCCCGACGTTTCGAAGCATCGCGTTCACCGATGATCAGCATGAAGTTCGCGACGCCATCGACAGGCAACGCACTATTGCCGCCCTGGAGATCGGCCCAACCTTCTCGCGCGACATAGAAGCTGGCCAGCCCGCCAAGGTCCAGATTATTCTCGACGGGCGTCGGTCGAATGCGTCCCAGATCGTCTCCGGCTATCTCGGACGCATCGTCGGCACGCTCGCCGCCGATACGCCGGCCGGCAAGCGCGTGTCGTCCGAGGCGATCACGGTCGTGGCCCGAAACTGGTTCAATCCCAACCTCACCTATCAATGGTTCATGGTGCCCAATCTGGTTGCCAGCATTGCGCTGTTGATCGGGTTGATCGTCACGGCGCTCTCGATAGCGCGCGAACGGGAGCTTGGCACCTTCGACCAGTTGATGGTGTCGCCGTTGCGCACCCACGAGATCCTGATCGGCAAGCTGATCCCGCCGATGATGATCGGGTTGTTCCACATCACCGTCTATATTCTCGCCGCCGTCTTCATCTTCGGCGTGCCGCTGCGTGGCTCGCTGTTCCTGCTCTACGGCAGCGCAGTGTTCTATCTCGCCGCCGTTGTCGGGCTCGGCCTGTTCATTTCCGCATTGTCGATGACACAGCAGCAGGCAATCCTCGGCGCCTTCCTGTTCATGGTGCCGGCAATGCTGCTCTCCGGCTTCGCCACGCCGATCGAGAACATGCCCGCCTGGCTGCAGCCGGTCACGCTCGTCAATCCGCTGCGTTACTTCCTGGTGATCGTGAAGGGCGTATTCCTCAAGGACATCCCGCTGGCCGAGGTCGTGCGCCAGACGATTCCGCTCTGCGTCATCGCCCTTGTCACGCTCTCGGCCGCTTCATGGCTGTTCCGCCGCCGGCTGGAATGAATATCAACCCTTGATGAAACGCTCGATCGCAGAGATTTCATTCTGGCGGATGTCGTGCCCACCGGCATGCCATTCGATCTCGGTGGCGGTGCCCTGCGCCTTGAAATAGTCCGCCAATGCCTGCGTCTGAGGCGCCGGGCAAATCGGATCGCGCTCCCCGGCCGTGATCAGAACTTGACGCCCCGCGAGCGCTGCATTGTCTCTGGGGCGGAACGGGATTAGCGGATGCATCAGGATAGCCTTGTCGAATAGGCCGTTCTCGATCAGCACGTTGGCAAGAATGTTCGCGCCGTTCGAATAGCCGAGCCCAATGACCTCGGATGCCTGGTGTTCGCCTGCGACGGCCCTGACGAATTCGGCCATCTTTTTGGTTGCACGGGATAGGTCCGCCATGTCGTAGACGCCCTCGCCTGTCCGCTTGAAGAAGCGGGCAGCGCCATGCTCCGACACGTCGCCACGCGGCGAAATGATCGTCGCTTCCGGCATCAGCTGGGTTCCGAAGGTGAAGAACTGGTTTTCGTCGCCGCCCGTGCCGTGGAAGACGAAGAAGATCGGATTGCCGGGCTCGCCGGCCTTCAGTTTATGGACGTAGCCGTGATCTGCCATGGAAAGTCTCCTTATTGCTTGCCGGATGTGGCATCGGCGGCGTCGCCCGCCGCCGTGCGCTTCAGCCAATAGATTTAGGCTTCCAGCTTCTGCAGATGGTTTTCGAGAACCGGGCGCAGGTGCTTGTGCTGTTGCGGCAGCTTCAGCGCCTCGCCGAGATGGGCCAGATCCTCATCACGGTTGAAGCCCGGCTCGTTGGTGGCGATCTCGAACAAGACCCCGCCCGGCGTGCGGAAGTAGATGGCCCAGAAGTAATCGCGGTCGATCACCGGGGTGACCTGGTAGCCGGTGTCCATCAGCGCCTTGCGGACTTCGAGCTGCTTTTCGCGATTGTCGACGGCAAAGGCGATGTGATGAACGGAACCCGCCCCCTGAGCGGCACGGTTGAGGTTCGGCATGGTCTCAAGGTCGATCAGGCCCGCGCCGTTGCCATCAGGCATAATCAGGCGGGTGACGCCGTCCTTACGGTCCAGCTCCTCGTAGCCCATGAACTTCAGAAGTTCCGCTGTCGCCCCTTCGTCGCGCAGCCGCATTGCGGCCGAATGGAAGCCGTGGATTGCATGGTCTTGCGAAACGCCGCCATCCGTCCAAGGCGACCGCGGATCGTCGCGCACTTCGACCAGCGCAAAGCCGTCACCATCAGGGCCTGCAAAGTTCAAACGCTTTTCACCGAAGGTCTCTTCATCCTTGAGCCCGCTGACGCCGAGGCTCGACAGCCGCTCGCGCCAGAAGCCGAGTGCGCCCTCGGGAACGGAAAAGACGGTGGTCCCGACTTCGCCCGTGCCGGCACGTCCGCGCGGCATCTGCGGGAAAGGAAAATAGGTCATCACCGTGCCGGGCGTGCCGGCTTCATCACCATAGTAGAGATGATAGACGTCGGGGGAATCGAAGTTCACCGTCTTCTTGACGCGACGCATGCCCAGTGTCTTCGTGAAGAACTGATTGTTGGTGAACGCGTCGTCCGCCATCGATGTAACGTGGTGCAGGCCCTTGATCTGATTGAGCATTGCCGTGATCCTTTCTCTGCCCGCCAAGACCGGGCTTTGTCATGACGCATAGATGCGCCCATCCGGATCGTTGCGAAAGACGGCCGCGACCAAACGCATTGTCAACATACCGTTGACGACTGGAGAAAATCGTTGAACGAATAGCGAGCAGACGATCCGTGCCTTGTGGGTGGATCGGCTGCTGCTTAAGATCGGCATCGGCCACATTGTGGCTGTCGGGAACGTGCGGGAGGAGGAGCCCAGACATTCCGTGAAATACCGCCTGGTTGTTGCTGTCATCCTGCTGCCGCTGGCGGTTGCCGCGCTTGCCTGGCAAGGCAATGCTGTGGCCACGCGCAGCTATCTCGATGAAGCATCGGCGCAGGCAAATACGGCGCTCAGGCTCGCAGTGGCGGCCCTCGATGGTCACCTCAACCGCTACCAGGCTCTGCCCGCTTTGATCGCCGACCACGACGACATCCGTGAACTTGCGACACGACCGCGCGACCGCCGGCTGAGAGAGGCCGTGAACGCCTATCTCAAAGATATCAATGCACTTCTCAACTCATCCGATATCTATGTGATCACGCCGGACGGCGACACGATTGCTGCCAGCAACTATGACGGTCCGACGAGCTTCGTCGGGCAGAATTTCAGCTATCGCCCCTATTTTCAGGAAGCCCTGCGCGGGCAGCAATCCCGCTTCTACGCACTCGGCACGACATCGTTGAAACGCGGCTACTATTTCGGCTCGCCAATCCGCGTGGGTGACGACATTCGCGGCGTCATCGTCTTCAAGGTGGATATCGAGAGCATCGAGGCATCCTGGCAGGGAGGCGAATACAAGATCTTCGTTTCCGACCCGGAGGGCATCATTTTCATGTCCGGCACGCCGGAATGGCTCTATGCGTCAGTCCTGCCGCTGACCCCGGAGCGGCTTGCACGCACGGAGACATCAAGGCGCTATGCCAATGCCACCTTGCGCGCACTGCCTGTCGCGCGCACCAGCCTCACTGATCACGACCTGATGACGATCGCGTCCAGCGACACTAGCCGGGAGTACCTGCTACTGTCGCAATACATGGCCGATGCCGACTGGACTGTGAATGTGCTGACCGACACGGCATCCGTCCGCACCCAGGCGCTGACCACCGTCATCGCTGCCCTTCTGCTTCTATGCCTCACCGGCCTTGCCGCCGCCATTCTCTGGCAGCGCCGCTCCCGCCTCAACGAGCGCATCTCGATGCAGGCGGAAGCCCAGGCCGAACTCGAGCGACGCGTCGACGAACGCACCGCGGACCTTGCGCGCGTCAACGTGCAGATCGAGGAAGAAGTCGCCGAACGGCGCCAGACCGAGCAACAATTGCGTCGGACCCAGGCGGACCTCATCCAGGCGGGTAAGCTCGCCGGCCTCGGCCAGATGTCAGCGGCGCTTTCGCACGAATTCAACCAGCCACTGGCGGCGGCAAAAACCTATGCCGACAGCGCAGCCTTGCTGATCGAGCGTGGGCGGGCCGAAGAGGCGAGTGACAACATCCGGCGCATCTCCGGCCTGGTCGACCGCATGGCGGCAATCAGCCGGCATCTGCGCAATTTTGCGCGCAAGCCCAACGAGAAGCTGGGGCCGGTGTTGATCGAGGATGTCGTGCGCGACACGATGGAGATCGTCGCCGTCAGGCTGAAGGCGGCTGCGGCCGACATCGACATCGACCTTGGTCCAGCGCCGCTGGTAGTGCGCGCCGGTTCTGTCCGTCTGCAACAGGTGCTGGTCAATGTCATCTCCAACGCAGCCGATGCGGTCGAGGGGCTGGACGATCGCCACATCCGGCTTCGCGCCTGGAGCGACGGCGACAAGGTCGTGCTCGCGGTCAGCGACCGCGGTCCCGGCGTACCTGCGGCGATCGCCGAGCGCATCTACGACCCATTCTTTTCGACCAAAGGCGTCGGCAAGGGACTAGGCCTTGGCCTGTCCATTTCCTACAACATCGTCAAGGACTTCGGCGGCAGCCTGACTGCCACGAACCTTGCCGAAGGCGGTGCGGAATTCCGCATCGAACTTCCCGTCGCCAATGAGCAGGGCCAGGAGGCCGCCGAATGATCGAGAGCCGCGTCCTGCTTGTCGATGACGAAGAGGAGTTGCGCCATTCGAGTGCGCAGGCGCTGGAACTCGCCGGCTTCCGCGTCGATACCTTCGCGAGCGCAGAACACGCCCTGGAGTTCATCGGCTTCAGCTTTCCCGGTGTCGTCATCAGCGACATCCGGATGCCGGGCATGGACGGGATGACATTCCTGCAGCGCATCCGCGAGATCGACGTCGAGGTGCCGGTGATCCTTGTCACCGGCCATGGCGACGTTCAACTGGCCGTGCGTGCCATGCGCGAAGGCGCCTATGATTTCGTCGAAAAGCCCTTCACCGCACAGATGCTTGCCGGCACCATTCGCCGCGCGCTCGACTGGCGCGCACTGGTACTCGAAAACCGGCGGCTCAAGGCGGTGGCCGGCAAGCGCGACGACATTGAACAACGCCTGCCCGGCCGCAGTCAGGTCATGGTCGATCTGCGCTATCGGGTCCGCGCAATCGGCGCCTCTGATGCCGACACCTTGATCATCGGCGACACCGGCGTCGGCAAGGAGGTCGTGGCCCGCACCCTGCACGATCTGAGCGGCCGGGCAAACAATCCCTTCATCGCCATCAACTGTGCAGCCCTGCCCGAAAACCTGATCGAGAGCGAGCTTTTCGGACATGAGCCAGGCGCGTTTCCCGGCGCGATCCGTCCACGCTACGGCAAGTTCGAACATGGGCGCGGCGGCACCATCCTGCTCGACGAGATCGGCTCGATGCCGATCGATCTGCAGGCCAAGTTTCTGCGCGTCCTGCAGGAGCGCGTGATCACGCGGCTCGGCTCCAACGAGGTGGTGCCGCTGGATGTACGCTTCATCGCTACCAACAAGGTCGATCTCGAGCAGGAGGTGGCCGCCGGCCGCTTCCGGCCCGACCTTCTCTATCGCCTCAATGTCGCGACGCTGCGCGTGCCGCCGCTGACGCAGCGTCGTGCCGACATTCCGCTCTTGTTCCTGCAGCTCGTACGGGAATCCGCGGCTCGTTACGGCCGCGATGAAGTCGAGGTATCGCAGAACCTGCTGGCCGAGATGGCGGAACGCAACTGGCCGGGCAACGTGCGCGAATTGCGTAACGCCGCCGAAAGGCTGGTTCTTGGGCTGGATACGGCCTCGAACGAAATCAACTCGTCCGAGCCGAACAGCGGCCGTTTGGCCGACAAGGTCGCAGCGTTTGAGAAGGGGCTGATTGCCAATGCCATAGCCACCTACGGCGGCGCCCTGAAGCCCGTATACGAGTCGCTCGGCATCTCACGGAAAACGCTCTACGAGAAGATGCAGAAATTTGGCCTCGACAAGAAGCTCGTTGCGACGGACATGTCTGGCGAAAGCGACGGGCGGTAACGTCGGCGACCACGCGGCGACGCCGGACGTCATGCGCATGGTGTCCCCGCAATACCGCGTACCCGCGACACTGCTGCGCCCAACCCAAAACGAGAACAGGGGCGCGGATGCCGCGCCCCTGCAAAGCCCTGGTAAGGGTTCCGCCTTAAACGTTGAAGGCCGCACCGATGAGCGTCTTGGTGTAAGGCTCCTTCGGTGCAGTGAAGATCCCGTCGGTATCGGCTTCCTCGACGATCTTGCCGTTCTTCATCACGATCACGTAGTCCGACATTGCCTTCACCACCGACAGATCGTGGCTGATGAAGATGTAGGACAGGCCGTGCGAGCGCTGCAGATCGCGCAGCAGCTCGATAACCTGGCCCTGGACGGAGCGGTCGAGCGCCGATGTCGGCTCGTCGAGAATAACCACCTTCGGCTTCAGGATCATGGCACGCGCGATCGCGATGCGCTGCCGCTGACCACCCGAAAACTCGTGCGGATAGCGGTTGCGCGAGGCCGGATCGAGCCCGACCTCCTTCAACGCTTCGATGGCACGACGGTCGCGATCGGCACGGCTAAGCGAGGGCTCGTGCACGTGCAGGCCTTCCGTGATGATTTCACCGACGGTCCTGCGCGGAGACAGCGAGCCATAGGGATCCTGGAACACCAATTGCAGCGCACGCCGTAGCGGGCGCATCTGGCCGCGGTCGAAGCCGGAGATGTCGGTCGTGCCGAAGCGGTAATAGCCGCTGCTCGGCAAAAGCCGCAGCAAAGCACGCCCAAGCGTCGACTTGCCGGAGCCGGATTCACCGACAACGCCGATCGTCTGGCCCTCGCGAAGCCGCAGGTTGACCTTGTCGACCGCGCGGAAGACGGCATTGCCGCGGGTGAAAAACCCACCGCCGATCGCGTAGTCGACACAGACGTCCCGACCTTCAAGGATGATCGGTGCGCTGTCCGCCGGAGGTGCCTTGCGGCCGCTCGGCTCTGCCGCGAGCAGCATCTTCGTATAGTCGGCCTGCGGCCGCTCGAAGATGTCTGCGGTCGTTCCCTGCTCCACCACTTCGCCGCGGCGCATTACCGCGACGCGTTCGGCAAAGTGTTTGACGATGCCGAGATCGTGCGTGATCAGCACGATCGCCATGCCGAAGCGCTTCTGCAACGACTTCAGGAGATCGAGGATCTGAGCCTGGATCGTCACGTCAAGCGCTGTCGTCGGCTCGTCGGCGATCAAAAGGTCAGGCTCGTTGGCGAGCGCCATCGCAATCATCACGCGTTGACGCTGGCCGCCCGAAAGCTCGTGCGGATAGCTGTCGATGCGTCGACCCGGCTCGGGGATGCCGACCAGTTCGAGCAGTTCCAGCACGCGCTTGCGCGCCTGCTTGAACGTGCCGCCGCGGTGGTGCACGATCGGTTCGGCGATCTGCCGGCCGATCGTGTAGAGCGGGTCGAGCGAGGTCATCGGCTCCTGGAAGATCATCGTGATCTTGGAACCGCGCACGCCGTTGAGCGCCTTGGGCGAAAGACCCACCAGCTCCTGACCGCGATAGCGGGCAGAACCGGTAACGGTGCCGTTCTTGGCGAGCAGTCCCATGATGCCCATCATGGTCTGGCTTTTGCCCGAGCCGGACTCGCCGACAACAGCAAGAGTCTCGCCGGTACGCACGTCGAGATCGATACCCTTGACCGCTTCGACCGTCCCGTCAGGCGTCGAGAAGTTCACCTTGAGGCCGCGAACGGCCAGGATGGTTTCGTTTGTGTCAGCCATGTCAGCGGTCCTTCGGGTCGAGCGCATCGCGCAGGCCGTCGCCGACGAAGTTCAACGAGAACAGCGTCAGAACAAAGAAGATGGCCGGGAAGATCAGCAGCCAGGGCGCCGACTGGATGTTGTTGGCACCTTCCGAAATCAACGCTCCCCAGCTCGTCAGCGGCGCCTGAACGCCAAGGCCGAGGAAGGAGAGGAAGCTCTCGAGCAGGATCACCTTCGGCACGACGACGGTGACGAAAACGATGACAGGACCGATGGTGTTCGGAATGATGTGCCGGCGGATGATCTGCCAGTCCGTCAGGCCGAGCGCCTGGGCTGCACCGACAAACTCCCGCCGTTTCAGCGCCAGCGTCTGGCCGCGCACGATACGGGCCATATCCAGCCATTCGACCGCGCCGATCACCAGGAAGATCAGGATGAACGAGCGTCCGAAGAAGACCACGAGCACGACAACGAGGAAGACGAACGGCAGAGAATACATGATCTCCACCAGTCGCATCATGACGTTGTCGACGCGGCCGCCGATGTAACCCGACGTCGCGCCGTAGACGACGCCGATGCCGAGCGACACGAGACTTGCCAAGAGACCGACGGCAATCGAGATCTGGCCGCCGAGCATGACGCGCACCAGCAGATCGCGGCCGTTCGAATCGGTGCCGAACGGGAAATACTCGCGGTTCACCTGACCGGTCACCTTGAGAGTACGACCCTCGTCCTCCGTTGCCACGACCTGAGTGTCACGGAACTCGTTGGCACGATCGAAGTAGCGCGTCGCGCGGGCATCGATCGGCTGCTCTGAGGTGATCGTCGCGGTGAAGGTCTCACCGTCGATGTTGAACTCCTTGAGCGTGACGCGGGCGCGTGTTGCGATCCCTTCCATCACCCCTTGCAGGGTGGACGTGTCAGGGCGCGGCTCGAGGCTTGGTCCGATATTCACGTAGGACGGGAACACCTGGTCGTAGGTATGCGGCGAAAACAGTGGCCCGAGGAACGAGAATACTGCGATGAGGGCCAGCATGACGCAGCCGGCCATGGCAGCGCGGTTGCGCTTGAAGCGCATGGCCGCCAGCTGGAAGAGGCTGCGCCCCTTGGTTTCCGGCGTTACCGCCGGCGTCTGGACGACATCAGTCATGGCGAACCCTCGGATCGAGCAGGCCGTAGAGAATGTCGACCAAAAGATTGAAAACGATAACGAAGATGGCGACGAGAATGACCGTGCCCATCACCAGCGTATAGTCGCGGTTGATCGCCCCGAGGACGAAGTAGCGGCCGACGCCCGGAATGGTAAAGATCGTCTCGACCACAGCCGAACCGGTGAGCAATGCCGCCGCGCAAGGTGCGAGGTAGGAGACAACCGGCAGCATCGCGCCGCGCATGGCGTGGGTGATGACGACTGTCCTTGCCGGAAGGCCGTAGGCCTTGGCCGTTCGGATATGGTCGGTGTGCAGCGCCTCGATCATCGAACCGCGGGTAAGCCGCGCGAAGACCGCGAGCTGCGGCAGTGCGAGCGCGATCATCGGCAGGATCAGGAAGCGCAACGAACCGTCACCCCAACCGCCGGCCGGCAGCCAGGCCAGGACGATGGCGAAGACCAGCGTCAAGACAGGACCAACGACGAAATTCGGTACGGTGACGCCGAGCGTCGAGACCGACATGATC
This sequence comes from Ensifer sp. 1H6, assembly GCF_001976035.1. Taxonomy (NCBI): domain Bacteria; kingdom Pseudomonadati; phylum Pseudomonadota; class Alphaproteobacteria; order Hyphomicrobiales; family Rhizobiaceae; genus Ensifer; species Ensifer sp. 1H6. The sequence continues at coordinate 264,281 of NZ_MOAI01000005.1, read as the reverse complement.
GTGAAGTCGAGGATGCTGTTTTGCCGGAGTGCAGCGATCGTACCGGCGGTAACGCCGCCGATCACGGCAAACAGCAGTGCGTACAGGCCGAGCTCCATCGAATAGGGCAAGCCCTTGCCGATCAACTGCGCGACGTTGTTATCCTTGTAGATATAGCTCGGGCCAAAGTCGCCGGTCACCGCATTGCTGAGATAGTGAACGTATTGGCGCCACAGGGGCTGATCGAGCTGATAGGTCGCCATCAGGTTCGCCATTGTTTGTGGCGGAAGAGGACGCTCGAGGTTGAAGGGGCCGCCAGGGGCAAACCGCATCAGGAAAAAGGAAATGGTGACGACAATAAACAAGGTCGGCACCGCACTCGCCAATCGGCGAAGGATGAAGGAAATCATTGACGTGCTCCGGAGGCGACGCGCGGCATTTTCACCGCGCGTCGTCCCTGTTCGTTATTCGGCGACGCTCAGGAACCGGCTCAAGTGCTGGTTCGGCGAGTTGTCCTGCCAGCCCTTGACGCGGTCGGAAACCAGCCACAGGTCGGCCTGGGTCAGAAGCGGAGCGATCGGCTGTTCCTTCATCAGCAGAGCTTCAGCTTCATGCAGCAGCTTGGAGCGAGCTGCCGGATCCTGCTCCTCGTAAGACTTCTTCATCAGCGCGTCGAATTCAGCGTTTTCGAAGTGGCCGTAGTTGAAGGTCTTGTTGGAGCTAAGGCTGAGAGCGAGGAAGTTCTCGGCGTCGGCGTAGTCGGCAACCCAGCCGGCGCGCGCAACGTTGAACTTGCCGCCTTCCTGCAGGTAGGCATAGTGCGAGGACACGTCGAGGTTCACCAGCGACACCTTGGCGCCGAAGGTGTTCTTCCACATGTCGGCAACGGCCGTTGCAACACGCTCGTGGTTCGGGTTGGTGTTGTAGCGCAGCTCGATTTCGAGCGGCTTGCCACCTTCGCCGTAACCGGCTTCCTTCATCAGAGCCAGTGCCTTGTCTTCGCGATCGAGCTGCGACAGGGTGCCGAACTCGGCCTTGGACGGATCACCGTAGCTCTCGATGCCCGGGGGCACCATCGAGTAGGCCGGCAGCTGCGAGCCGGCGTAGATTTCCTTGGCGAGGAAGTCGCGATCGACTGCCATCGACAGGGCCTGACGAACGCGAACGTCGCTATAGGGCTCCTGGCGGGTATCGAAGGCGTAGTAGTAGGTCGCGAGCGTCGGCGAAACATGAACCTGTTCGCCATGGGACTTGCGCAGACGATCGAGCTGATCGGCCGAGAAGTTGTAGGCGAGATCCATTTCCTTCGCTTCGAAGCGGCGAACCGAGGCGGCCTGGTCGTCGATCGGGTAGAAGATGACCTTGTCGAGCTTGACGTTGGCGGCATCCCAGTAGTTGGGGTTCTTGACGGCGGTCAGGCTGTCGTTCGGAACGTGCGCGGCGAGCGTGAATGCACCGTTCGAAACCATGACGCCCGGCTTGACGAAGTCCGCGCCATTCTTTTCGACGCTTGCCTTGCTGACCGGAAGTGCCGTCTGGTGCGCCAGCAGCTCGAGGAAGAACGGGGTCGGGCGCTCAAGCGTGATTTCGAGCGTCTTGTCGTCGACAGCCTTCATGCCGAGCTGGTCGGTCGGCAGTTCACCCTTGTTGACCTTTTCGGCGTTCTTGATCGGGAAGAGAATGTTGGCGTAGCCGGCCGCGACCTTCGGGTCTTCGACACGGCGGAACGAGAAGACGAAATCTTCTGCAGTCAACGGTGAACCGTCGGACCACTTCGCGTCAGCGCGCAGCTTGAAGGTATAGACCGTACCGTCGTCCGAAAGCTCCCACGTTTCGGCTGCACCCGGGACGATCTTGCCCGAGGCGTCATAGATCGTCAGGCCTTCGTAGAGATCCTTGAGGATGAACTCTTCGATGTTGATCGACGTATGGGCCTGGTCCAGCGTCTGCGGCTCACCGGCGTTGCCACGATGCAGGACAGCTTCGGCAAGAGCCGGGCTTGCTCCGATGAGCAACGAGCCGATCAGCGCGGCAGCGCTTAGGTTGAGTTTCAGTGATGCCATTTTGTTTCTCTCCTTCCCCTTTTTTGGGTTTGTGATCGCAGGAGAGAAGTGCAAATCTTTCTCGAACGCAAGGCGGATTCTGCAACCTGCTGCATCTTTATCTATAGAGTTGTAATTTTACGAAATCACAGGTTGTATTTCGTTTGCGGTCCTTTTCGTCGTTTTTGCGACGCAGGTGTGACAACCGGGCGGCAATCCACGCGTTTCTACTGCAACGTTTTAGATGCTGGCGCCGCTCTGTCCCCAGAACGGCAAGAATCGGCCCTGATGCAAATTTCGTGAATTCAAGGCGCAGTTTACGTAATGTGCGGAAAGAAACAGAGCCTTTGCCGCAATCTTCTTGCAAAGCGTTCACTCAGCAGCGACACTGTGTTTCCCTATAAGTGTTTTCTGTCTCGGTGCAACCCACCATCGACACACGGAAAAGTGGTATTGACCTTTCCCTACCCGCTCATCCGCGGCGCACCACTAGAAAGCGAAACGGTTAGATCCGCTGTGTTGCATCCAGTCCACAGTAAAATCGATTGAAGCGGCTTCGGCACCCCTCGCAGGGGCCCTCTTGACCGTTGCCAAACCACTTTGATGAACTATTGTGCGCCAGACTTCGGTGGGCGCGACCATTTCGCACGCGTTGTCACGCCGCACGACAATCCGGCCATCGACATTGCGTCGATGCAAGCACGTGCGGCGCTTCGCCGGACCAATTTTCGTGGCGCACCAGGCTGCGCCGAAACACTAAAGGGAGATATCGAATGGCATTGATCACATTGCGGCAACTGCTCGACCATGCGGCGGAGAACGACTACGCGCTGCCGGCGTTCAATGTGAACAATCTCGAATACATTCAGGCCGTCATGCGCGCGGCTGACGCCACTGATTCTCCCGTCATCCTGCAGGCAAGCCGCGGTGCTCGCTCCTATGCGGGCGATGCGTTCCTGCGCCATCTCATCCTTGGTGCGGCGGAAGAATATCCGCACATTCCCGTTTGTCTGCATCTCGATCACGGCGACCAGCCGTCGACCTGCATTTCGGCGATCACCAATGGCTTTACTTCCGTCATGATGGACGGCTCGCTGGAGAAAGACGGCAAGACCGTCGCCAGCTATGAATACAATGTCGCGGTCACCGCCGAAGTCGTGAAGATCGCCCATGCGGCCGGCGTTTCCGTCGAAGGCGAACTTGGCTGCCTCGGCAACCTGGAAACCGGCGCTGGCGACAAGGAAGACGGCCACGGCTTCGAAGGCAAGCTGTCGCGCGAGGAGCTGCTGACCGATCCGGAACAGGCCTTCGACTTCGTCACCAAGACCGGCGTCGATGCGCTGGCCGTTGCCATCGGCACCAGCCACGGCGCCTACAAGTTCACCCGCGAGCCAGATGGCGACATCCTGTCGATCGAAACGATCGCCAAGATCAACAAGCGCCTGCCGAACACCCACCTCGTCATGCATGGCTCGTCCTCGGTCCCGAAGGATCTGCAGGACCTGTTCAACACCTATGGCGGCAAGATGAAGCCGACCTGGGGCGTTCCGGTGTCGGAAATCCAGAAGGCGATCCCGCTCGGCGTGCGCAAGGTCAACATCGACACCGACCTGCGTCTGGCCATGACCGGAACGATCCGCAAGAACTTCGCTGAAAACCCGGAGAATTTCGACCCGCGCACCTACCTAAAGCCAGCAACGGCTCTCATGACCGAGGTTTGCAGGGAGCGTTTCGAAGCCTTCCGCACCGCCGGCAAGGCATCGAAGATCCGCACCCTGCGCTTGCCGGAGATGGCAAAGCGCTACGCAGCCGCCTGATCCGCGAACCGGCCGCCCCTCTTCCCAATGGAACGACGGGAACGGGGGTGCCCTGTTCGAGCGCTTGGCGACAGACAACAGTCGGCGCGCGGCCCGTGATCAAGCGGCCGCGCGCCGATTTCGTTTCGATCGCGATGGCTGGTTCGGCGAGCGGACGCCAGGCCACGCGATATCCAAGTACTCACTCGGCCCCAGCGCTCATTCAGGCGCGGCGCTCGCCCGCCGCTTCGTGCTCGTAAAGCTGATCCATGCTCAAGGTGGCCACGTCAGCGAAAGGCGTCTGGCTTTTCACCCGGCCACCGCCGAGGATGACGACCTCGTCGCAAAATGAAATCGTGCTGCGGTGATGACTGATGACGATGGTCGTGCGGTGCCCGGCCCTCGATTTCAGCGTCTCGACGATGGCCGCTTCGGACAGGCCGTCGACCGCGTTGGTGGCTTCGTCCAGGATCAGGATCTCGGGGTCGCGCACGAGGGCTCTGGCCAGGGCAACCCGCTGCCGCTGCCCCGCCGAGAGGCTGGCGCCTCTGTATCCGACGACGGTTTGATAGCCCTGCGGCAGGCTTTCGATGAAGCCGTGTGCTTCGGCCATCCTGGCCGCGTGCTCCACTTCTGCGGTCGTCGCCTCCCGGCCATAGGTGATGTTCTCGAGGATCGTACCATCCACCAATTCGAGGTCCTGGCTGGCGAGCGCGATCTGGTTCCGCCACTGAACCGGGTCTATCCGGTTCAGGGGGATACCATCGACGAGGATCTGCCCCTCGTCCGGTTCGACGAAGCGGCATAACAGATTGACGATCGTGGTTTTCCCGGCACCGGACCGGCCGATGACCGCCGTCGAGCGGCCGCCACGGATATTGAATGTCGCGGCATGCAGCACCACGGCACGCGAGCCAGAACTCGGATATCGGAAGGTCACCCGATCAAATCTCAGCTGCTGTCGCAGACAATCGAATGGCTCCCTCCCCTCAGGTGGCTTTGGCTTGTCGGATGCGTCCAACAGCCACCGCACCTCCTCCAATGAGCCGCTCCAGCCCTGGATCTGGCTCCAGGACAATTGCAGCGCACGCACGTGCGGCTGCAAGCGATAGAGCAGGACCACGAAGGCAACGATGACGGGAAAGCTGACGCCGCCAGACCAGGCGGCGACAACCACAGCCAGGAAGAGGGCGGAGTGGAGCGTCTCGGTGAGTGGCGGCAGCACGCCCTGACGGGCCTGTAGCGAGAACCCGGCGCGTCTGACCGCATCCGACGCCGTATCGAACACGGCCTTCTCCCGCGCCTCCTGGCCGAATATCCGTATCAAACGACCGGCATGAACAAGATGGAGCATTCGAGCCGCAAGCTCGCTGTTGAAGGAGGTAACTTCGCGGCTCGGCCCCTTGAGGGTTGCGGACAGGACGTAGTGCACGAGCTGGACGAGAACGAGGCCGAGCGCGACGAACAACGTCATCTGCCAGGACAGAAGTAGGAGGAATGCCAGGAGAATGATGGCAGCCGAGCCATTCACGAGCGCCGCAAGGACGGTCTGGATTGCATCGGAGGCCCGCCAGGACTCATTTGAAATGATGTTGAGCAGCCGCCCCGGATTCTCCTTCATGAAGAAAGGATAGCCGACCCGCAGGAGCTGAGCCGACAGGGCGCTGCGGATCGAGTGTCCTGCCTTGCCGTAGATGAAGGTCGCGAGCACGCTGTTGGCAAAGGCGAGGACGTTCTTGAGCGCGATCAAGGCAAAGGCCGCGCCGGCGATGACAATCAGCCGCTCGCCGTCGTCCAGCCCCGATCCGACCTGTTGGAACAGCGAGGAGACGCCGTTCAATGCCGCTGGATCCTGATCGCCGGCAATGATGCCGAGCATGGGGATGATGAGGCCGATACCGACGCCCTCGAGTGCTGCGCTGAAAAGGCCGAGAATTACCACGGCCGGAAGCAGACGCATTTGCCCGCCCAGCGCATCGCGCAATAGCTGCAGGCCCGGCAAGAAGATTCTGAACATGGCGACCGTCCTCAGCGATGGAGTTGCTCTTCGGCCCGTTGCTCGACCGGACCTGGCGACCGCTCCGCGACGAACAGGCCCACGAACTTGAGGGCACCGAGCAGGTTCATGAAAACGATCGGCCAGTGCGACAGGTGCAAGACGGGGTCGAACCGGGCGCCGCCGAAGATTTCCCCGAACGCCGACCTGACGGTCCAACAGAAATGCCGCAGCAGCCACGGCGCGGTGCGCAGGTGCTTCAGGCAAAGCGCACCATTGCCGAAGCTGTAGTTGCAATGAAGCGTCTCGATTGCCGCCCGTGCGCGACGGCCGTGATGATGGAAGACGACCATGTCGGGGACATATTCGACGGGGATGCCAAGCCGATCAGCGCGCACGAGATAATCGGTGTCCTCTGCCGACAGCAACGGCGCGCCGGCGCCAAACCGTTCGTCGAAGGGACCGACGCGCAATGCGACCTCACGATGCATCGTCATGTTGCAACCCAACACGAAGCCGCCTGGATGAACCTCATGCGTCAGCCGTTCGCGCACGTTCGACCGTTTGATGGTGAACGGCAAGTCGGCGGGGTTGCCGAGCTCGACACGGCCGCCGCGGATGACCCCGCCCCCGCCGCCTGCACAGTGGTGTTCCAGATCGCGCAGATAGCCGACGTCGACTTCGCAGTCATCATCAATGAAGATCAGGATCCTGCCGCGCGCATGTGCCATTGCCGTATTTCGGGCGACAGCCAGGCCCGGTCGGGTCTCGACGGCATGCGTGATCGCCATGGGTGACGCGGCCGCAATACGGCTGATGCAATCGGGCGTGCCGTCCGTGGAGCCGTTATCCACCACGACAAGCTCGCATCGATCTCCGGCATGGAAGCGGCACGCCGCCTCGATCGATCGGATACAGGCATCGAGCGCCTCGACGCGGTTGCGCGTGCAGACGATGAAGCTTGCGAAGGTCTCTTCGCGCGCGGCCGACGTCGGCACCCACGGCGTCTCCGTCGCGTTCGCGCATCCCTTTGCCGCCCATGCCGGGCGTTCGACTGTCATATTAAACCGGGCCATGACGAGGAAGGACGTTCGCTGCCGGGACGGACTGCAGGTATCGCGACAGGGCATCCATGCGCCTCATCGCAGCCAGCGACATGCTGCTGCACCAGGGCGCATGAACGCCTGCGATGAGGCCGTATCGCTCCCGGCGCCGGATAAGTCCCCATTTGCCCGTCTGCGTCAGAAACTCATGGGTGAGCTGCGGCCGCCGCTCGTCGCTGACAAGCTGGTAGAGGAAATAGAATAGGTTCAAGGCGCCTTCGTCATGGCCGGCGCGGCTTTGCTGCGGGTACCCGGAAATCCTGTCTTCGAGCGCCAGAATGCAGTTCGCAGCATTTCCGATCGTCTCGGCCGTGACGGCAAGGCCGATGTCATTGAGCGCCTGGGGATTGTCGCAAAGACGTTCGCGCTCGAGGTTTTCAGCAACAATCTTCAAGTGGGTGCGGCGCATTTGGCGCTTGTGCTTGTTCGTCACGCTGTTGCCATGGATACGATAGGCGACCATGGCCTCGTCGATCATCATCGCCGGAAAACGGTCGGTGACGCGCCGGAAGAGATCGAAATCCTCCGCATGCACATAAAGCGCGTCATAGGTGAGCATATCCTCCGGTATGACATGCCTGTTGTAGACGACGGTCGAGTGCATGAAGATCGTGAAGAACATCGACAGCGCCTTCAGGTTCTCCGGCCGATAGATTGGATTGGGCGTGCCACGGACGATACGATCGCCGATGAGCGTATCGATGCCGGTGCCGCACAGCGCGAGCTGTGGCTGTTGCATGAACAGCGACACCTGCCGCGACAGCCGTGACGGATAGGAAATGTCGTCGGCATCCATCCGTGCGATGAGATCGCCCTTTGCCAGAGCGAGACCTTCGTTCAAGCTCGCGATCAAACCGCGGTTCTCGCGGGAGATGATAGTGACGCGGTCATCGGCCTTTTGATAACGCCGCATGATTTCCAGTGAGCGATCACGCGAACCATCGTCGATGGCGATGATCTCCAGCCGCTGGTAATCCTGCCTCAGAATGCTCTCAAGCGCCGCGGCGAGATAGGACTCGGCGTTGTAAACGGGCAGCAGGACGGAAACCAACGGAACGGTCATGAACAATCTCGAACACTATTGCAGATCTGAGGCTTGAAGCGCGTTTGCCCGGCCAGCGGCGTCCGCACGATAAGCCGGATGCGGCCGCTCGTCCCCTCGCCCCTGAAACCAGTCGACAGTGCTTCCAGCACTCGCGGATGGTGCACTTGGCCGACCGTTGGCACGAAGATAGGGAAAGTGCCGCTTCAAGCCGTTGAGCGGCCTCTCTAACGCCAGCCAGGAGAACGCCGCCACGACCAAAGTGGCGGCACCTGCGACGACCAAGCGCCCAACGCCCTGTTCCGAAACGTTGACCGGTATCCACCCCTGCGCCTTGACGACCAGCGCCAGCACGACCGGATGAAACAGGTAGACGCCATAGCTGACACGCCCAAGCGCCGTTAGCGGCGGGAGTTCCAGCAACCTGCCGAAATCGCCACGAAACCCGGCGGAAGCGGTGCCGACCAACATTACAAGCGGGACGAGAGGCAAAACTTCGAGACCGATCCAAACGATCCAATCAAGTGCCGGCCCCACCGGCATCGATCGACCCCAAAGCAGCACGAGGGATAATATGGAAAACGGCAGCCAACTGACTGTCATCCACCGCGGCCAGGCCGTGGCCGTCGATCGGTGAACAGCCAAGAGGGCACCAGCCGCCAGCGCATCCATCGATGCCGGAGGCAGCAGGTCTCGTGCAAGCGAGGGCTCCCCCGTGAGCGGCCAATAAAATCGGTATGCCAGCGAGCAGGCGATGACGCCGACGCAGAGCCGCCCGATCCAGTGGCGCGGCGTCAGCAGAATGAGGAGCGGCCAGACGATGTAGAATTGTTCTTCAATGCTCAGGCTCCAGGTGTGGCAGAGCACCCACGGCGTCCACGCATCCTTTAGCGCGTACCAAAAATTCGAGAGATAAAGCGCGTGCCATGCCCAGCCTTCCCTGGAGCCTTCCAGGTTGACCAGCCACACGAAGCCAAGCATGCCGAAATAGGGTGGGAAGATGCGCAGGGCACGGCGAATATAGAACGACCTGAGGGTCGTCGCTGCTTCGAACTGAGCCGCGGAACGCGCGTCGAGGAGCAGGCGCGTTATCAGAAAGCCGCTGAGCACGAAGAATAGCCGCACGCCGAGATGCCCCCAATGGGAATCGTCGGCGGCAAAGAAATGCGCGTACAGCACCATCGAAACGGCAACGGCTCTCAATCCGTCCAGTTGCCGGTCGCGCATAGTCAGCATTAAACGTCCCCTCGGAGTTCCGACCGCTGCGGTCAACTTCCTGTGGAGCCAACTCCGTGGTCAGCTACGATTTTTGCCGCGAGGTTGCCATTTGCTTCGAAGAAGCGCGAAGGGTTCGGTCGGTCGCAAGACACGTTGAGGGCGGCCCCCAAAACCTTAGGGCCGAATAGGGCCAAACTTTGACCGCTTGATTGGCAAGCGCGCGCATATACCGGCGGCTGGCGGCTGACGCCACGCCTGCAAATTCGGTCGCCGCTGCAGAACCGCACCGCAAGCGCTTGTTTCGTTTCAGAAACGAGCGTCGTCCAGTCAGCCCGAGGGTTAGAACGTCGGCGGCGTGTTGATCCAGAGAAGAACCGTTTCGCCGTCATGCCGGTTGGACCAGGCATGGCGGCGTTTGCTTTCGAAGTAGAGCGAATCGCCGGCGCTCAGGTCGTAAAACTGATCGCTGTCGAGAATGAACTCGACACGCCCCGAAAGCACATAGACGAATTCCTCGCCTTCATGCCGATAGGCGCCTTCGCTCGAAGCACCCGGCTCCAGCACGAAGCGATGGCAATCCATCTGGTTGCGACCGTCGGCCAAAAGCTGCACGGTGACACCGGGCGTCGTCTTCGGCCAGGTGCGCCATTCTCCCGCACGGACAACGGCTCGACCATCGGTCTCCTCTTCGCCCGACAGGCTCGATACCGTCGACCCGAAATATTCGGCGATGTTGTGCAGAACAGCGACAGACACGCCCTGCGAGGTTCTCTCGAGCGTCGAGAGGACAGAAGCGGCAATGCCGACGTCGCCTGCGACCTGTTCGAGAGTCTGGCCGGCGGCATGCCGCAGACTGCGCAGCTTGCGACCGACCTGATTGTCGAGACCGCTTTCGCCCGGTGCGGGCGCGTCGTCGTCCCCGGCCGCTTCCGCTTCGAGCGCTTCCCTGATGGCCGCGGGATTGAGACCGCGCTCGACCCGGAACCAGGAAATGCGTTTCAGCCGGGCGAGATCGCCTTCGGTGTATTGCCGGTGGCCCGTCGGTGAGCGCTCGGGCACGACCAGTCCTTGGGTTTCCCACAATCGGAGCGTCGAGGCGGATACACCCGCCAGCCGTGCAGCCTCGGCAACCTTGTAGCGCACGCCGCCCATTTTCTGTTTCCCTGTTTCGATCGCGGGTGCCGGCGCGAATCTGCGCCGCGCCTGCGCGTTGGCGAACTTACCTGCCGGGCATGACCTTTTACAAGAATGCGTCATCAGCGCCGGTGTTCTCTCGATCACCAAATTTGATTTGCATTCCATTTTGAAAGATGTACCACTTCCCAGACAATCTTGCAGAAAAAATGCAATATATTGCCTCCGCCAGCAACAGGACACGCGCCATGACTAGCCTCACCGATCGTAAGAACGCTGCCATTTCCCGCGGCGTCGGCATGACCACGCAGATCTACGCCGACCGTGCGGAGAACGCCGAAATCTGGGACAAGGAAGGCAACCGCTACATCGACTTTGCCTCGGGCATTGCAGTCGTCAACACCGGCCACCGCCACCCGAAGGTGATCGCCGCCGTCAAGGCGCAGCTCGATCGCTTCACCCACACCTGCCATCAGGTCGTGCCCTACGAGACCTATGTGCATCTCGCCGAACGCCTCAATGCGCTTGCGCCCGGCGACTTCGCCAAGAAGACGATCTTCGTCACGACCGGCGCGGAAGCCGTCGAAAATGCAGTGAAGATCGCCCGCGCGGCGACTGGCCGCCAGGCCGTGATCGCGTTCGGCGGCGGCTTCCATGGCCGGACCTTCATGGGCATGGCGCTCACCGGCAAGGTGGTCCCGTACAAGGTCGGCTTCGGCGCCATGCCGGGCGACGTCTTCCACGCCCCCTTCCCGATCGAGCTGCACGGCGTCACCGTCGACCAGTCGCTGGCGGCGCTGAAGAAGCTCTTTGCCGCCGATGTCGATCCGGGTCGCGTGGCCGCAATCATCATCGAGCCGGTGCAGGGCGAAGGCGGTTTCTACCCGGCTCCGCCGACCTTCATGAAGGCGCTGCGCGAAATCTGCGACCAGCACGGCATCCTCTTGATTGCCGACGAAGTTCAGACCGGCTTTGCCCGGACGGGCAAGATGTTTGCCATGGACCATCATGAGGTCGCGCCCGACCTGATGACGATGGCAAAGAGCCTTGCCGGCGGCTTCCCGCTCGCTGCCGTCACCGGCCGTGCCTCGATCATGGACGCACCGGCGCCGGGCGGCCTTGGCGGCACCTATGGCGGCAACCCGCTCGGCATCGCCGCCGCGCATGCCGTACTCGACGTCATCGCGGAAGAGAACCTCTGCGAACGTGCCGAACTGCTCGGCGGTCGTCTGAAGCAGCGCCTCGCCGCAATCCGCGAGCAGGCGCCTGAGATCGTCGACATCCGCGGCCCCGGCTTCATGAACGCCGTGGAATTCAACGATGTGAAGACCAATCTGCCGAGCGCCGACTTTGCCAACAAGGTGCGCCTGATTGCGCTCGACAAGGGTCTGATTCTGCTGACCTGCGGCGTGCACGGCAACGTCATCCGTTTCCTCGCGCCGATTACCATCCAGGACAACGTCTTTGCCGAGGCGCTCGACATCCTTGAGGCATCGATCCTCGAAGCACGCGGTTGACGCTTTGCCGGGCGACCGCTAACGCGGTTGTCCGGGCCGATGAAATGGCTCCGGGTGTCGGGAGGAACGACACCCGCAAGAACAAACAGGAAGCGGGTCGGTCGGCGTGCGACAGGCATCGCTGGAGGACGCCCATCATGACCCTGACGCCGGCTTTGACCAAACACTTGCGCGACGGCGAACTGTTTTCCGCCTTGGACCGCATAGCGCATTTCGCCGGGAGCTGGACGGGCGAGGCCTTCGACGTCTTCAATCCGTCTACCGGCGAGCTTCTGGCGTCGTTGCCGGATATGGGCATCGAACAGGCGAGTGCGGCGATCGACGCGGCAGCCGCCGCGCAAACCCTTTGGGCGGCAAAGCCCGCCAAGGATAGAAGTGCCGTGCTTCGACGTTGGCACGACCTGATCATCGCCCATGCCGACGATCTCGCCGCCATCCTGACCGCCGAAATGGGCAAGCCGGTCGGAGAATCGAAAGGCGAAGTGCTGCACGCGGCCGCCTATGTCGAATGGTATGCCGAGGAAGCCAAGCGCATCTACGGCGAGACCTTTCCGGCTCCGGCCAATGACCGCCGCATGCTGGTCATCAAGCAACCCGTTGGCGTCGTCGGCACGATTACCCCGTGGAACTTCCCGGCCTCGATGGTCGCCCGCAAGATCGCTCCAGCACTCGCCGCCGGCTGCGCCATTGTCCTGAAACCTGCCGAACAGACGCCGCTCGTTGCCGGAGCCCTGTTCGTCCTGGCCGAGAAGGCGGGTTTCCCGGCCGGCGTCGTCAATCTGCTCTACGCCTCGGAAGGTGCTGCGATCGGGCGGGAACTCTGCAGTAACCCCAAGGTCCGCAAGATCAGCTTTACCGGCTCGACGGAAGTCGGGCGCCTGCTGATGCGCCAGTGCTCCGACCAGATCAAGAAGGTCAGCCTGGAACTCGGCGGCAACGCGCCCTTCATCGTCTTCGACGATGCCGATATCGACGAGGCGGTCGATGGCGCCGTCCAGGCGAAGTTCCGCAATGCCGGCCAGACCTGTGTTTCGGCAAACCGCATCTATGTGCAATCGGCGGTGCATGACGCATTCGCCGAGAAATTCGTCGCACGCGTGGCCGAACTCTCGGTCGGGGACGGCTTTTCCGCCGGCGTCACGATCGGGCCGATGATCGACCGGCACGCGATCGAGAAGATCGAAGCCCATGTCGCCGATGCCGTGTCCAAGGGCGCCGAGGTGCGCAGCGGCGGTCATCGCATCGGCACGTCAGGAACCTTCTTCGAACCGACGGTGCTGACCGGCATTTCGACCGACATGCGCATCGCCCAGGAAGAGACATTCGGCCCGATTGCCCCGATCATCCGCTTCGAGACCGCCGAACAGGTGATCGCCGAGGCAAATGATACGATCTATGGCCTCGCCGCCTACTTCTATGCCGAGAACCTCAAGCGCGTCTGGCATGTGGCCGAGGCACTCGAATACGGCATGGTCGGCATCAACACCGGCCGCATGTCTTCGGAGGCCGCCCCCTTCGGCGGCATCAAGCAATCCGGCATCGGCCGCGAGGGCTCCCGTCACGGGCTCGAAGACTATCTGGAGATGAAGTATCTCTGCATGGGCAACATCTGAGCGTTGCCTTCCACGTGAACTGCTTGAACCTCTCGCCTCGCCGCTGATCGCAATGTTTGTGGACTGCGGCGGGCGCAATGCCTGCCGGTACCCGGCCTGTCATAAACAGCACTTGAAATTGATCGGCGGGCTTGCCAATTGGGGCAGGAACCAAGGAACCATAGGAGTTGCCACCGCGATGAGCGAAGCTGAAATGTCCGTCGAGAAACATGTCTTTGAAGCCGATGTAGCCAGGCTGCTCCATCTCATGGTGCACTCGGTCTATTCCGACAAGAACGTCTTCCTCCGCGAACTGATTTCGAACGCCGCGGACGCCTGCGAGAAGTTGCGTTACGAGGCGATCGTCTCGCCGGAACTGCTGGCAGGCGATACGAACCCCAGCATCAAGCTGACGCTCGATGAGGAAAACAACCGCCTCATCGTCGAGGACAATGGCATCGGCATGAGCCGCGACGAACTCGTCGAGGCGCTCGGCACCATCGCCCGTTCAGGCACGCGCGCCTTCATGGAGCGCATCGAGGCCGCACAGGGCAAGGAAGGCGCGCAGCTCATCGGCCAGTTCGGCGTCGGCTTCTACTCCGCCTTCATGGTCGCCGACAATGTCGACGTCGTCTCGCGCCGCGCCGGTTCGGACCACGCCTGGCACTGGTCGTCGGACGGCAAGGGCAGCTACACGGTCGCAGCCGCCGATCTTGCTGACGCGCCGGCACGCGGCACGCGCATCACCCTGCATCTTATGGAAGATGCCAAGACCTACACCTCGCGCTGGACGGTCGAGCGCATCGTCAAGGACCAGTCCGGCCACGTTCCGGTTCCGATCTCGATCGTCGAGAAGCCCGGTGCCGAACCGGTTTCCGTCGGCGACGGCACGGCGCTCTGGACCAAGCAGAAGAGCGAGATTTCCAAGGAAGACTACGCCGACTTCTATCGGGGCGTTTCGGGCCAGTACGACGATCCGGCATTGACGGTGCATTTCCGCGCCGAGGGCCGGCACGAATATACGGCACTTGCCTTCGTGCCCGGCTCCAAGCCCTTCGACCTCTTCGATCAGGACCGCAAGGGCCGGATGAAGCTCTACGTCAAGCGCGTCTTTATCACCGACGAGGCGGAATTGCTGCCGCGTTACCTGCGCTTCGTGCGGGGTCTGGTCGACACCTCGGACCTTCCGCTCAACGTCTCGCGCGAGATGATCCAGGAAAGCCCGCTGCTGTCGAGCATCCGCAAGGGATTGACCAACCGCATGCTGACGGCGATCGAAAAGCTGGCGGAGAGCGATCGCGGGGCCTTCGACAAGATCTGGGAAAACTTCGGCAGCGTGCTGAAGGAAGGCATTTACGAGGACTTCGAACGCCGCACCCAGCTGATCTCGCTTTCCCGCTTCCGCACGACCACCTCGGAAGACGGTCACCGCAGCCTTGCCGACTACGTCAAGGACATGAAGGACGGCCAGTCGGCGATCTACTACCTGACGGGTGACAACCTCGCCCAGCTCAAGGCATCGCCGCAACTTGAAGGCTTCCGCGCCCGCGGCATCGAAGTGCTGTTGCTGACGGATCCGGTCGACAGCTTCTGGGTGACCTCGGCGCCGGACTTCGAAGGCAAGCCGATGAAGTCGATCACGCAGGGCTCGGCCGATCTGGGCAGTGTCGCAAAGCCGGAAGGCAGTCCCGACAGCGCACCAGAGGCAAGCCAGGCGGTGACGGATTTCGTCGCCTTCGCCAAGGAAACACTCGGGGAAGCCGTGTCGGAAGTTCGCACGTCCGATCGCCTGACGGAAAGCGCCGTATGCCTGGTCGCGCCCGAGAATGGCCCCGATCGCCAGCTCGAAAAGATGCTGCAGGGCGCCGGCCGCCTCGACGGAGCGGCAAAGCCGATCCTAGAGATCAATCCCGGCCATGCGCTGATTGCCGCAATCGCCGCCTGCCCGGCCGATGACAGCGCGTTTCGGACTGACGCCGTTCAGCTTCTGCTCGACCAGGCGCGCGTCCTCGATGGCGACAAGCCGCAGGATCCACGCGCATTCGCCGAGCGCCTGTCACGCGTCTTCAACCGGGCGCTCAAGGTTTAACGCACCGGTTCAAGCACCTGTAATTGCAGCGATGAAAGGGTGAGAGGGAGAAATCCCTCTCACCCTTTCGCTTTTTCGGGCGCCGCTTCCATGCCGATCTCCGCCAATACCTCCGCCGTATGCTCGCCGAGACGCGGAACACCGCGGTCGAGCACCAGCGAGGCATCGGAAAAACGGATCGGCGTACGGACGCCCGGCGAGGTCCCGCTGGCCGCACCGGAATGCGGTGTGTCGATCTGCATCTGCCGATGCACGACCTGCGGATCGGCAAAGACGTCGGCGACCGTGTTGATCGGACCGCCCGGCACGCCTGCCTCTTCCAGCAATGTCAAAAGCGCGTCCCGTTCGTACCTTGCCGTTTCGGCGCTAAGCGCCGGTGTCAGGCTCTCGCGATTCTGGACGCGGGAGGCATTGGTCAGATAGCGCTCGTCCGTTGCCAGATCGCCGCGGCCAAGCAGGTTGCAGAACTTGACGAACTGGCGGTCGTTGCCGACGGCGACGATCAGGTGCCCGTCCGCCGTCGGGAACACCTGGTAGGGTGCGATGTTCGGGTGGGCGTTGCCAAGGCGGCGCGGCGCCTTTCCCGAGACGAGAAAATTGAGCGCCTGATTGGCGAGCACGCCGGTCATGCAATCAAGCAAGGCCATGTCGATCTGCTGGCCCTTACCGGTTCGCTCGCGCTGCGCCAATGCCGCCTGGACGGCGATGACGCCATAAAGCCCGGTGAAAATATCGGCAAAGGCGACGCCGATCTTCTGCGGCTCACGATCCGGCTCGCCGGTCAGATCCATGATCCCGCTCATGCCCTGGACGATGTAATCGTAACCGGCGCGATGCGCATAGGGTCCATCCTGACCGAAGCCCGTGACCGAGCAATAGATCAGGCGCGGATTGACCTTCTTCAGGCTCGCGTAGTCGAGACCATATTTCTCGAGGCCGCCGACCTTGAAGTTTTCCAGCAGGACGTCGGATTGTGCCACCAGCCGGCGCACCGCCTCCTGCCCTTCCTCGGTGGTGAAATCGAGCACCACCGAGCGCTTGCCGCGATTGCAGGCGTGGAAATAGGCCGCGTCGAGCTTCTCCCCCTCCTCGCCGGCGACGAATGGGGGGCCCCAGGTGCGGGTGTCGTCACCCGCCGGGCTCTCCACCTTGATGACGTCGGCGCCGAGATCGGCGAGCGTCTGGCCGATCCAGGGACCGGCGAGAATGCGGGCAAGCT
The DNA here is from genome assembly GCF_001976035.1 of Ensifer sp. 1H6. Lineage (NCBI taxonomy): Bacteria > Pseudomonadati > Pseudomonadota > Alphaproteobacteria > Hyphomicrobiales > Rhizobiaceae > Ensifer > Ensifer sp. 1H6. The sequence continues at coordinate 247,554 of NZ_MOAI01000005.1, read as the reverse complement.
CAAGAACGCGAATACCCTTCAGTGGCGCTTCCATGATCGGCCGCTCAGAAGAAGGCCTGGAGGCCGGTCTGGGCGCGGCCGAGGATCAGCGCATGAACGTCGTGCGTGCCCTCATAGGTGTTGACCGTCTCGAGGTTCACCATGTGGCGCATCACCTGGTATTCCTCGGAGATGCCATTGCCGCCGTGCATGTCGCGGGCCATGCGGGCGATGTCGAGTGCCTTGCCGCAATTGTTGCGCTTGACGATCGAGATCATTTCCGGCGCCATGCGGCCTTCATCCATCAGGCGACCGACGCGCAGCGAACCCTGAAGTCCGAGCGAGATCTCCGTCTGCATGTCTGCGAGCTTCTTCTGGAAGAGCTGCGTCTGAGCGAGCGGGCGGTTGAACTGCTTGCGGTCGAGACCGTATTGACGAGCGGCGTGCCAGCAGAACTCGGCCGCGCCAAGCGCACCCCAGGAAATGCCGTAGCGGGCGCGGTTGAGGCAGCCGAACGGGCCCTTGAGCCCCTCGACATTCGGCAGCAGCGCATCTTCGCCGACCTCGACATTGTCCATGACGATTTCGCCGGTGATCGAGGCGCGCAGCGACAGCTTGCCGGCAATCTTCGGCGCCGAGAGGCGCTTCATGCCCTTGTCGAGCACGAAGCCGCGAATGGCATTGCCATGGGCTTCGGACTTTGCCCAGACGACAAAGACATCGGCGATCGGCGCATTGGAGATCCACATCTTCGAGCCGACGAGACGGTAGCCGTTCTCCGTCTTGATGGCACGGGTCTTCATGCCGCCGGGGTCGGAACCGGCGTCAGGCTCCGTCAGGCCGAAGCAGCCGATCCATTCGCCGCTGATCAGCTTCGGCAGATACTTCTGCTTCTGCTCCTCCGAGCCATAGGCGTAGATCGGGTAGATGACCAGCGAGGATTGCACGCTCATCATCGATCGGTAGCCGGAATCGACGCGCTCGACTTCGCGGGCGACAAGACCATAGGCGACATAGGAAGCGCCGACACCGCCGTAGGTCTCCGATACGGTCGCGCCGAGCAGACCAAGTTCGCCCATTTCCCGGAAGATTTCGGGATCAGTCGATTCTTCGCGATAGGCAGCGATGACCCGCGGCTGCAGGCGATCCTGTGCATAGGCTCGTGCCGTGTCGCGGATCATGCGCTCGTCCTCGGTCAACTGATCTTCGAGGAGGAACGCGTCGTCCCATTGAAATTGCGTCTTGCCGGCCATGTTTCTCTCCCATCGGATTTTTCCACTTGCGGTTATGGCAAGCAGAACCAAGGCTTTCAAACGAAATTGAGGCACCGCCTCATGCGTCTGCGGAATGGCCTCGCTGAGCGCCACACAATCGGCTGTGAAGTGCCGCCGGACTCCTTGCGCGCTACACATTGGGCGTGCCACCGGTCGCCAGGTGCCGTTCATGTTGCAAATCCGTCGAAATATGGCGACAAGAGTCGGGTTCACTTGGCGGCGCTCGTCGTCACCGCGCCGCGCCAGTGCCACGCTAAAGGTCCATGCTCGTACCCGCCAATGGCCAACGACCGCTTAGAACGCTTTGCTCACAATCTCGACTGGAACTTGCTGCGCACATTCGTCGTCGTGGTGGAGGAAGGCAGCATCACCGCTGCGGCCAACAGGCTCCTGCTGCAGCAGCCGGCCGTCAGCATGGCGCTCAAGCGGCTCGAACAGACCGTTGGGCAAAAGCTCATCGACCGCCGCCCGGGCCGCTTCGACCTGACCGATGCCGGCGCCCGATTGCACGCGCAGTGCCGCGACATCTTCGCGGCCGTCATCCGGCTTCCCAACGTCCTTGAAACGGCGGGCGAGGAAATCACCGGCCACCTCAACATTCATGTCGTCAGCCATGCCCACAACCCGGCCTGGGACCGGAAGCTCGAGAGCTTCTTTATCCAGCATCCGAAGGTAACGATTTCGGTGACGGTCGCCACGACTGTGGACGTTCTGAGCGCAGTCGAACGCAACATCGCGACGATGGGTCTTTGCGACGGCAACATCCCCGCCTGGCTGAACAAGAGCTTCCACGTGCGTGAGCGCTATGCGCTTTACTGCGGCCGCGAGCATCCCCTGTTCGGTGTCGAGGGTGTTGATTTCAACGATCTTCGCGGCAATGCCTATATCGCCTTCATCGCCGATGTGCTCGGCGGACAGCATATGAACTCCGTGACGGCAGTGCGCGCCATTGGCTCGTTTGGCCAGCAGGTTCGGGCCGTCTCCTGCAATGTCGAGGAAGTGATGCGGCTGATCGCCTCCAACGTCGGCATCGGCATGCTGCCGGATCATCTGGCAGCGCCCGCCGTCGCCGGCGGACGACTTTGGCAACTGCCGCCCTACCACAACCTGCCAACGACGGATGTGTTTCGCATCTCCAACCCGAACTCGATTCTCAATCCGGCCGAGGCCGCCTTCCTTGCGCATGTGGCCGATACCGCGCCGCTTGATCACTGCCTTGATCATCAGCAGAATTGATAGCGACATTTCCCGTTATAAATTTGAACGCGTAACACGCGCTGCCTATGGTCCCACCAAATCAGGAGCGGGGTCGGGACATGCGTGAATTTGATGTGGCAATCGTTGGTGGCGGCATTGCCGGCCTTTCGCTGGCCTTTTTTCTGGCACCGCACCGCTCCGTTGCCGTCATCGAGCGGGAAGACGGGCTCGGTTATCACAGCACCGGGCGCTCCGCCGCCGAATTCGTTCTGCGGTACAACGCCCCTGAAGTGTGCAAGCTCGCGGCGATCTCCAAGACTTTCTTCGATCAGCCTCCCGAAGGCTTTTCCGACGTACCGCTGTTGAAGCAGCGTGGCGGCGTCATGATCGCCAATGCGGAGAAAGTGGCACGGCTTGAGGCGGTGTTTGCCGAGGAAAGCGCTGTCAATCCCGACCTGCGAAGGCTGACTGTCGACGAAGCAATCACCCGCGTACCGATTCTTCGGCGCGACTATGTGGCGGCCGCATTTTATGACCCGAATTTCTGGGACATCGAGGTCGAGAACCTGCTGCAGGGTTACCTGCGCGGCGCACGTCGCCATGGCGCCGAGGTGATTGAGCGCAGCGACATCGTGGCTCCGCGCCGCGAGGCAAATGGCTGGGTGCTTTCGACGAATGCCGGCGAGATCCATGCCCAGGTCATCGTCAATGCGGCTGGCGGCTGGGCCGACCCGGTCGCAAGCCTCTTCGGCGTGACGCCGGTCGGCATCGTGCCGCATCGCCGCAGCGCGATCACGGTGGACCTTCCCGCGGAGATCGATGCCCTGACAATGCCCGAGATCAACGAGATCGACGAGGACTTCTATATGAAGCCCGAAGGCGGGCGGCTGCTTGCCTCTCCTGCCGACGCCACGCCGTGCGAACCGACGGACGTGCAGCCCGAGGAGATCGATGTCGCCTGGGGCGCCCACTACGTGGAAGAGGCGACGACCGTCCCGGTCCGCCGCATCTTCAAGAGCTGGGCTGGCTTGCGCAGCTTTTCACCGGACAAGCTGCCGGTGATCGGTCACGCCAAGGATCGTCCGGATTTCTTCTGGCTTGCCGGCCAGGGCGGCTACGGCATTCTGACGTCGCCGGCACTAGGCGCGCTTGCCGCAAACCTGCTGATTGGCCTACCGGCGCCCGAAAGCTTCGCCGCAAACGGCCTTGACCCAGTCGGTTTCAACCCCGAGCGCTTCCTGAGGTAGCGACAACGCACCTCCATCCCGCTGCGATTGTCACATTCCGTTAAGGATGTCGGCGAGGCTGTGAACTGTAACATAAACTACAAGAAACTGACATTTCGCTTTCATGAAGCGCCGATATGGCAGGTGTCATACCGATGACCGGTCTCCCCGAAAGAGGACCTGCTAGAAATGTTTCAGTTGAAGAATGTAACCCGCCAGTTCGGCAAGAAGACAGCCGTGAGCTCGGTTACCTTCGACATTCCCCAGGGCCAGATGGTCGGCGTGATCGGCCGCTCCGGCGCTGGCAAGTCGACGCTGCTTCGCATGATCAATCGCCTGGTCGACCTGTCGTCCGGCTCGATCGAGTTCGCCGGCACGGAAGTCTCGTCACTGCGCGGTGCCGCACTGCGCAACTGGCAGCGCGACTGCGCGATGATCTTCCAGCAGTTCAATCTGGTGCCGCGCCTCGACGTTCTGACCAATGTGCTGCTGGGTCGCCTGAACCATCGTTCGACGGTTCTGAGCATCCTCAACATGTTTACCCGCGAAGAGCGCATCATGGCGATCGGCGCGCTGGAGCGCCTCGGCATCGAGCAGACGGCGCTGCAGGCGGCGGGCACGCTTTCCGGCGGCCAGCAGCAGCGCGTGGCCATCGCCCGCGCATTGATGCAGCAGCCGAAGGTTCTGCTCGCTGACGAGCCAATCGCCTCGCTCGACCCGCTCAACGCCAAGATCGTCATGGACGCGCTGCGCGACATCAACGAGCGCGACGGCATCACCGTAATCACCAATCTCCACACGCTCGACACGGCGCGCAACTACTGCGAGCGGATCATCGGTATGGCGCACGGCCGCGTCGTCTTCGACGGCCAGCCGAAGGACCTGACGGCGGCCGCCGTCGCCGAGATCTACGGCGCCGATACGGGCATCGAGGAATCGATGACCTCGACAAGCATCAACATTCCGGCGGCCATTCCGCAGGAACAAACGGCATCTGCCGGCCTCCAGCCGCTGGCACTGGCCGGCATCTGACGCCCGCCAGGATCGAAGGCCCACGTCAAGGGCACCTCTTTGAAACCGAATATCATCCGGCAAAGCCGGAGAAACGGGAGAACCTTATGCTGAAGAAAGCTCTTCTGGGCGCTGTCGCCCTGCTCGCCCTCGTCGGCCACGCTCAGGCCGAAGACCTCAAGGAATTCCGCGTCGGTATCATCGGCGGCGAAAACGAAGCCGACCGCCTGCGCAACTTCCAGTGTATCGTCGACAAGCTGCCGGCTGCAATCGGCGTCGAAAAGGTTTCGCTGTTCCCGGCCGCCGACTATGACGGCGTCATCCAGGGCCTGCTCGGCGGCACGCTCGACTACGCCGAACTCGGCGCTTCGGGCTTTGCCAAGATCTACCTCGCCAAGGCCGACGCGGTCGAGCCGATCCTGACGACCGTCCAGACCGACGGTTCGACCGGCTACCACTCGATCATGGTCGCCCGCAAGGACTCCGGCATCACCAAGCTCGAAGACCTGAAGGGCAAGAAGCTCGGCTTTGCCGATCCGGACTCGACCTCTGGCTACCTCATCCCGCTCGTCACCCTGCCGGAATCGATCGGCGCGCCGGTCAAGGAATTCTTCGGTGAAACCGGCTTCGGCGGCGGTCACGAAAACCTGGTTCTCGAAGTCGTCAAGGGCACGTTCGATGCCGGCACGACCTTCGGTTCGGGCGTCGGCGAATTCAAGGACGGCTACACTTCGGGCAACCTGAAGAAGATGGTCGACAAGGGCATCCTCGACATGAATGACCTGGTCGAACTCTGGAAGTCGCCGTTGATCCCGAACGGCCCGATCGTCGTCCGTTCGACGATGAACGATGACATGAAGGCCAAGTTCAAGCAGTTCATGCTCGACCTGCCGAAGACCGATGCCGCCTGCTTCTCCGCCATCCAGGGTGGCGATTTCACTGGCTTCACCGAAGTCAACGCCGACTTCTACAAGCCGATCATCGACGCCCGCAAGGCAACGATCGGCGGCTGATTTTCCTGATCATTCAAGGACGCTGGCCGCCAAAACGGCCAGCGTTCGCCTTTTTGCTGGGGCGCCTGGAGCGCCTGTCGACAGAGGCCGGCATTGCCGGAACATTCATGGCAACTTCCATGCTCCCGAGGCATCTGAGTGAAAACGGCGCGCTGGTCGAGCGCCACTGGCAGGAGTTGAACTCGCGTCGCCGGCTTTACTCCTGGCTCGGCTTCGCCGTGCTGGTGCTCGCCCTTTCCGGCTCGCTCTGGTTTGCCAACGATTCCAATGCCGGCAAATTCTTCGACCGCCTGCCGCACTTCTTCGATTTCGTCGGCGATCTCGCGCCGCGTGATGGCCTGGAAATCTTCCGCGCCATGTTCGATCTGCCTTCGCCCTACGACGACGGCAGCTTCAAGTACAATTATCCCGAGGGTCGGCTCTACCTGACCGAGAGCTTCTACATTCCTGAGTATGTGCACAAGATGCTGGAGACCGTGAACATCGCGATCTTCTCCACCGTCATCGGCACGTTCTTCGGCTTCATCTTCTGTTTCCTTGCCGCCCGCAACCTGATGCCCAATCCGTGGGTTCGTGGTGTCGTGCGCCGGCTGATGGAGATCCTACGCGCCTTTCCCGAAGTGGTCATCGCCGGCTTCTTCCTGGCAATCCTCTCGCTCGGGCCGATACCCGCGATCGCCGCGGTTTCGATCCACACGGTCGGCGCACTCGGCAAGCTGTTCTTCGAGGTGGTCGAGAACGCCGACATGAAACCGGACGAGGGCCTGCGCGCCGCCGGTGGCAACTGGATCGAACGCGTCTGGTTCGGCATGGTGCCGCAGGTGCTGCCCAACTTCGCCAGCTATTTCCTGCTTCGCCTCGAGATCAACGTACGCGCCTCGACCATCATCGGCGCAGTTGGCGGCGGCGGGATCGGCGAGTTGCTGCGTCTGTCGATCGGCCAGGGCCATCAGGCAAAGACACTGGCGATCGTCATCCTGCTGTTTGCAACGATCTTCGCCGTCGACCAGTTTTCCGCATGGCTGCGCCGTCGCCTCGTCGGCGACCAGGCCTTCCAGCTTGCCCAGTAGGTGCGCATCATGACCTCCACGACCAGATTAAGCGCTCTCGAAATGGATGCGATCGCATCGCGTCACCCGCACTTGCTGCAGGGCTCCTCGAACAAGCGCCTGCGCACGATTGTCATCAGTGTCGGCCTCGTCGCTTACCTCATCTTCAGCTGGTGGTTCTTTTCGATCGGGCATGTTCTGGGCAACGCCAATTGGGGCATTGCCGGGACCTATCTCGCGGATTGGGTCTCCTACGAGGTTCGGCCCGAGATCAAGATCGCCCGCGACAAGACGATGACGCTCGATTACCAGCGCAACTCGCCGCTTGGGCCAAATCCGAATCCGGCATGGGTGGAACTCGACAAGGAAACCGTGACCCGAAAAGTCGAATTACCCGCTGCAACCGCACAGACTGCAAAGCCCAAGACGACGTCATCCTTCAGCTTCATGGCGCCGGGTTCAGCGCTCGGCGCGGCCAATACGCCAAGTGAGCAGAACCGCGTCGAAATGCGGACCGAGGAAATCATCACCAGGGCCGTCATCACCTATGACAGGTCGACGAAGATCGAAATTGCCGACGGACTCGTCAAGGCAACCCATCGTGGCGAGACGCTGACGATGGCCGTCGATGGCCAGGACACGGTAACCCCTCAGGGTGCCCTCCCCGCCTGGGCCACGCAGAAACGCCCGGGCGAGAAGATCACGCTCGCCTTTGGTGCAACTGGTTGGGCCGACGTCGAAGGTGACGACATCTCGATCCGCAATCGCTTCTTCGGCTGGGCCAATTTCCTCTTCGACGTCCACTCACCGTTCTTCGGCAAGGGCTATGGCGATATATTTTCGTTGATCACGAGCGGCGAGCGCATCGAACCCACGCGCTCGAACCTGTCGCTTGCCTGGAACAACATCCTCTACAACGCCGAATGGCAGCATCTGGATGTGTGGACCAAACTGCTGCAGACCGTGGTCATGGCCTTCGTCGGCACGCTTTTTGCCTCGCTGGTCGCGTTCCCGCTCTGCTTCCTGGCGGCGCGCAACATCACCCCGAATTTCCTGACGAACCAGCTCGCCAAGCGCTTCTTCGATTTCCTGCGTTCGGTGGACATGTTCATCTGGGCATTGTTCTTCACGCGCGCCTTTGGCCCGGGACCGCTTGCCGGCATGTCCGCAATTTTCTTCACCGACACCGGCACCTTGGGCAAGCTCTACTCCGAGGCTTTGGAGAACATCGACGACAAGCAGCGCGAAGGCGTAAAATCCGTCGGCGCCACCCCGCTTGCCGTGCAACGCTTCGGCGTCCTGCCGCAGGTCCTGCCGGTATTCGCCAGCCAGGCGCTCTATTTCTGGGAATCCAACACGCGTTCGGCAACGATCATCGGCGCTGTCGGCGCCGGTGGCATCGGCCTGAAACTCTGGGAAGCGATGCGTACCAACTCCGATTGGGAAAATGTCGCTTATATGGTGCTTCTCATCTTGCTGGTCGTGTTTATTTTCGACAGCATCTCGAACGCCTGCCGCTCGCGACTGATGGGGCAGAAGGCTCATTGACGAGAAGAATTTTTTGCACCGCGGCCATCATGATGTTGTCATGGAAATCGGCTAGCTGCGCATCGCATCCCGCGAACAATCGACCCGCCGTTCCGGCGGGCCGGTCGATACAAGAAAGTGAAGACCGTGCGTTATGCAATCTACTTCGCGCCGCCGGCAGACGACCGGCTGTCGCAGACGGCGGCCCGTTGGCTCGGCCGTGATGCCTTTACCGGCGAGACCAATGAACTTTCAGCGTTAGGCAGCCTTGATGCCGCCACGCGACATGCACTGACTGCGACCCGCGACGCTACGGCTTTCACGGCACTCTCAAGGCCCCCTTCACACTTGCCGAAGACCGCAGCGAAGCCGAGCTGGTCGCAGCCTTCGAAACGTTTGCCGACAATGTTGAACCCTTCGAGATCCCTCAACTCACGCTCCTTCAGCTTGGCCCGTTCTTCGCGCTGGTTTCCGCGACCCACTGCGAGGCGTTGCAGGAATTCGCGGCGCAGGCCGTGCAAACCTTCGAGCCGTTTCGGGCGCCGTTGTCGGACGTGGACATGGCGCGACGCAACCCGGACAAGCTTCCGGAGCGGCAGAGGGAATACTTGAGAAAGTGGGGATACCCCTATGTTTTCGAAGAATTTCAGTTTCACCTGACGCTGACCGGGCCGGTACCCGGCGAGACAGCGAAACCAATGCGGACCGTGCTTGAGAGCACCTTTGCTGATCACATCGGCAAGCCGCTTCACGTCACGTCAGTTGCGCTCTTCGTCGAGCCGCACCGTGGCGCACCGTTCCTGGTCCATTCCCTGCTGCCGCTCCGCGGCGCGACACAACGAAAGATCGCATGAGATGAGCAAAGAACAAGTCCTGACCAATGCCCGCATCGTTCTCGAGGACAGTATCCTCGACGGCTCGGTGCTGATCCGCGACGGCAAGATCGCCGATATCTCTCATGGCACGACCAACACTGGTGAAGACTTCGAAGGCGACTACCTTCTGCCTGGCCTCATCGAGCTGCACACCGACCACCTTGAGGCACATTACTCGCCGCGGCCCGGCGTTCGCTGGTTGAAGATCGCCGCGATCCAGGCACACGACGCACAGGTCGTCACGTCTGGCATCACCACCGTATTCGACTGCCTGCGCCTTGGTTCGGACGAAGACGGCGGTTTCCAGAAGGGCGAAATGCGCAGCATGGCGGACGCGCTGGCCCAGGCCAAGCAGGAAGGCCGCCTGCGCGCCGACCATCTGATCCACCTGCGCTGCGAGGTTTCGACATCGGACGTGCTCGATCACTACGAGGACTTCCAGAACGATCCGCAGGTCAAGCTCGTCTCGCTGATGGACCACGCGCCGGGGCAGCGCCAGTTCCAGACGATGGACCAGTACACGCTCTACTACAAATCCAAGCGCGGCCTGTCGGACGCCGAATTCGGAAAATTCGTTGAACGTCAGCAGGCGCTTTCGGCGAAGTATGCCGGCCCGCACCGCGATGCGCTCGCCAAGGCCTGTGCTGAGCGCGGCATTACCATCGCCAGCCACGACGACGCCACGATCGCCCATGTCGACGAATCTATCAGCTACGGCATCAAGCTCGCCGAGTTCCCGACCAGCTTCGAAGCGGCGGAAGCCTCCCATCGCGCCGGTCTTAGTGTGCTGATGGGCGCGCCCAACATCGTGCGCGGCAAGTCGCATTCGGGCAATATCGCCGCCCGTGACCTTGCCGACCGCGGCGTGCTCGACGTGCTTTCGTCCGATTATGTGCCCTTCAGCCTGATCCACGCGCCGTTCGTGCTCGCCGATGAGCTTGAAGCCATCGACCTGCCGAAGGCGATCGCCATGGTCAGCACCACCCCTGCCCGCACCGTCGGCCTCGACGATCGTGGCCGGATTGCCGTCGGCTTGCGCGCCGACATCGCGCGTGTCCACAGGCAGGAAGGTATTCCAGTGGTGCGTTCGGTCTGGCGCGAAGGTCGGCGTGTCGCATGAGCCAGCTCGAACTTAGGCGTGGCGCGCTTGTCGTCGTCGTCGGCCCGAGCGGGGCCGGCAAGGATAGCGTCATGGGCTTTGCCGCCCGACACTTCTGCGACTGCTCCGATGTCCACTTCGTTCGCCGCGTGATCACGCGGCCGTCGGACGCCGGAGGCGAGGTGCATGAAAGCGTTTCAGTCGCCGAATTCGTCGACATGGAGCAGGCAGGCGCCTTCGCTGTGTCCTGGGACGCGCACGGCCTGAAATACGGCATTCCCGAAGACGTTCGCCGCAATGTCGAACACGGCACCACGGCAATCGTCAACGGCAGCCGAAGCGCCCTGCCGGCGTTCCGCGCCGCCTTCGGCAACATCGCCGTCGCGGTCATCACGGCCGAGCCCGCCGCGCTCGCCAAGCGTCTTGCCGAGCGCGGACGCGAAAGCGAAGAGGACGTGTTGCGCCGGCTCTCGCGACAGGTGCCCGACGTCACATCGGGACCGGATGTCACGATCATCGACAACAGCGGTCGCCTTGAGAGTGCCGGGCGTCACTTCGTCGACCTCGTCGAGCGATTGCGCATGAGTGCCGCCCATCCGGCCTAAGTGTCGCGTTTTCCCAGGCGCCGTTTTTTAAGACCCTGGAGCAACCGCTCCGGGGTCTTTTGCATTTGAATGCCATCGCCCGGCGGCAATTCCGTGCGCCGTCTCCTTCCCTTTTCCTTCAGAAAGTCAATTTTCCTCTTGTCGAGACGATTATTATGTATATACATTATATCCAACGAGAGGGGATCGGCTGATGAGTCAATTTTCGACCAACGCAAACGCGTCCGGCATCTGGCGCAATCTTCGCCTTGCGACGTTGCGACCCGATCAAGACGGCCTCGGCATGGTGGAAAAGGGCGCAGTGGCTGTCGTCGACGGACACATTGCCTTTGCCGGCGCCGAGAGCGACCTTCCCGCCGATCTATCCCGCACACTTGAAGCAACGAATTGCAACGGCCGGGTGATGACGCCCGCCTTCATCGATTGCCATACGCACCTCGTCCACGGCGGCAACCGCGCTCGCGAGTTCCAGATGCGGCTCGAAGGTGCGTCCTATGAGGAAATCGCCCGCGCCGGTGGCGGTATCGTCTCCTCGGTCAAGGCAACCAATGCACTCTCAGTCGACGCGCTCGTGAAAAGCGCTCTGCCACGGCTCGACACGCTCATTGCCGAAGGTGTTTCGACGGTCGAGATCAAGTCCGGCTACGGCCTGAATATCGACGCCGAACTCAACATGCTGCGCGCCGCGCGCAAGCTTGGCGACAAACGTCCGGTCCGCATCGTCACCAGCTATCTCGCAGCGCATGCGACCCCCGCCGACTACAAGGGGCGCAACGACGACTACATTTCCGAGGTGGTGCTTCCGGGTCTTGATGTCGCCCACGCCGAGGGCCTGGTCGATGCCGTCGATGGCTTCTGCGAAGGCATCGCCTTTTCGACCGCAGAGATCGCCCGCGTCTTCGGTCGCGCCAAGGCGCTCGGCCTGCCGGTCAAACTGCATGCCGAACAGCTTTCCAACCTCGGTGGCGCCAAGCTTGCCGCCTCCTACGGTGCGTTGTCCGCCGACCATCTCGAATATCTCGACGCTGATGGAGCGCAGGCAATCGCCAAATCGGGCACGGTAGCCGTGCTGTTGCCCGGCGCGTTTTACGCGCTGCGCGAAAAGCAGCTTCCGCCGGTGGACGCGCTGCGCGCTGCCGGAGCGCACATCGCCATCGCAACGGATTGCAATCCCGGCACCTCGCCGCTGACTTCGCTGCTACTGACCATGAGCATGTCGGCGACGTTCTTCCGGTTGACGATTGCCGAATGCCTCGCCGGCGTTACCCGCGAGGCGGCACGTGCGCTCGGGCTTCTCGCCGAAACCGGCACGATCGAAGTCGGCAAGTCTGCCGACCTCGCACTCTGGAACATCGAAGATCCGGCCGAGCTCGTCTACCGCATCGGCTTCAATCCACTTCATCTGCGCATCTTTAAGGGCGAAAGGACCGGTCTATGACCATCATTCTGCATCCAGGCTCGGTTCCGCTTGAGTATCTCGAGACCATCTATTGGAGCGGCGAACCTGCCCGCCTGCATCCGTCGTTCGACGCAGGAATCGAGAAGGCGGCCAAGCGCATCGCCGAGATCGTCGCCGGCAATGCGCCTGTCTATGGCATCAACACCGGCTTCGGCAAACTGGCTTCGATCAAGATCGACAGCGCTGACGTCGCCACCCTGCAGCGCAACCTGATCCTGTCGCATTGCTGCGGCGTCGGCCAGCCGCTCGCCGAAAACATCGTCCGCCTGATCCTGTCGCTGAAGCTCGTTTCTCTCGGTCGCGGCGCCTCCGGCGTCAGGCTCGAACTGGTGCGGCTGATAGAGGCGATGCTCGACAAGGGCGTCATCCCGGTCATTCCGGAAAAGGGCTCGGTCGGTGCGTCCGGCGACCTGGCACCGCTTGCCCACATGGCAGCCGTCATGATGGGCCACGGCGAGGCATTCTTCGAAGGCGCCCGCATGTCCGGCGCACAGGCCCTTGCCAAGGCCGGGCTGACGCCGGTGGTGCTTGCCGCCAAGGAAGGCCTCGCGCTGATCAACGGCACTCAGACGTCGACCGCACTCGCGCTCGCCGGCCTCTTCCGCACCCACCGCGCCGCCCAGGCAGCGCTCATCACCGGCGCAATGTCGACCGATGCAGCGATGGGTTCGTCTGCGCCCTTCCATCCGGACATTCACACACTTCGCGGCCATCAGGGCCAGATCGACACCGCCGCCGCCCTTCGCGCGCTTCTCTCAGGTTCCGCCATTCGCGAAAGCCATATCGAGGGCGACGAGCGGGTGCAGGATCCCTATTGCATTCGCTGCCAGCCGCAGGTGGACGGCGCCTGCCTCGACCTGTTGCGCTCGGTCGCGCGCGTGCTCGAAATCGAAGCGAATGCCGTTACCGACAACCCGCTTGTCCTTTCCGACAATTCCGTCGTCTCCGGCGGCAACTTCCACGCAGAACCGGTAGCGTTTGCCGCCGACCAGATCGCGCTCGCGGTTTGCGAGATCGGCGCGATCTCCCAGCGGCGCATTGCCCTTCTTGTCGACCCGGCCTTGTCCTACGGACTGCCGGCCTTTCTCGCCAAGAAGCCTGGCCTCAACTCCGGCCTGATGATCGCCGAGGTGACGTCGGCGGCGTTGATGTCGGAAAACAAGCAACTTTCGCACCCGGCCTCGGTCGACTCCACGCCGACATCGGCCAATCAGGAAGACCATGTTTCCATGGCCTGCCATGGCGCCCGCCGGCTGCTGCAGATGACCGACAACCTGTTTTCGATCATCGGCATCGAGGCGCTGACCGCCGTGCAGGGCGTCGAATTCCGTGCGCCGTTGACAACGAGCCCCGAACTTCAAAAAGCCGCCGCAGCCCTACGTGCAGTTTCGCCGACGATCGAAGAGGACCGCTATCTCGCCGACGATCTGCAGGCGGCCGGCGAGCTGATCGCATCCGGCACCCTGAATGCCGCGATTTCTGCCGGCATTCTGCCAAAACTGGAGGCTTGAGATGAGCGTCTTCGAAGTCCGCCAGGGCACCTCGCCCGTCATCCTCGGCTTTCCGCACACCGGCACGGATGTGCCGGCTGAAATATGGGACCGTCTCAACGATACCGGTCGCCTGCTCGCAGACACCGATTGGCACATTCACAAGCTCTATGAAGGCCTGTTGCCTGATGTTACCGTCGTGCGCGCCACCTTCCACCGCTACGTAATCGACGCCAACCGCGACCCGGAAAACGTCAGCCTTTATCCCGGGCAGAACACCACCGGGCTTATCCCGGAGACCGATTTCGACGGGTTGCCGATCTGGAAGGATGGCGAGGCCCCGACGGAGGCCGACACGGCATCGCGCCTGCGCCAATTCCATGCGCCTTATCAAGCCGCATTTCTGGCCGAGATCGAGCGGGTCAAGGCCATCCACGGCATCGCCATCGTCTACGACTGCCATTCCATCCGCTCGCATATCCCGTTCCTGTTCGACGGCAAGCTGCCGGACCTGAACATCGGCACGGACATGGGCCGCACCTGCGCGCCTGCTATCGAGAAGGCCGCCGTCGATATCGCCGCTTCGGCCGATGGTTACACGAGCATTCTCAACGGCCGCTTCAAGGGCGGCTGGACGACCCGGCATTACGGGCGCCCGGAAACCGGCGTGCACGCCATCCAGATGGAACTGGCGCAATCGACCCATCTTGCCACCGAGGAGCCGCCTTTCGTGCTCGACGCCAGCAAGGAGGAACGCCTGCGCGCGCCCCTTCGGGCCATTCTTCAAAGCATCGAGAATACCGCATTCGACCTTAAAACGCTGACAGGGAGCGAGGCATGACCATGAACAATCCGCGCCACAATATTCGCGACGTGCGCGCCCCACAGGGAACCACGCTCAACGCCAAGAGCTGGATGACCGAAGCGCCGCTGCGCATGCTGATGAACAACCTCGACCCGAACGTGGCAGAAAACCCGCACGAGCTGGTCGTCTATGGCGGTATCGGCCGCGCCGCCCGCACCTGGGCCGACTTCGACAAGATCGTCGAAACCCTGAAGGACCTCAACGAAGACGAGACCCTGCTCGTCCAGTCCGGCAAGCCGGTCGGCGTCTTCCGCACCCACAAGGATGCGCCGCGCGTCCTGATCGCCAACTCCAACCTGGTGCCGCATTGGGCAACCTGGGACCACTTCAACGAGCTGGATAAAAAGGGTCTGGCGATGTACGGCCAGATGACGGCCGGCTCGTGGATCTACATCGGCACGCAGGGCATCGTTCAGGGCACCTACGAAACCTTCGTCGAGGCCGGCCGCCAGCATTACGGTGGCAGCCTCAAAGGCAAGTGGGTGCTGACAGGTGGTCTGGGCGGCATGGGCGGCGCACAGCCGCTGGCAGCCGTCATGGCCGGTGCATCCTGCCTCGCCGTCGAGTGCAACCCGGACTCGATCGACTTCCGCCTTCGCACCCGCTACGTCGATGAAAAGGCGGAAACGCTCGACGAGGCGATGGAGATGATCGCTCGCTGGACGAAAAACGGCGAAGCCAAGTCCGTCGGCCTGCTCGGCAACACCGCCGAAATCCTGCCGGAAATGGTTCGCCGCGGCATCCGCCCGGATATGGTCACCGACCAGACCTCCGCGCATGATCCGGTCAACGGCTACCTGCCCAAGGGCTGGACCATGGCCGAGTGGAAGGCCAAGCGCGAGAGCGACCCGAAGGCTGTCGAAAAGGCTGCGCGCGCCTCGATGCGTGAACATGTGGAAGCCATGATCGCCTTCCAGGACATGGGCATCCCGACCTTCGACTACGGCAACAACATCCGCCAGGTCGCCAAGGAAGAGGGCCTCGAAAACGCCTTCGCCTTCCCCGGCTTCGTGCCGGCCTATATTCGCCCGCTCTTTTGCCGCGGCATCGGCCCGTTCCGTTGGGCCGCACTCTCCGGCGATCCGGAAGACATCTACAAGACCGATGTCAAGGTCAAGGAACTGACCCCCGGCAACACCCACCTGCACAATTGGCTCGACATGGCGCGCGAGCGCATCTCGTTCCAGGGACTGCCAGCACGCATCTGCTGGGTCGGTCTCGGTGATCGCCATCGGCTCGGCCTCGCCTTCAACGAAATGGTCAGAAACGGCGAGCTCAAGGCTCCTGTTGTCATCGGCCGCGATCACCTCGACTCCGGCTCGGTCGCCTCGCCGAACCGCGAAACGGAAGCGATGAAGGACGGCTCGGACGCCGTCTCCGACTGGCCGCTGCTCAACGCCCTCTTGAACACTGCGTCCGGCGCCACCTGGGTGTCGCTGCACCATGGCGGCGGCGTCGGCATGGGCTTCTCGCAGCATTCGGGCGTCGTCATCTGCGCCGATGGCACTGATGATGCCGCCAAGCGACTTGAGCGTGTACTCTGGAACGACCCGGCCACCGGCGTCATGCGCCACGCCGATGCCGGCTACGACATCGCGCTCGACTGCGCCAAGGACAAGGGCCTGCGCCTGCCGGGCATCCTCGGCAACTGACGAAGATTTAGGGGCGCCGGTCTGGCGCCCCTACCCCTGGTTCTTACGGGGTGGTCGCTTTCCGATTGCCGCCTTCGAGCAAGAGCAGTAGTCCAAGGCCCGCCAATCCGCCAAGACCTCCAAGAAGTGCTGTTCCCGAATAGTCGCTGATGCGGGTGCCGAGTGCAAAGAGCGCCGCGCAAAGGCCGCCGCTCATGAAGATGTTGACCGAGATCAGCGAGCTTCCGAGCCCCGGCCGGTCGGCAATCAATTCCTGCAGGTAGGTGATGGGGATCGTGATCAGCGCGGCAGCGCCGAAGGCGCTGATCAGCGTCAGCGCATAGATGTGCCACGGCGCCGACGACAGTCCGAGCAGGACCATGTAGCCGATATAGATGACCGTCCCGAGCGCCAGTGCCTTCGCCGGCAGCAGGCTCACCTGGATGCGCGCCCAGACGAAGATGAAGACCACCTCTAGAAAAGCGACAACGCCGGCGATGATGCCGATATCCGTGACGCTACCACCGACGGCATTGGTCATGATCAGCGGCAGGACGGCCGCGTTGATATGCAATGTCGAGGTGATCATTGCCACCGCGACCACGCGCGCGAAGATGCGCGGCGCAAGGATCTCGCCGAAGGATGTCCAATAGGAAAGGCGCTTGCCCAGGCCCGGATCGACGCCGCCCTCGTTCGGCAAGGAGAAGAAGACCAGAAGCAGGTTGGCCGAGCATCCGAGGCTGGCGAGCAGATAGGCGGGCAGCATGCTGTCGCCACCGGCAAGCGCAAAGCCCACCAGCCCGGGCACCAATACCCAGGCAAGCGAAATCGCCGCGCGCGCGCCGGTCGTCAGAGCGCCGGCGTCCTGCCCACTCATGCGCCGCGCGACGCTGCGCACATTGGCAAAGAGCAACGTGTAGACTGCGCCATAGATCGGCAGGAACAGAAGCACGCTGACGAGAAAGCTCGATTGATAGGGCAGGACATAGACAATGCCGTAGCCGACCACGCCGAACAGGATCGCGGTCGACATCAGCACGCGATAATTGCCGATCCGATCGGCAAGGATGCCGATGGAAACGCTGACGATGACGTTCACCGTCGCGGCGGCCAGAATCAGCAGTGAATAGAGCCCGTCACTCAGGCCCAGTTCGTTGATGCCGACCACGGATTGATAAGGTGAGGTTGCCGCCCCGGCGAAGCCGAAGAGAAAGATCGCCAGCATGCTGACCCGAATCGACGGGTTGCGCATGGCGCTGAAAAGCGAGGAAGTCATGATGATGCACGTCCACGAAGGAGGCGATTTCAAAAGGGGAGCTTGGCGCCGGCGGGTCGCACCGGCGGTTGCATTGCGGGAAGCTGCTTACACCGATTCCGACCAGCGCGCCGAGAGATTCGCCTTGGGCATAAAGTCGAATTCCTGATCGAAGGGAAATGCGGGACGAGAGCGGTGCAGGCTTGCCAGATGGGGGATGTCCTGGTTGACGACACCATCGGTCAACGCCATCAGGTTGGGGTTGGCAATCGGCGCGAGTTCCGGCGAGAGATAGCCTGACTTGACCACGAGCAACCGGACATTGCTCGGGTCGAGGCCGAGGCGGGTGAAGTCGGCGATATCGTGATAGGGTCGACGTCGCGCCGAAAGCACGACGTCGATCGCCCCAACGCGGACAACCGCCTGGCGCTCCTTTACAGGACCAGGATCATCGAGCCGTACGACTTCCACCAGCATCTCCGCGACGGGACTTGCCGGATCGAGGCTGCCGCCGATCTTCAGCATCAGGTTTTCGCCGACGCCGGCAGCAAAGCAGGCTTCCACGGCAGGACGATCGGCGATACCGGCGATGAGTGCGCCGCGCCACCCCCGCGCAAGCAGGGCCTTCAACACATCCGCCCTATCGCCGACACCGCCGCCGGTCGGGTTGTCGCCGGAATCGGCAAGGATGATGGGGGTTGTCGTCGCCTTTTCGGCGACATCGAGCATGGCGTCGAGCGGGCCCGTCACAGGACCGAAACGGAAATTGCGACGTTCCGCCCAGTATGCCGCCGCAATGTCGACGGCTGCCTGCTCTGCCGCGGCCCGATCGGTCGCGGTAATCACGGCACAAGCCGTTGCACGCGGCTCGTCGGCCCAGACATAGCCGACCATCAGGTTGGCATCGAGCACACCCGGCCGCGCGTCGATGTCGGGCAGTTGCCGGTAGAGGCCCCTGGCCGGCTCGTCCTCGGTAGAGGTGCATTCCCCCGGCAGCAACACGGGGATCTTTGCCCACGCAACACCCGGGCGCGTCCCGCTGCGTAGCGCCTCAATGAGCATCGCCCAGGCGCGGATCATCGTTTCACGCGTGTCGATGTGCGGCGCGGTCCGATAGCCCGCGAAGATGTCGATCTGGTCGATGATACGCTGGCTGACATTGCCGTGCAGATCGTAGCTGGTGGCGATCGGGCAGTCCGGCCCGACGACAGATCTCGCGGCAGAGATCCAGTCCCCCTCAGCATCCTCCATGCCGTCGACCTTGATCGCCCCATGCATGGCGAGATAGAGCCCGTTGATCGGCAGGGCCTGTTGCAGCCGGTCGAGAAACTCCGCCTTGAAGGCGTCGTAGGTCGGTCGGGACACCGGCCCACCGGGCACGGCGCGCGCGTGCAGGAGCGGCAGATGCTCGATGCCTTCAGCGTCGAGAAAATCGAAATACTCCGCCTGGAGCAGATCCGCCCCGCGCAGCACCCGAAAATCCTCGACCGCCATCAGCACCGGCGAATAGGTGCTGCACTCCGTATGGATACCGCCGACGGCAATGCGCATGGAAGCTCCTGTCACAGTTTCGGGCTCAAGGGAGCGATCGCAGCAAAGCGCTGCCAGTCCTTGGCGGATTTCGGGGTCCATGCGGCTTCGGCGATGGCGCACAGCCTGGGGAAGACGAGCCGATTGAAGTAGCCGCGCGACAGGAAATGCTCCGACCAGATGCAGGCCTGAACGCCCTTCATGCGCGCTTTCAGCTCATCCGGAAATTCGCCTTCGGCCTCGTAGCCATAGGTATGGGCCGACGTTGCCGTCCCGGCCCAGCTGGCGCCCGGTTCCTGCCAGGCGTCGGCCTGCGCCATGTCGAGATAATAGGCCTGACCGGGCGTCATCACCACGTCATAGCCTTCCCGCGCAAGCTCGATGCCGACCTCCGGCCGCTCCCACGCCATCAGCAACGTGCCTTCGGTCTCGACGCCGCCGCCATGGGCGACCTCGTTCCACCCGGCAAGCTTGCGGCCGCGGACGGTCAGCATCTGCTTGACCTTCTTCAGGAAGAAGGATTGCAACGCAAAGGTGCCGGAAAGACCCTCTTTCTCCATCAGCTTCTTCGCCAGCGGCGAGGCAAGCCAGGAACCGTTGGCAACCTCGTCGCCGCCGATATGGATGTACTGACTCGGGAACAACTCGACCATTTCGTCGAGCACTTTCTCGAGGAAGTCATAGGTAAAGGCGATCGCCGGATTGAGCGCATTGTTCGGGTAGCCCTGAACGGAATGATAGCTTTCCGGCGCTTCTTGGCCATCGGTCAGGTCAGGCAGGGCGACAAGCGTGGCGGTGCTATGGCCGGGAATGTCGATCTCCGGAACGATCTCGACGTGAAGCGCCGTCGCCTGGGCCACCAGGGCTTTCACATCCTCTTGGCTGTAGAACCCGCCGGCGGGTTCCGCACCGTTGCCGAGTTGCGGCAACAACGGTTCGTCCGGCCCGCGCAGCACGCCGATCGTCGTTAACGTTGGAAACGCCTTGATTTCAAGCCGCCAGGCCTCGTCATCCGTCAGATGCCAGTGGAAGATGTTGAGCTTGAACCAGGCGAGAATATCGATGAGGCGGGAAATGTCCGATGTCGGGTAGAATTGCCTGGATACGTCGAGATGACAACCGCGCCAGCCGTAACGCGGCGCATCGGAGATCGTGCCCTGCGCCGGAAAACGGAATTTTTCCGGATGCGTGCGCGCGCCGTTCAGCAGCTGCGCCAAGGTCGTCAGCGCGTATTGCCGGCCGGCAGCACCACCATAGGCAAGGCGGATCTCCTTGGTCGAGAAGGCCAATTCGTAGGCCTCGGCAGCAAGCGTCGCATTCTTCGAGAAGACAATTGCCCGCCCTTGACTGGAGGCAACCAGGCTGAATGGCGCATGCCCCGCCGAAAACAGACGATGAAAAAGCCCAAGCACGCTCGCGACCGCTGCCACGTCGTCGGGCGCCGTCATCGGCGCGGGGTAAAGCACGACGGGAAAGCTGTCGCCTGCCCAGGCGTCGATTTGCGCCGGCCATGGCTGCATCGAAAACGGCAGGTCGAGCTTGCCTTCGGGCAGTTGTGCTGGCGGAGGCTCGCTCATGGCATTTTCCAGGAGCAGATCGGAGACGGCGACCGGCACATGCTCGCCGCTCGAAAACGTCAGATAGGCTGACTTGGCACCATCAGTGCAGTGCTTCGCCTGTCGATGCAGGCCGCTCACCGTGAACGTCCAGCTTTCGCCGGGGCCAAGCGTCAGCCCGGCGGGTGGTGCGAATTCATGAAAATTGGCGTTGCGGCGCAGGAAAGTGGCGTTGTCGCAGGCCTCCGGCACGATTACGCGCGTGAGCGACGTGTACACCAGCCGGAAGCCCGTGAGCGGTGCGGCTGAGAAATTGAACAGCGTGAAGGTGAACCGGCCAAATGCGCCGCCGTCAGGCTGCCAGGACGCTTCGAGACGATAGGAAACGGGCGCCATGATCTTCCTCCCAGAAGTCTTTCGGTCAGTAGTGGCTAGATTGTGAGAAGGTTCGCGCCAGTTCAGCCTGGCCGGCGGTCAGACCGCAATCAACAGGCAGGCACACGCCCGAGATCGCAGCGGCGAGCGGCCCTGCGAGGAAATGTACGGCGTTGGCAACATCGTCAGGATTGACGATGCGCTGTAAGGGATACCAGCGGCGCGCTTCCTCAAAGACCTGCGGATTGGCGGCGGCACGCGCTTCCCATGCCTGCGTTCGCACGGTGCCCGGCGCAACGGCGTTGGAGCGAATGCCGAACTTGCCGTACTCCACGGCGATCAGGCGTGTCAGATGCAGCAGGCCGGCCTTAGCAACGCTGTAGGCGGGATGGCCGAAGACATTCATGCCGTTGACGGAGGCGATATTGATCACCGAGCCGCGGCTTTCCTTCAGCATGTCTTCCACCGCGCGAAAGCACAGGAAGGCAGCTTCAAGGTTCAGCGCATTGTCCATGCGCCAGATATCCGGCGTCGTATCATGCAGGCTGACGGCGCGTGCGGCGCCGGCATTGTTGACGAGCGTGCGCACCGTACCGTGCTCGCCGGCCGTCGCAGCCAATTTTCCGACGCTTGTCGCATCCGTCACATCGCACGGGACCGCAACGAAGCGCTTGCCGCCGCCGATCTCCAGCGCCGCTCTCTCGGCGGCACGGCTGTCGATGTCGGCAAGGAGGACGACATCATGATCCTCGCCAAGGCGCCTGGCGATTGCGCGGCCGATATCGCCGGCTGCACCGGTGACGATGGCGACGGACTGCGTCATGCGGAAACCTTTCGCGGCACGTCAGTCTCCCAGCAACTGGCGGTCATCACCGTCGCGGTGCGTCACCAGCTGCTGCTTGATGCGCCGAAGTGTGACCGTTGCCTGCGGCTGAACCCGGTAGGCAACGAGACTGGAGAGGATATCGAGCAGCGCCAGATAGGCGATGCGGGTGGAGGTCGGACGGTAGATGTTGTTGCCCTCGGGCAGGTCGACAGGAACCGTGATCGTCGCCGCGGCCGCGACCGGACTGTTGCTCTGGGTCAGGGCAATCGTCGGCACCTTGAGCTCGCGCGCCAGCGTGAAGGCGCGCACGAGTTCGGCGTTCCGGCCCGAGAAGGATGAGCCGATCAGAACGTCGCTTGGGCGAGCGGCGGCCGCCATCATCAGCTGCATGCTGTGGTCGGAACTGGCGGTAACACGCAGGCCGTAGCGAAAGAGCCGGTTCTGCAACTCGCTGGCTATCATCGAGGAATTGCCGCCCGAACCGAAGGCATAGATCATTTCGGCGGTTGCGATGCGCTCGACCGCCTGCTCGATCGCCGCGAGATCGAGCGAACGATGCAGGAGGAAAAGCGCGTTCTGCGCCTTGGTGATGATGTCCTGGGCGACGTCACCGGTCTCGCGGCTCTTCGGCTCCGGCTTCAGGTAGCGCATGCCGATATAGGCGGTGCGCGCCAATTGCACCTTGAAATCGGAGAAGCTGTCGCAACCGAGCCGCCGACAGAAGCGCGTGACCGTGGGAGGAGAGACATCGGCCTTGCCGGCCAGCTCGATGATCGATGCATTCACCGCGAACTCGAAGTCATTCAGAAGAATATCGGCGATGCGGTTCTCCGATTGCGAGAGCCGGCCCTTTTCTTCCTGAAGTGTCGCGAAAATATCCATCGGCTGCTGATGTCCTTAGGGTCTATCAGCCTTCCTTCGGCTTGTAGGCGATGCAGTCGATCTCGACCTTGCAATCAACCATCATCGCCGACTGGACGCAGGCCCTCGCCGGTGGATGCGCACCGAAATACTCCTGATAGATCTTGTTGAAAGTCCAGAAATCACGCGGATCGTCGAGCCAAACGCCGCAACGCACCACGTGCTCGGTACCGTATCCGGCCTCGTCCAGAATGGCCAGAAGATTGGCGATCGCCTTGTGCGTCTGAGGGATGATACCGCCCTCGATGATCTCGCCTTTTTCCATGGCGACCTGGCCGGAAACATGCAGCCAGCCGTCCGCTTCCACCGCGCGCGCAAAGGGTAATGGCTTACCGCCCGCACCGACTTGTTCAGTGCCATACCGTTTGATGGTCATGTGTGCCTTCGTGCAAATTATTTTCTTTGATCGTTGACAAGTGACCATAGAAAGCTGAATTTGACCAGAGAAAAACACCATTCATGAAAAGAATTTCAATCCAGGGCGAAAACATGCGGGATCCCTTCCTCAATCCGTTCCCCTCTTCCGACACCGCACGCCATAGCATCTGGGAGATGCTTGTTCCGCGCGATATCGACGCTTTTCTTTCGGCCGACTGGTCGATGGTGGCAGGTGACTTTGTCGAAGACGGCTTCATCGGCATCGATGGACGTCGCGAAACCAATCCCGACAATTGGCGCCTCACCTTTCCCTCGCTTTCGGCCTATCGCGATGAGTGGCTGCGCCAGGCGAAAGATTTCGCGGGCCTCTCCTTCGCGGAAGACACACGCACGGCGATCTTCACGACGACGACGCTTGAGGACATCGAGGTCAACGGCGACTTCGCGCTTGCGCGCAAGAAGTTCGACGGCGGGTTGAAGAAATCGGACGGCAGCTTCGACGTGATGAAATGGCAGACGGTCTATTATTGCCGCCTGCACGAGGGACGCTGGAAGATCTCCGGTTTCACCGGCTACCTGCCGAACCCGATGGGACCGGCCTAAAAAGCAAAAAGGCAACGGCATTGCGGATCTTCACAGCAGCGCTCGCAACGGAAACCAATACCTTCTCGCCCATCTGCATAGATCGCCGCGCCTTCGAGGCGTCGCTCTACGCGCCGCCGGGCGAGCATCCTGAGACGCCGACGCTCTGTACGGCGCCGATCACGGTCGGCCGCCGCATTGCCGCGGAAAAAGGCTGGACGCTGATCGAAGGCACCGCCACCTGGGCGGATCCTGCCGGCCTCGTCAACCGCCAGACCTATGAGAGCCTGCGCGATGAAATCCTCGACCAGTTGCGCGCCGCGCTTCCGGTCAATGCCGTCGTCATGGGACTGCACGGCGCGATGGTCGCTGCCGGCTACGAGGACACCGAGGGCGATCTTCTTTCTCGCATTCGCGAGATCGTTGGCCGTGATGTTCTCGTCTGCGCCGAGTTGGACCCGCACAGCCACTTGACCCAGAAGCGCGTTTCGGCGTCAGACTTCTTCGTCTACTTCAAGGAGTTCCCGCACACCGACTTCGTCGATCGTGCCGAGGATCTCTGG
Organism: Ensifer sp. 1H6; assembly: GCF_001976035.1. Taxonomy (NCBI): domain Bacteria; kingdom Pseudomonadati; phylum Pseudomonadota; class Alphaproteobacteria; order Hyphomicrobiales; family Rhizobiaceae; genus Ensifer; species Ensifer sp. 1H6. Next base: position 223,268 of record NZ_MOAI01000005.1, on the reverse strand, counting down.
CGGATCGCCATCGACACGCTGGAAGGTCGCGTGACGCCTGTGATGTCAGTGTTCGACTGCCGCATGATCGACGTCTACCCAACTTCGCGCGAGCCAATGCGCTCCTTCGTCGACAAGCTGATGCGTATCGAAGCGGAGGACGCCGATGTCCTGTCGCTTTCGATGGTGCACGGCTTCATGGCGGGCGATGTTCCGGAAATGGGCACGAAGGTGCTCGCCGTGACCAACGGCAAACCGGAGAAAGGCGAGGCGCTCGCACGGGAACTCGGGCTCGAACTCTTTTCGAAACGCGGAACCTTCATCATGCCGCAGATCGACGAGAAGCAAGCTGTCGCCGAGGCGAAGGCTGCGACCGAAGGCCCGGTCGTCATCGCCGATGTCTGGGACAACCCGGGCGGCGGAACCGCGGGCGACGCGACGGTGCTGCTCGAGGAACTGCTGGCACAGGGTGTCACCAATGCCGCCGTCGGAACGATCTGGGATCCGATGGCCGTGCAGATCTGCATGGCCGCCGGCGAAGGCGCCGAAATCCCGTTGCGCTTCGGCGCCAAGTCGGCTCCGGGAACCGGCAATCCTGTCGATGGCATCGTCAAGGTGGTCAAGCTGGTCCGCGACGCCGAGATGCGGTTCGGCGAGAGTTTTGCCCCCTTCGGCGATGCAGCCCTCATTTCCTATCGCGGCATCGATATCATCCTGAATTCGACGCGGGCGCAAAGCTTCGATCCGAGCCTCTTCTCGGTGATGGGCCTCGACCCGCAGTCAAAGAGCATTCTGGTCATCAAATCGACCAACCACTTCTACGCTTCGTTCTCCAAGATCGCCGCGCAGATCCTATATTGCTCGGCCGGCACCCCCTACCCGAACAACCCCGCCAAGACCGCCTATCTGCGCGCACCCAGGAATATCTGGCCGAAGGTCGCCGATCCGCATGGTCTCGAAAAGGGAGCGGCGTGAACCAAGGCAGTTTATGCGGCGGCCGCGATCGAGGCGGATAGTCAGCAGATCGGCCTTCTGATCTGGCCTATTCTCATCACCAATAACGAAAACGCCGCTGTCCTGGTCATGGACAGCGGCCGTTCTTGTCCTAGTCTAGCTACGCTCCGCTCAGGCCGCCGCCGGGTCGAGCAAGCCCATGTCGATATCGGTGAGTTCGACACGCCGCTCGAGCGCGATGCCCGCCTCGTCGAACAGATGGCAGTCGGCGGCACGTATGCCGGTCAACACCTGTTCCTCCGGGCGGATTGCCACCGTGCCCGGCAGCATCGCGCAATAGTTCTCCCCTTCACCGCTGATGGCGGCATAGGCAACGGTATGGGCGCCCAGGCGCTCGATCACCGTTGGCGTGACTGTCAGCGACAGGTCTCCGGCGCCGAGCAAAATGTGCTCGGGCCGGACGCCCAGCGTCAATGTCCGCCCAACCAGGCCATCGTGCGGCCTGACCGGGACGACAACCGTCTTCCCCTTGTAATCGACCTCTACGCCGGCATCGCTGACGCCTTTGCAGGTGACCGGCAGGAAGTTCATCTTCGGGTTGCCGATGAAACCGGCGACGAAAATGTTGGCTGGCTTATGGTAGAGCTCGAGCGGTGCGCCTGTCTGGGCGATTTCACCGGCATTGAGCACGACGATCCGGTCCGCCATCGTCATCGCTTCGACCTGGTCGTGCGTGACGTAGATCATCGTGGCCCGCAATTGCCGATGCAGCTTCGCCAATTCAATGCGCATGTCGGCGCGCAGCGCCGCATCGAGGTTAGAGAGCGGCTCGTCGAACAGAAAGATCTTCGGTTCGCGCACGATCGCCCGGCCGATGGCCACCCGTTGGCGCTGGCCGCCGGAGAGCATTCCCGGTTTTTGCTGTAGCCGCTGGTCCAGATGGAGAATGCGCGCTGCATGCTCCACCTTGGCCTTCAGTTTCTCTTCCGGCATGTTTTCCACGCGAAGCGGAAAGGCAATGTTCTCGAAGACAGACATGTGCGGGTAGAGCGCATAGGATTGGAACACCATCGCGATCCCGCGCTTGACCGGCGGCAGGTCGTTGACGCGTTTGCCATCGATCACGATGTCCCCCGAGCTAGTCTCATCGAGACCGGCTATCATCCTGAGCAATGTCGACTTGCCGCAGCCGGAGGGTCCGACGAAAACGACGAACTCACCGTTCCTGACTTCGAGCTGGATACCTTTCAGCACCTCGAATGTCCCGTAGAATTTCTGAACCGTATTGAGATTGAGCTGTCCCAAGAAACTGTCTCCGGCCACCGGCGAGAAGCGGCACGTTCGTAAGCGGATTGGCCTGGGCCGCGGACCAAAGATCCGCGGCCCGGTGATTTTACTTGTACTCTTCGAGGTCGGCGGCCGCCTTCTTCAAGGCGTCGGCCGGTTCGGCCTTGCCGGTCACCACCGACTGGACCATTGCGATGATGACGTTCTGGAAGCCCTTGTAGTCGGTAAAGAGCGGCTCCGGACCACCGAACGCGATGCCGTCGATGAACGGCTGCCAATAGGGGTCCTTCTTGACGAATTCGTCAACCATCGGCGACGGACGCAACGGCGTCAGGCCGGCCGCGCCTTGCAACTCATACTCACCTTGCGGACCGGGCGAGGTGATGAATTTGGCGAATTCGGTCGCCTTCTCTTCGACACCGGAGCCCTTGAAGATCGCCAGGCTGTCGGTAATCAGCAGCGTCCCCTCGCCCTTGGCCGATGGGCCGAGCGGCAGCGGCGCAACGCCCCAGTTGACCTTGGTGTCCTTCAGGCGCACGGCGGCACCAGACCCGCCCTGGATCATGCCGACCTTGCCGTCGAGGAAGATCGCGCGAACCTCGTTCTGTTCGTAGGCGGTCGCCCCTTCGACGGAATAGGGAGTGATGTCCTTGTAGGCCTGGAGCGCGGCGAGAACCTCCGGGCTGTCGATGACGATCTTGTCGCCATCGATCACCTTGCCGTTGTTGGTGTACACCCAGTGCATGAACTGGTGCATCGTGTTGTCGAAGGTCTTGGCCGGAAGGCCGTAACCGGCGATACCCGTCTTTTCCTTGATCGCCTTGGCGAACTCGATCTCTTCGGCCCAGGTCTTCGGCGGCTTCTCAGGATCAAGGCCGGCCTGCTTGAACAGGTCCTTGTTCCAATAGAGCGCCTTGGTCGAGAACGCGATCGGAACGCCCCACTGGTTGTCGTCGAAGGTCACCGTGTCGACGATGTTGGGGTAATAGCTCTTCTTTTCCTCGTCCGTCATCGGCACGGGAACGATGAGATCGTTCTGGGCGAACTCCTTCAGCGTGCGCGAGCCGACATAGGCCATGGCGACCGGCGTGCCGGCAGCGGCAAGCGTCGTTGCCTTATCCTGGCACTGGGCCCAGCCGACAACTTCCGGCGTGACTTTCCAGCCTGGATTCTTTTCTTCCCACTGCTTGATGTATTTGGCGTGAACCGCATCCATGGTGTCGCCGCAGTAGATCCAGCTAATCTCCTGGTCGGCCGCCTGGGCGGTGACTGCGCCAAGCGCGGTCGAACCGAGCAGGGCGAGCGCGAGTACCCCTGTCTTGAATTGAATTGACACGTTGCAAGCTCCCGTTCTCTGGTGGTTGGTTGGTCTTATTGTTTCACCGCGCCTGCGGTCAGCCCGCTGACGAGATACCGTTGTAGGAGGAAGATCACGACGACCGCCGGCGCGATGCCGACGAAACTCGCCGCCATGAGCTCGTTCCAGATCACCTCTTGGCGACCGAAATAGGCGAAGAGCCCGACCGGTAGCGGCATGTATTCGCTCTTGGAGTTGAAGGTCAGGGCATAAATGAACTGCTGGGCATAGGCGCCGATGAAGGTGGTGATCGCCACCACGGTGATGCCCGGCATGGCGATCGGCAGGATCACGCGGCGCAGCGTATAGAAATGGCTCGCGCCATCGACGAAAGCGGCCTCGTCGAGCTCACGCGGAATGCGCATCATGTAAGTGCGCAACAGCCAGATCGCCGACGGGATAAGGAAGGCGACACCCGGCATGATCATGGCGAGATAGGTGTTGAGCACGCCGAAGCTGCGCATCAGCCGGAAAAGCGGAATGAGCAGCACGGCGCCGGAGAACATGTTGACTGCGAGAAAGGCGCCGAGCAGCGCGCCGCTGCCGCGGAATTTGAAGCGGGCAAAGGCATAGGCCGCCGGAATGACCAGTATCAGCACGATGGCTGTGACGATGGTGGAGATGAAGAAGGAATTGAAGATGTACCGAGCGAAACCGGGCACGCTGTCCCACATGGTCCGATAGGCGGCGAATGATCCGTTTTCCGGCCAGAACTTGTAGGGGGAGGAAAAGAGCAGACCCAGCGGCTTCAGCGAAACGAGGAACCCCTCGACGAATGGCGCCAGAATGAAGGCCAGGAAAACAAAGATCCCGGCATAGATGGCGACGAGTTCGTACCAGCGATATCGGTTGATCAAGGCAGGCTGGCTCATTTCTGTTCTCCCGAGGACAGGCGGCTGGTGACCCGGAAATAGGCAAAGCAGAAGATCGACAGGAAGATGCAGATCAGCACCGCGCGTGCCGCACCCTCGCCGTATTTCTTCGACCCTATGGCGGTGCGGTAGGTATCGATGATCATCGTTGTAGTTTCGCCGTTCGGACCACCCTGCGTGAGGATCCAGATGATATCGAAGGAGTTGAAGGTCGCGATCAGCGACAACATCGACATCGTGATCAGCGACGGCACCAGCAGCGGCAGCGTGATGCGCCGGAATCGATAGAAGCGCCCTGCTCCATCCGTCCAGGCCGCCTCATACAGATCCTGCGGGATCGCCTGCATCGCAGCCAGCATGTAGAGCGTGACCAGCGGCACGCCGATCCACACGTCGGTAACGATTGTCGCCCAGAAGGCCGTCTCGCCGCGTGCGAGGAAAGCGATCGGTCCGTCGATGAGACCCCAGTTCTGCAGCACGCCGGAAATCATGCCGAACTGGCCGTTGTACATCCAGCCCCACATGAAGATGCCGATGGCCATCGGGACGATCCACGGCGGCATGGTGAGCAGCCGGAAAAGCGCGCGGCCGGGCACGGCTGCGTTCAGCATGGTCGCGCCGAAGACACCGATGATCATTTTGATCGAGACCGAGAAGAAGGTCCAAATGAAGGTGCGGAAGATGACCTCGGCGAAGGTCTCGTTGAAGATCTTGTCATAGTTGGCCCAGCCGACCCATTTCGTCGTCTTCTTCAGCGACGCGTCGGTGAACGACAGGATGAAGGTGTCGACAAGGGGATAGGCGACGATGACCGTGACGTAGAGCACGGCTGGTAGGAGCAGGATCCAGGCGAAGATGATCGTGCTGCGTTGAACACTCATCCCGCTTCTCCCCTCAAGCCGCGCGCGAGTGCAAGGCTTCGTCGAACCGATCCCAGATCGGCCTGAGATCGATCACGGTCCGCTTGCGCCGGGCCTCGTCCATCGACAAGGCGAGGATACCGGCTTCGAGCGCATCGATCGTCGAGACCGGCAGCGGCCGGCCGTCACGCACATGGCCGATGATGTCGGTCGCCATCTGCTCATCGGCGCCGTAGTGCTGCGACAGCTCGGTGGCCGCGTACTTGTTCTCGACCACCTTCTTGCCGCTCAGCATCTCGTGCACGTCAAAATAGCCGCGGATAAAATCCCCCTCGGCCATGCCCCGCGATCCCATGATGCAGAAGCGTCGGAACTGGTCCGGCACATTGAGATTGGTGTGGAAGTTCATGCCGACGCCATTGGCATATTCGACGATGGCGACCTGATAGTCGATGATGTCGCCGTCGCTGTCGAACACCTTGTCGGATCCCATCCAGCCGCTCGGCTTGCGATGGAAAAGCTCGAGATCGTTGATGCCCTCGCGTGCGGGGTCGTTTGCGGGAATGAAGCTCTTGCGGCCGCCGAAGCTGGCGACACGTTCGGGACGCGCGCCGACGACGCCGTTGTAAAGATCGAGGTCATGGCAGCATTTTTCCAGCATGAAGCTGCCGGAATAGCGCTCGTAGCGGCGCCAGTCGCGCATGAAGAAGGCACCGTGATAGGGTTCGATATGTTCGGATGCCTCGATCGAGACGACCTGGCCGAGCTTTCCTTCGGCAAGGGCCGCACGCAGGTCGCGATACATCGGCGCGTAGCGCAGCACGAGGCCGACCATCAGCCGCTCATGACCGAATTTCGCCATCAACTGCGCAAGCTCCAGGCTTTCCTGGACCGTCGTCACGATCGGCTTTTCGCTGAAGACTTTGAGGCCGGCCTCGAGCCCGATCCGGATATGATCGAGATGCATGTGGTTGGGCGAACCGATCATCAGCAGGTCGAGCTTTTCATTGGCGATTAGCTCTTCAGGCGTCGCATAGGCCGTGCCGGCGGAGATGCCTTTTTCGGTCAGGCCCGGCAGTCCGGCCGGATTCGGATCGACGTATCCCGCGATCTCGAAGTTCTCATCCATGGCTTTGAAAACGTAGCCCAGATATCCCAGACGGAATCCGAGTCCGATTATCCCGACTTTCATGCGCGCACTGTTCCCTTGCCTTATGGCGTAATTTATTTTCGCAGACTGGGACAGTTTTTTCAGGTCGTCAACCTAAATCCGCGTATTTTGTAAAATTGTGAAATTCATTTTCATAAAGGTCGGAAACACCGGAAATATGGGCAATTGCCAACACAACCGAAAAGGGAAGTGACCCATTAACGCTACAACAGGGGGAAAGCGGTCCAGACCAATGCGGCTTCGCCATGTGAGGCGTCTCGTTCGCGCCAGAACGCATCGTTGACGAAACTACCGTCCCATTCGAGAACTGATGCTTCGTTCGGCTGCCTGCAAGGCGTCGTGGATCAACACCGCGAGCACCGCGACGATGAGGCCGCCCTGAACGACGAAGGCGAGATTGTTCGACTGGAGGCCGGCGATGATCACCTCGCCGAGCGTCCTTGCTGCGACCGTCGAGCCGATCGTCGCCGTCGCCAGACTGATCACCACGGAGAGCCGGATGCCGGCGAGGATGACCGGCATCGCCAGCGGCAGTTCGATTTTCATCAGCCGCTGGCGCCCGGTCATGCCGGTGCCCCGCGCCGCCTCCATGATCGAAGGCGGCAAGGTCGTAAGCCCAGTCAGAGCATTCTCGAAGATCGGCAGCAGGCCGTAGAGGAAGAGCGCAATCAGCGTCGGCTTCTCGCCGAAGCCGAAGATCGGCACGGCGAGCGCCAGCACCGCAACCGGCGGAAACGTCTGGCCGATGTTCACAAGGCTGCGCGAAAGCGGCAGGAATTCTGCTCCGGAAGTGCGTGTCACCAGGATCGCCAGAGCCAGCGCGACCACCGTCGCGCCAGCCGTTGCAATCGCGACAGTGCGCAGATGCAGAAACGTCAGTTGCAGCAGGCTGCCCTGGTTATAGATGGCCGGCGCATTCTCCTGCACAAGCGGTCGCAACAGCGGCTCGAACCACTGCGGCTGGACCAGAAACGCGATCAGAAGGGCTAGAGCAAGCAGCCGGAACAGGTTGGGAAGACGCAGCATCACGATGGCCCCGCGGCACGCTGCGCCAAGCTTTCAAGACTGACCTTGCCGATGAGGACACCATCGGGGCCGACGACGGGAAGAGCCTTGCGGCCGGACCAGAGAAGCGTCGACAGGGCCTCGCGTTGACTGGCAGCGCTTGAGATCGCCTCTCCCTCAGCGGTACCCGGTTCAACGGCTGATGACACCGGCTCGATCGCCAGCAGGCGAAACGGGCGCTCACCGGCCCCGATCAGGCTCTCGACGAAAGCGGTCGCCGGTTTGACGAGCATTTCGGCCGGCGTTGCGTATTGCACCACCTCGCCCTTGTCCATGACCGCAATCCGGTCGGCCAGATGGAAAGCCTCCTCCATGTCGTGCGTGACGAGGACAACAGTCGTTTCGAAATGTTTCTGGATCGCCAGCAGGTCGTCCTGGGCCTTGGCGCGAATGATCGGGTCGAGCGCGCCGAAGGGCTCGTCCATCAGCAGCACCTTCGGCTCTGCCGCAAGCGCGCGGGCAACGCCGACGCGCTGCTGCTGGCCGCCGGAGAGTTCGTGCGGATAGCGCGGGCCGAACGCCGCGGGGTCGAGCTGAAAAAGCGTCAGCAGCTCGGCGACCTTCGCGTCTATGCGGGCGCGATCCCAGCCGAGCAGCGTCGGCACGGTGGCGATGTTCTGAGCGACCGTGCGATGTGGAAACAACCCGTGCCCCTGGATCGCATAGCCGATCCGGCGACGCAGCTCGTAGCCCGGCAACGAGCGGTTATCCTCGCCATCGAGCCTGATCGTGCCCGATGTCGGTTCGACCAGACGATTGATCATCCTAAGCAGCGTCGTCTTGCCGGAACCGGACGTGCCGACGATAACGGTAACCGTGCGCGGCGCGATCGTCAGGCGGACATCCCTGACGACAGTGGTTTCGCCATAGCGCTTGGTAATGCCTTCGATCTCGATCATGCGCTTTGCACCTGGTTGCGGTTCGGAGTAGCCGCCTCGATCACGGCGTCGAGGACGATTGCGGCCGTGAAGGCAAGGATAACGGTCGGCACTGCCCCGAGCAGCACCAGATCCATCGCCGTCTGCCCCACCCCCTGGAAGACGAAGACGCCGAAACCGCCGCCGCCGATCAGCGCCGCGATCGTCGCCAACCCGATGTTCTGAACGAGCACGATGCGAATGCCGGTGAGAACGACCGGAAAAGCCAGCGGAAACTCGATACCGGCAAGGCGTTGGAAGTCGGTCATGCCGATGCCGCGTGCCGCGTCGTTGGCTTCTCGCGGCACGCCGGCAAGCCCCACCACTGTATTGGCGACGACAGGCAGCAGCGAATAGAGGAAAAGGGCAACGAATGCCGGTGCCGCCCCGATCCCACGGATGCCGATGGCGGCAGCACCCGGAACATGGATCGCAATCCAGCCAAGCGGCGCTATCAGAATGCCGAAAAGTGCAATCGACGGGATCGTCTGGATCGCATTCAGGACACCCAAAAGGCCATCGCGCAGGCGCGTGACACGATGGCAGAGAACGCCGAGCGGAATGCCGACAATGGTGGCGGCGGCAAGCGAACCCAAGGCGAGCATCACATGCTTGCCTGCCTCGGCCCAGAAGGTGTCGGCGCGGCTGGCATATTCTTTCAGAAGCGACAGACCGTCCCAGGTGCCGGACCACAGGAGCGCGGCAATAAAACCAAGGACGGCGGCAAGGAACAGCACTCGCACCAGCGGGGATGGACGCATCCGGGTCAATGCGTCGGCCGCTAGAAGACCGAGCGCAAACAAAAGAATCCAGAACCCTGATGCTGGCGAAACGCGGGCGTAGGTATTTTCAGGCGGCGTCAGGTGGCCGGCTGCAGCACCGATACCGAGCGCCAATGCCGCGATCGTCGAAAAGGCGATGGCAAGGCGTAGCGGGCTTGGCGTTTTCAGGAGGGCGACAACCGCCGTGGCGATCACGAGGATAAGGATGATGGCAGCCCACGCCGGAGGCAACGCCTCGCCGAGCGATCTCGCCTCGCCGGCGACGATGCGGTTGGCACGAAAAGTCGCAAAGGGCGCCAGCAAGGCGCCGTAGGCGGTAAGCACGGCAATGATCACGCCAAGCTTGTCCACGCGGAGCTGCATCAGATCCCTTTTTCTCGCCCGGCTTCCGCTCGACGGACCTTGGTCGTTCTACGCCTAGAAAACAAAACGCTGGTCGGATGCGTGCATCCGACCAGCGTCGCGCATTTGCGTCAACCTATTTCAGAAAGCCGTTCTTCTTCAGGAAGTCTTCGGCAACCGTCTTGGCCGGTTCACCACCGACTTGGACGCGGCCATTCAACTCCTGCAGTGTCACCAGATCGAGTTTCTCGAAGACCGGCTTCAGCAGGGACTCGATCTGAGGATTTTCCTTCAGCACTGCCTCGCGAATGATCGGAGCCGGCTGGTAGATCGGCTGGACTGCCTTGTCGTCTTCCAACACCACGAGGCCGGAGGGGGCGATGCCGCCATCGGTGCCGTAGACCATCGCGGCATTGGCACCATTCGTCTGGTTAGCAGCCGCAGCGATTGTCGCTGCCGTATCGCCACCCGAAAGCGTGATCAGCTGCTCCGGCTTCAACGTGAAGGCGTAGGTCGTCTGGAATGCGGGAAGCGCTGCTGCCGAGTTGACGAATTCGGACGATGCGGCGAGCACGATGTTTCCGCCGCCGGCAACATACTTGCCGAAATCGGACAACGTCGCCAGCTTGTTGGCTTCAGCGACGTCCTTGCGCAGCCCGATTGCCCAGGTGTTGTTGGCCGGCGATGGCGTCAGCCAGACAATCTTGTTGGCGTCGTAGTCGAGCTTCTTGGCGGACTCGTAGGCCTTCGCCGCGTCCTTCCAGACCGGGTCATCGGCCTTCTCGAAGAAGAAGGCGGCATTGCCGGTGTACTCCGGGTAGATGTCGATCTCGCCGGCGGTGATCGCCTTGCGCACCACCGGTGTAGCACCGAGCTGTACGCGGTCTACAGTTTTGATATTATTGGCATTCAACACAGCAAGGATGATGTTGCCGAGCACACCGCCTTCTGTATCGATCTTGGAGGACACCACGACGTCGGCGTTGGCGGCGGCTGCAGTGAGTGTCAAGGCAAAGGCTGTCCCGATAAGCAGTTTGGTCAGGCGCATGGAGATCTCCCTCGAAATTCAGTCCCGCAGTTTGATCACGGAATATTCGCGTCGTCCGGGCAAGCCATTCCATATATGTCAGTCTTCGACGAAAAATAGAGCTGCACGCAGGAAGTGCGGCGCGCGAAAAATTCCAACATCAAGTAACGCGATCGAAAGCATCAACTACCGCATGGGGCAGCGTAGGATTGGACGTTGCAATCAACAGCGTTGTCGGTCACTCTGATTGAGGCCCGCCGGAAACATCCGCTTTCACTCTTGGTTGCGATGCCGCTCGATCCGAACCGCTTGGGGGCTGGCGGCGCGGGTTCGCCCGGCGAACGTTCGGGGAATTGATGTCGATCTATCTTCTCGCGCTTCTCATCGGCGTGGTCGCCGGCCTTCGCGTCATGACTGCACCTGCCGCCGTCAGCATTGGTGCGGCCGCCGGCTGGTTGCCGCTTTCCGGCACCTGGGCAGCCTTCATGGGCTTCCGCTTTACGCCTTACATTTTCGGGCTCCTCGCGCTCGTTGAATTCGTCACCGACCAGTTGCCGAGCACACCGAGCCGCAAGGTGCCGCAACAGTTCGGCGCACGCATCGTCAGCGGCGGATTCTGCGGTGCGGTGCTGGGCACTGCCGGCGGTTCGTTGGTCGGCGGCCTGATTGCCGGCGTCATCGGCGCCGTGATCGGCACGCTTGGTGGCTATGAGGCGCGCAAACGCCTGGTCGCAGCCACCGGCGGTAAGGACCTGCCGATTGCCCTGCTGGAAGACGTCGTTGCAGTGCTGCTCGCGCTCTGGGTGGTGTCCTCGGTCCTATGACAAAACATTTCGACGCCATCATCATCGGCGCAGGCCAGGCGGGACCATCATTGGCCGGTCGTCTGGCCGCGGCCGGCAAGGCCGTGGCGCTTATCGAGCGCAAGCTCTTCGGCGGCACCTGCGTCAACACCGGCTGCATGCCGACCAAGGCGATGGTCGCCAGCGCCTACGCCGTGCACATGGCGCGTCGCGGTGCCGATTTCGGCGTGACAACCGGCCCGGTTTCGGTCGATTTCAAGCGCGTCATGGCGCGCAAGGACAAGGTGAGGACCGACGCCCGCACGGGCGTTGAAAACTGGCTCAAGGGGATGGAAAACTGCACCGTCATCGAAGGTCATGCCCAATTTGAGGACCCGCACACGATCCGGGTGGGCGAAGAAATCCTCACTGCCGACCAGATTTTCCTGAACACCGGCGGTCGGGCGGCAGTACCGGATTTTCCCGGTGTCGACGACGTGCCTTTTCTCACCAATGTGTCGATGATGGACCAGGATGTTCTTCCAAGGCATCTGATCATCGTCGGCGGCAGTTATATCGGCCTTGAATTCGCCCAGATGTTCCGCCGCTTTGGCTCCGAGGTAACGGTGATCGAGAAGGGCCCGAAGCTGATTGCCCGCGAAGACCCAGATGTCTCAGATGCGGTCCTTGCGATCCTGGAGAAGGAGGGCATCCGGTTTCGGCTCAACGCCGAATGCATTCGTTTCGCCAGGCGAGGCGACGATGTCGTCGCCGGCGTCGATTGCACCTCGGGCGCGCCGGAGGTCACCGGCTCACATCTGCTGCTTGCGACGGGCCGCCGGCCGAACACCGACGATCTCGGGCTCGACAGGGCGGGCGTAAAGACCGACGCGCACGGCTATATTGAGGTCGATGACGCCTTGCGGACCAACGTGCCGCACATCTTCGCCATGGGAGATTGCAACGGCCGCGGCGCCTTCACCCACACTGCCTATAACGACTTCGAGATCGTCGCCGCCAACCTGCTCGACGGCGAGCCGCGGCGCGTCAGCGACCGCATCTCCACCTATGCGCTCTATATCGACCCGCCGCTCGGGCGCGCCGGCATGAGCGAGACCGAGGCGCGCAAGACCGGCCGCAAGATTGCCGTCGGTAGGAGGCCGATGACCCGGGTCGGCCGGGCGGTCGAAAAAGGCGAGACCGAGGGATTCATGAAGGTTGTCGTCGACGCCGACAGCAAGGAGATCCTCGGCGCATCGATCCTGGGCACCGGCGGCGACGAAGCGGTTCAGAGCATTCTCGACGTCATGTACGCCAAGAAGCCCTACACCACGATCACCCATGCGGTGCACATTCACCCGACGGTTTCGGAGCTTATCCCGACGGTCTTCGGGGATCTCGCGCCGGCAAACTGACGGTCGGCAAGCCGACCGTCAGGTGTTGGTTCAGACCAGCGCAGAGCGTGCGAGATGGTAGAAATACATCGCGCCACGTTCGAGGATTTCGTCGTTGAAGTCGTAGCGCGTGGTGTGGAGCCCGCTGCTCTCACCATTGCCAATCAGCACGTAGGCGCCGGGAACCTCTTCGAGCAGGAAGGAAAAGTCCTCGCTGCCCATCAACGGCTGGGCGAGTTCGACGAACGCGCCTTCACCGAATTTCTCGCTGATCACGGCGCGCGCCTCTGCGACCGCCTCCGCGTCGTTGATGGTCGCGGGATAACCGACCTGCCAGCCGAAAGTAACATCGGCATTGAAGCTCTGCGCCTGGAAACGCGCAATCTGCTCGACGCGCTCCTGCAACTGCTTTCGCACGGCAGGATCGGTTGCCCGCATGCTGATCTCCAGCACTGCGGTGTCGGGAATGATGTTGGACGCCGAGCCCGATTGGAACGAACCGACGGTCACGACCGAGGGCTGATGCGGCGAGACGTTGCGCGACACGAGCGTCTGCAGCGCCATGACGACGCTTGAGCCGACGACCACCGGATCGACCGTCAGTTCCGGCTGCGCCCCATGGCCGCCTTTGCCCCTGATCGTCAGCGTCAGCACATCGATCGAGGCGGCCATGGCACCGGCGCGCGTCGAGAAGGTACCGGCCGGCAGACCTGGCCAGTTGTGAAGCGCAAAGACGCGCTCGCAGGGAAAGCGCTTGAACAGGCCGTCCTCGATCATCAGCTTGCCGCCGCCGAAATTCTCCTCGGCGGGCTGGAAGATCAGATGCACGGTTCCGTTGAAACTCGCATCCTGCGACAGCGCCCAGGCGGCGCCCAGCAGCATGCTCGTGTGACCGTCATGGCCGCAGGCATGCATCGCGCCGGGATGCTGGCTCTGATAGGCGAGTCCTGTTTCTTCCTGCATCGGCAGCGCATCCATGTCGGCACGAAAGCCGATCGACCGGTTGCTGTTGCCGCGCTTCAGTGTCGCGACGATGCCGGTCGTTGCAAGCCCGCGCGTCACCTCGAAGCCCCAGGACTGCAGCAGGCCGGCGACGAATTCCGAGGTCTTCACTTCAGACAGGCCGATCTCCGGCATCTCGTGCAGCTTGTGGCGGATATTGACGAGTTCAGGCAGGAATTTCGACAGGATCGCGTCGCGCATGGTGTTCTCCTCAAGCCATCTGCAGGAACTGGCGCAGGCGCGCCGACTTCGGGTCACGCATGACCTGCGACGGGGCGCCGCGTTCTTCAACGAGCCCCTTGTGAAGGAAGATGACTTCGCTGGAGATGTCGCGCGCCAGCGACATTTCATGCGTCACCATCACCATGGTGCGCCCCTCCTCCGCCAGTTTCTTGATGACCAGCAGCACCTCGTTGACGAGTTCCGGGTCCAGCGCCGATGTCGGCTCGTCGAAGAGCATCACATCGGGTTTCATCGCCAAAGCCCGCGCGATCGCTGCGCGTTGCTGCTGGCCGCCCGAAAGCTGGTTGGGATAGTGGTCGCGCTTCGGCGTGATGCCGACCTTCTCCATCAGCACCTCGGCCTCGCCGACGGCGTCCTTGCGCGTCATGCCAAGCACATGCATCGGCCCCTCGATGATGTTTTCGAGGATGGTCTTGTGGGACCAGAGATTGAAGCTCTGGAACACCATGCCGAGGCGGGTGCGGATATGCTCGAGCTGGCGCTTGTCGGCGGCAACGAGCTTGCCGTCCTTGCCCTTCAACGTCCTGATCACTTCGCCCGATACCGAGATTTCGCCCTCGTCGGGCGTCTCGAGATAGTTGATGCAGCGCAGCAGCGTGCTTTTGCCAGAGCCGCTGCTGCCGATCAGCGAAATGACGTCGCCGGATTTCGCTTCGAACGAAACACCCTTGAGTACCTCGACCGAGCCGAAGCTCTTGTGGATGTTCTTCACTGACAGTGCGGTTGCGACCATCATCGTTCCTCCCGTGGCGCCTCTGCGCGCCGTGTACCTATGCCTTCGCCGTGCGGTAGCGGGTCAGCCGCTTTTCGACGACGTTCATCACTCGCGTCAGAATGAAGACGACGGTGAAATAGATGATGCCGGCCGCGATCAACGGCTCGAAGATCAACAGCGACTGACGCTGCAGCATGCGCGCGGTGCCCATCACCTCGAGAATGGTGATCGTCGAGGCGAGCGAGGTCGTCTTCAAAAGGATGATCAGATCGCCCGTCAGAACCGGCAAGCAGGATCGCAGCGCCTGCGGCAGCGTGATCCGCCTGAGTATCATCGACGATCGCATGCCGATCGATTTTGCGGCCTCGATCTGCCCACGCGGGATCGCCTTGATCGCGCCGCGGATGACTTCGGCATTGTAGGCCGCCTGGTTGAGGCTGAGCGCGAAGATCGCGTACCACAGGCCGTCGCGAAGATACGGCCACAGGAAGCTGTGGCGAACCCAGGTTCCCGGCAGGACCTGCCCGAGGCCGTAATAGATGAGATAAATCTGCACGAGTAGCGGCGTACCGCGAAACGCGAAGGTGAAGACATAGGCCGGCATCGATAGGATGCGTCGGGTCGAAAGCCGGGCGAGCGCGACAAACGTGCCTATGACCAGACCGAAGACGCCGGCAACGGCGGTCAACAGCAGCGTCAGCGGGGTCGCCTTGATGAGCGCCGGCAAGAAGCCGACAACGTTGGAGATCGTTTCCATCAATTGTGCCCCCGGTTAAGGCGGCGTTCGATCTGCGCGATCACCAAGGCTGAGACAAGCGTAATCAGCAGGAACAGGACGGCCGTCAGCCCGTAGAAGAAAATGTATTGCTTGGTGCCCGCGGCAGCGCGGTAGCCGGTATAGAGCAACTCGCTGAACGAGCCGAGCACGCTGATGATGGCGCTTTCCTTGGTGATGGAAAGCCAGAGATTGCCCATGCCGGGCACGGCGTGGCGCATCATCTGCGGCAGCACGATACGGGTGAAGACCTTGCGTGGCCGCATGCCGATCGAAACCGCAGCCTCGATCTGCCCGGGCGGAACGGCGAGGAAGGCCGAACGCAGCACTTCTGTCATGAACGCGCCGGAGACGAAGGCAAGCGCGATGATTGCCGCCCAGAACGAGCTGAACTGAAACGTCTCGGCGACGAGACCAAAATGCTTCAGCAGCCGCTCAGCGCCGCTTGCCACCGAGAAATACAGAAGCAGGATAACCAGGAGTTCGGGAAGCGAACGCACGACGGTCGTGTAGATATCGGCCAGAAGACGTGGCAAGCGGTGCTTCGACAGCTTGCCGGCAGCGCCCAGCAGCCCGAAGACGACCGCGACTGCATAGGCGACCACGGATACCTGCAGCGTCATCACCAGGCCCCAGGCGAAATCATCGCCCCAGCCCTCGCCGCCCCAGGCAAGCAATTGCCAGTAATACTCCATCCGTCGCTACCTGTTCCCGATTGGTGTCGTCAGCCAAAGGCTGCGATGATGCCCCGGACGCTGCGGTCCGTTTGGCGATCGAGGGCGAAGGGCCTCGGCCCGTCGCCCTCGAAAACGTCCGTTATCACTTCTTGCCGAAGATCCACTTGTCGACGAGCGTCTTGATCTGCCCATCCTTTTCGAGAGCGGCGAGGCCGGCATTGACCTTCTCGAGGTTCGCAGCGTCGCCCTTGCGCACCGCATAGGCAACACCTTCGCCGAGTACGGCGTTCTTGGGAACCTCGACCTTGACTTCGTAGTCGGCGCCGTCAGGCGACTTCAGGAACGTCTGGATGTAGAGGTCCGGGATCAGAACGTAGTCGACGCGGCCGGCGACGAGATCGGCGACGGAGTTGTCGGCGGTATCGTAGCTCTTGGCCTCGGCGCCCGGCAGATACTTGGCGACGTAGGCCGATTGCACGCTCGACGTCTGAACGCCGATGATCTTGCCCTCGACGCTGGCCGGATCGATGATCTGGCCACCGCCGTCGGCGGCGTCGGTCGTCTTGATCTCGCTGGTGTCGGACTTGGCGCCGACGAAGGACGTGCCTTCGGTGTAGTAAGGCGTCGAGAAGTCGACGACCTTGCGGCGCTCATCGGTGATCGAGAACGCACCGATGATGAAATCGACCTTGTTTTCCTTCAGCGACGGGATGAGGCCATCCCACGCCATCTGGTTGATGTCGCACTTCACGGCCATCTTTTCGCAGAGGGCACGCGACAGGTCGGCTTCAAGGCCTTCCCATTCGCCGCCGGCGTTGACCTGCGTGAACGGCATGTAGGGTCATGCCCAGACGCAGCGTGTCCTCAGCGAAAGCAGCGCTTGCCGCCATGGTGAGGGCGATCCCCGCGAACAGGGCCGACTTGAAAGTTCTCATGATGTTTCCTCCGCGAATATTATGTCTGGATCAGAGCGTGTTGCTGAACCAGCGCAGCGACATGCAGGACAGGCCGGCGTCGATCTTGCCGATTTCAGTCGTCTTCATCGGCACGACCTTGTAGCCGAGCTTGTCGAGCATCTCGATCGTGCGCGGGAAGTCGGAGCCAACCATGACGACGTCGTTGACGCGCAGCGCATTGGCCGCCGGCTCTTCGCCTTCGGGAATAATGACCTGCTTGAAGCGGTCGAACACGCCGGACTTGGCAAGACGAGCGGTCGAGAGCACGGTTTCCTCATCGAGCAGCGAGCAATCGGTCTTGAAGTGCAATACGCCTTCCGGTGTGGTGACGATCTCGCTCTTGCGGCCGAGCTTGTCGAGGCACGCCTGCAGCGCTTCGGCGCCGACCTTGTCGGTGCGGGCGGAAAGACCGATCATCACGCTTTCGCGGGTCGTCAGCACGTCGCCGCCATCGGCAAGGCCGGTGCCCGGCAGATCGAGAACCGTCTCGAACATCGCGCGAAGCGTCGGCTCGATCTCGATGGTTTCCTTGACGCGGGTGGCAGCACCCGGACGCAGGAGGATCGCGCCTTCGGTGAACACCAGCGCCGGATCTTCGACGAAGATCGAATCCGGGAAGGCTTCGAGCGCCGGAAGCACGGTGACCTTGACGCCCGCATCCTTCATCGCAGCGATGTAGGTATCGTGCTCGGCCTTCACGCCCTCATAGGTCGGATTGCCACGGTCATCGGCACGCAGGCCGTTGACGACGGTGGTCGAGGGCGTGCGGACGATGATGTTGTTGAAATTGTAGACGGGGCGTGCTTGCGACATTTGTAGTACCTTTGGCTTGGATGAGGTGCTTCTATCGATCGGATGTGGCGGCGTAAAGCTTTTGCGTACCGGCGGGTTCTCTGCGTGACAAATGCACGCCGGCGAGCATGCAGCGCACGGAGCCGCCGGCAAGCTCGATGGTCGGCACGTCGAAGGCGAGCACGCGCGCCGAAACCTCGATCGCCTTGACCTGGTCCGGCCGAAGCGACGCAAGCGCACGCGCCGACATCACGACGACACGGCCATCGGCGCCGTCGAGTTCGATCGCGTTGCCGGCAAAATTCTCGATCTGATCGATCGTGAGATCGATGACCTGCCGGCCCGTTTCCTCCAGCCGCGCGCAAATTTCCTGTCGCCTTGCCGCGTCGGGGATCATGCTGGTGCCGATCAGCGCGAAATCCGTACCGATGCACATCAGCACATTGGTATGGTAGATCGAGTTGCCGTTGCGGTCGACCGCACCAAACACCATCGGCTCGAAGTTGAAGTGGGTGCAGAAGCGCTCCAGCGCCACCTCGTTGGTGCGGTTCGACCGGGCCGCATAGGCCACGCGACCGATATGGTCGAGCACCATGGCGCCGGTGCCTTCAAGATAGACGCCGTCCTTTTCGAGGCCTGAGTAGTCGATCACGTCCTGGACGCGATACTCGTTCTTGAGCATCTCGATGATGTCGGCGCGGCGTTCGCTCTGACGGCTTTCCGAATACATCGGATAGATGGCCACATGTCCGCCCGAATGGGTGGAGAACCAGTTGTTCGGGAACACCGAGTCCGGACGGGTCATCGTCTCGTCTTCGAACAGGTGGACGGCGACGCCGGCGGCCGACAGGCCATCAGCCATGCGCGTCACTTCATCAAAAGCGGCAGTTGCGATCGCCGAGGGCTTGCGCGCCTCGTCAGTCGACTGGAAGGCATTGTCCTTGGCCGTCATCGGGTTCGGGCCGAAATGGTGCGGACGGATCATCACGACACCCTTCGGCGCCTGTACGGACAGTCTCTTCATCTCAGGCAACGCTCCGCTCGGCAATGACAGCGGCCGCCGGCTGCTTGAACAGTCCGTAGAGATCACGCGGATGCTCCGGCTGCGTCGTCAGGTCGAGCTCGGTGTAGAAGGCCGTGCCCTGGATCCTGTCACGAAGGAAGCGCAGCGCCGAAAAGTCTTCCGTGGCAAAGCCGACGGAATCAAAGATGGTGATCTGCGAGCCCGACCGGCGGCCTTCAGCCTCGCCGGCAATCACGCGCCAGAGTTCGATCACCGGGAAGTCCGGCGCCATCTGCTGGATTTCTCCTTCGATCCGCGTCTGCTCCGGATATTCGACGAAGACATCGGCACGGCGCAGGATATCGCCCTGCAGTTCGGTCTTGCCGGGGCAGTCGCCCCCTACGGCGTTGATGTGCACGCCGGCGCCGACCATATTGTCGGAGAGGATCGTCGCGTTGCGCTTGTCGGCCGTCACCGTCGTGATGATGTCGGCGCCAGCAACGGCCTCTTCTGCGGTCTTGGCGACAACGATATCGAAATCCATGTCGGCGAGGTTCTTCAGGAACTTGTCCGCCGCTTCGATGTCGATATCGAACACCTGCAGGCGCTTGATCCCGAGCAGGGCCCGGAAGGCGAGCGCCTGGAATTCCGACTGCGCGCCAAGCCCGATGATCGCCATCGAGCGGGCATCGGGGCGAGCCAGGTACTTTGCGGCCAATGCAGAGGTCGCCGCCGTGCGCAGACCCGTCATGATCGTCATCTCGGAGACGAGGCAGGGATAACCAGTGCTGACGTCCGAGAGAACACCGAAGGCCGTCACAGTCTGCAAGCCAACATTCGGATTCTTCGGGTGGCCGTTGACGTATTTGAAGCCGTAATGCTCGCCGTCGGACGTCGGCATCAATTCGATGACCCCCGTCTTCGAATGGCTCGCCAGCCGCGGGGTTTTCTCAAAAGCGTTCCACCTGCGGAAATCGTCTTCGATATATTCCGTAAGACCCAACAGGAACGTTTCAATGCCGATCGATTTGACCAGCTCGATTACGTTGCCGACACCGACATACTGAACCACGATTTCATCTCCATCGGGAAATTCGATGAGGTCAGCGTAGGCACGCAAGAAGCGAGTTGAAATTTTAAACTTGCGCAAAATCTTGCAAAAGATTGCGCAAATTGTACAACTCATCTATAAGATTTTTATGCATATCTTCGATGACCTCGATCACCAGCTTATCTCGCTTCTGCGAGAAGACGGCCGCGCGCCCTACTCCAAGGTCGCCTCGGTTCTCGGCATATCGCGTGCAACCGTACAGACGCGCATCGACCGGCTGCTGGAAACCGGGGCGGTGCTGGGCTTCACATTGCGCGTCCGCCAGGACTATGACCAGCGCGCCATTCGGGCAATCATGATGATCGAGGTCAGCGGGCGCACGACCACAAAGGTGATCAAATTCCTTCGCGGCCTGCCCGAACTCTATGCTCTCCACACCACCAATGGCGCCTGGGACATGGTGGCCGAAATTCGCGCCAACAGCCTCAGCGACTTCGACCGCATCCTGCGCGAGGTCCGCGACGTCGAAGGCGTGCTCAACAGCGAGACGAGCATACTTCTCAGCACCATCTGACATCTGCGCGTCCCCCCGCCATCACCAATACAGGCATGACCGTGAGCCACATTCCCCAGATCGATTACGACACCGCTTCCGACGCTATCCGTGCCGCCCACGACGAGGAGGTCCAAGTCCGTGGCCGCATGACCAATATGAAGCGTACCCTCTTGCATTCGCCGACGGCGCACCGGATCTATGCCGAGTGGTTCACGCTGCGGGAGGAGTTGCGGCCTGTTCTCGACGACCGGGCGATCTGGCTGCTCTCGCATGCAATCTCCGAGGCGATGAAATCGCCGATCGCGATGGGCTTTTTCCGCCGCGCCTTCGCCAATTCCGGCGCCGACTTCCATTCCCTCGTGCCGACCGAGGACGAACAGCGGCTGATCGATTTCGGCCGGGCGATCGTCGCCAATTCGAATGCGGTGCCGGCAGAGATCTGGGACGGGTTGAAAGCGCGCTATGACAATGCGGCGCTCGTCAACCTCGTGGCATTTGCGGGGATCATGGTCGCAACCGCGCTGTTCAACAACGTGGTCGAAGTCGAATTCGATAGGGAATTGGCGCCGTTCATGGATTGAGCGGGCCGTGGCCCGAGACGGTCGGGCCACTCATACAAAGAGGGTCAATCTGCGTATCGGGTCACAAATTCCGGGTTGCCGCGCAAGGTGTTGCTGACGGTGCAGATTTCATTTTCGGCAGCCTCGGCAATGGCATGCCGGGTCGCGTCGTCAAAATCGCCTTTGATGTCGAAGACGATCTCGAATTTCCCGATCCGTGACGGTTCGTCATGGGCCTTCTCGCCCGTCACCCTGGCGCTGACTTCGGTCAACCGGTCGAGGACGCCAAAACGGCTGGCGGCAATGCGGGCGCTCAATACCAGGCAGCTGGCGAGCGAAGCATAGAGCAGGTCAAGCGGTCCGTAGCCCGGCTGCGACGGGCCCGTCACGATATCCAGTTCGCCGCCGGTAACCGAAGTCACGTGCGGAAAGCCGGTCCTGCCCACCACTGCCGTGGCGCCTGTTTCTCGCGTCCTTACCTTCACGTCTGCCATTTTACTCGCCTTCTCCAATGTTCGCAGAATCGGGTTCAGCCACTACGCAGAAGTCCCGATTCGGCCGTGGTGCCGCGGGTCACAAGTGGCCCGCGGCTCTGATATGTCCGCGCTCAGTTGCAGGTGCAAGTGAGCGCGCACAGGAATCAGTTCTTTTTGACGAGGCGGTAGAAGACGAAGTCGGAGGTAGCGCCGTTGACGTAACCTTCGACCTTGTCCTTCATCGCAACCTGAGTTGCGGCCTGGAACATGATCACGATCGGTGACGTTTCCTGCACCTTGCGCTGCAGGTCGACATAGAGCGCCGAACGCTTGGCCGGATCGGCTTCCTTCAACGCAGCTTTCGTCGCTTCGTTGAGCTCTGCCGGGACTGCCCAGCCGTTACGCCATGTGGTCGTCGACTGATACTTGTCGTCCGCATTGTCTTCGTTATAGGCGAAGGCCTTGGCGTTCGAGTGCGGGTCCATGAAATCAGGGCCCCAATAGAGCAGCATGGCCTCATGCGTACGGGCACGGTATTTGGTGATGACCTGGCTGCCGGTTCCCGGGATGATGTCGAAGTTGATGCCGGCTTCGGCGAAGGAAGCCTGCAGCGACTGTGCCATGTCGGTGAACGGCGTCGAGTTGATAACATCGAGCGTCACCTTGATCGGCGTCTGGATGCCGGCATCGGCAAGGATCTTCTTCGCCTTTTCGACATCGTAGGTATAAGGCGTTTCGTCGAGCGAGCCCGGGAAGCCCTTCGGCCAGAAGGCCTGGTGGACCTCCATCTGGCCCTTCAGGAAGCTGTCAGTCATGCCCTTGTAGTCGACGAGATAACGGGCTGCTTCCCAGACGGCTGGCGGCTGCAGGGCTGCGGCCTTCTGGTTGAACGACAGGAAGTGGACGGCCGCCTGTGGGTAGGATTCGACCTTCATGCCGCTCTTGGCCCCAAGGCTTGCGACCTGGTCGGGCGTCAGGTTCTTCGCCATGTCGACGTCGCCGGTTTCAAGCATCAGCTGCTGGGTTGCGGCTTCCGCAACGTGACGGATGATCACGCCCTTGATGGCCGGAGCGCCGGCGAAATAGTTCGGGTTGCTCTGCAGGTTCAGAAGTTCCCCGGCGCGGAAAGCCTTGAGCACGAACGGGCCGGAACCGGCCGAGTTCGCCTTGAGCCAGGCATTGCCGTAGTCGCCGTCGGCTTCGTTCGCCTTGACGGCTTCCGCGTCGACGACCGAGGCCGGACGTGCCGCCAGAACGTTGAGTACGAACGCCGACGAGAAGTCGCCTTCATACTTGATCGTGACCTTGTTGCCGTCGGCAGTCACCATCTTGTCGATATTTTCAGGTGTCCAGCCGAGCTGCGTCAGGATGAAGGCAGGCGCCTTGTTGAGCGCGACGACGCGCTTGAAGGAGTAGACAACATCTTCGCCACGCAGCGGGTTGCCGGAGGAGAAGGTGACGCCATCTCGCAGGGTGAAGGTGATCGTCTTTGCCGCATCGTCGGCGGTCCATTCGCTGGCAAGACCAGGCGAAAGCTTCAGGACGTCGGGCGCATCATATTGCACCAAACGGTCATAGGTCTGCGTCACATATTCGCCGGACGAAAACTCGTAGGCTTCGGCCGGATCGATGCTGACGATATCGTCGATGTTCTGGGCAACCACCAGCACTTCGGCCGGGGTCTCCGCCAAAGCTGCCGGAGCCACGCTCAGCATAAGGGATGCCGCGAAAACCGCGGCCTTGAACATTCTCATCATCGCTCTCCTATTTTCGATGAGGTTTGGTTTTTGTTGTCGTCGCCGGCTTGGGGGTTGCCTGAGGCATACCGGTCTCGTTGGGCAAGGGTGTACGGGATCGGAACAGAGGCAGGGTGCCGGTCCAGATCAGCCGGACGGGCCGATCCGTCTTGTTCCACCAGTAGTGTGGCTGGATACCCCGAAAATGCAGGCCGTCGCCGGGGGTAAGTGTGGTCTCGTCGTCATCGAGACCGAACAGGATTTCGCCCTGCAGGACGTACACCAGTTCCTCGCCCTCATGGCTGAACACCTCCGAGCGGTGTCCGGCGGGGATGGTGATGACGAAGCTGGATAGCTGGTTCCCGGCAAAGTCCGCACCGATCCGCTCATAGGACACCGGCGAGCCGCCGACGGAAAAGACCATGCGCTCGCTGGCGCGTGACAGACCGGTATCGATCGCCGGTGCCAGGATGAAGTGGTTGAGCTCGGCGTTCAGCCCCTGGGCGATCTGCGCAAGCGTGCCGAGGGAAGGCATGGCGAGATCGCGCTCGATCTGGCTGAGATAGCCAACCGATACCCCCGCAGCATCGCTCAGCGCCTGCAGCGTCATATGCATCTGCCGCCGGCGCGCACGCAACAGCGCGCCGATCCGCGGCTGGCCCGCAGTCGCGGCCCTGGCGGATGCGGTCTCTGCATCCTCAGATGGCACGGTCACAATGGATTCTCCTCACCAGTAAAATTTTTTTGATTTAAGCAAACTTATTTATATACTCCAAGCGAATTCTTGCGCTATCGACAGCCGCGACCGCAAGCGAACGAGGGATGGAATCGCCACGTGGCAAACAACAACACGACTACAGCGCCCGCGCCGACGCGCCGCGCCGGGGCACAAAGCCCGGGCAGACGGCGCCTTTTTTCGCTGCTTGGCTTTCTCGTCACGCTTGGCGTGACCTTCATCGGGCTGCTCGCAATCACCTTCTTCATCGGCCGCATCGTGCCGATCGACCCAGTGCTCGCCGTCGTCGGCGACCGTGCCCCCGTCGCCGTCTATGAGCGCGTCCGCGAGGAAATGGGTCTCGATCGACCGCTGGCCGCCCAGTTCGTCAGCTATGTCGGCGATGTGGTCACCGGCAACTTCGGCACGGCAGTATCAACCGGCAAGCCGGTGATCGAGGATCTCGCCCGGGTCTTCCCGGCGACGCTGGAGATGGCGACGCTCGGCATCATCCTCGGCGTACTGATCGGCGTGCCGCTCGGCGTCGTCGCCGCAAGCCGCCGCGGCTCCTGGCTCGATCAGGGCATCCGCGTCGTCGGCCTGCTCGGTTATTCGGTGCCGGCCTTCTGGCTCGGCCTCGTCGGGCTCGCCGTCTTCTACGCGAAGCTGAAATGGGTCGGCGGCCCTGGTCGGGTCGATATCTTCTACGACGGCGTCGTCACCCCGATCACCGGCCTTATCCTCGTCGACAGCATCATCGCCGGCGACTGGGAGATCTTCCGCAACGCGGTCTGGCATCTCATCCTGCCGGCGTCCTGCCTCGGCTTCTTCTCGCTTGCCTATATCGCCCGCATGACACGGTCCTTCATGCTCGATCAGTTGAGCCAGGAATATGTGACGACGGCGCGGGTCAAGGGCGTTCCGGAACGGCTCGTGATCTGGCGCCATGCCTTCCGCCCGATCCGCGTGCCGCTGATCACCGTCATAGGGCTTTCCTATGCCGGCCTGCTCGAAGGCTCCGTGATGATCGAGACGATCTTTTCGTGGCCCGGCATCGGCAACTACCTGACCGTCGCCCTGCTCAACGCCGACATGGCGGCCGTCCTCGGCTCGACCCTGGTGATCGGCGCGGTCTTCATCGGCATCAACAAGATATCGGACGTGCTCTATCGCGTGCTCGATCCGCGTGCGCGCTAGGGAGAAGCGGACATGACAACACTTCGCGACTGGCTGATCGACGACAGCCCCGCCTCGCCGATGCAAGCGCGCCTTGGCAGGTTCTACCGGATTTTCGGCGCGCTGATGCACAATCCGCTCGCCGTGGTCGGCGCGATCATCATCCTGGTGCTCGTGTTGACCGCACTGTTCGCACCCTGGATCGCGACGCATGATCCGCTTCGCCAGGCACTCGGCGAGCGCCTGCTGCCGCCAAGTGCCGAGCATTGGATGGGAACCGACGAACTCGGCCGCGATATCTGGTCGCGCGTCGTCTACGGTGCACGCATCACGCTGGCGATTGTGACGCTGGTGGCGGTGCTCGCAGCGCCCGCCGGCCTGGTGATCGGTGTTGCCGCCGGCTATTTCGGCGGCTGGGTCGATCGCATCCTCATGGGCATCACCGACATTTTCCTGTCGCTGCCCAAGCTGATCCTGGCGCTTGCCTTTGTCGCGGCGCTTGGTCCCGGCATCGAAAATGCGATCATCGCCATCGCCATCACCTCCTGGCCGGGTTACGCCCGTGTCGCCCGTGCCGAGACGATGACCTTCAAGAACTCGGAATTCATCTCGGCCGTGCGGCTGCTCGGTGCGTCGAGCCTCCGGGTCAATCTCGGTCACGTCCTGCCGCTCTGCACCTCTTCGATGATCGTGCGCGTCACGCTGGACATGGCCGGCATCATCCTGACGGCAGCCGGCCTCGGCTTTATCGGGCTGGGCGCCCAGCCGCCGCTTCCCGAATGGGGTGCGATGATCTCGCGCGGCCGTTCCTTCATTCTCGACCAGTGGTGGGTGGCAACCATGCCAGGCTTTGCCATCATCCTCGTCAGCCTCGGCTTCTGCTTCCTTGGAGACGGTCTGCGCGATGTGCTCGATCCGAAGAGCGGGGAGCAACGCTGATGAACCCGCTTCTCGAAATCGAAAACCTGCGCGTCACCTTCCCGACGCCGCGCGGCGACCTTGAGGTCGTCCGTGGCCTCTCCTTCACGCTCGGCCGCGAACGCCTTGGGATCGTCGGCGAGAGCGGTTCGGGAAAGTCGATGACCGGCCGCTCGATCCTGAAACTGGTGCGCGCACCGGGCCGGGTAACGGCAGACAAGCTGACCTTCGACGGCATCGACCTGCTGACACGCTCCGAACGGCAGATGCGCCCGATCCGCGGCGCCCGCATCTCGATGGTGATGCAGGACCCGAAGTTCTCGCTGAACCCGGTGATGACGATCGGCGAACAGATCGCCGAGGCCTTGCTGACGCATCAGCGTATGCCGCGCCGCGAAGTGAACAACCGCGTTCTGACCATGCTGGAATCGGTCCGGATCGCCGACCCGGAGCGCGTTGCGAAACTTTACCCGCACGAAGTTTCCGGCGGCATGGGCCAGCGCGTCATGATCGCAATGATGCTGATCCCGGAACCCGACCTCCTGATCGCCGACGAACCGACTTCGGCGCTCGACGTCTCGGTGCAGGCACAGGTCCTCGACATCATCGACGAACTGGTCAAGCGCAAGGGCATGGGCCTGATCTTCATCAGCCACGACCTCAACCTTGTTTCGAGCTACTGCGACCGGATCCTGGTGATGAACACCGGCGAGGTCGTGGAAGAGTGCAAGGCGGGCGAATTGATGAATGCCAAACACCCCTATACCCGTGGTCTGATCGCTTCGATCCCGCGTCTCGACGAAACCCGGACCGAGCTTCCCGTGCTCGACCGCAGCGCATGGGCAAAGAAATGACGGCGCTTTCCCTCAAGAACCTCGACATCTTCTACGGCGACGCGCACATCACGCACGACGTCAATCTCGAGATTGCCGATGGCGAAAGCTTTGCGCTCGTCGGCGAGAGCGGCTCGGGCAAGTCGACGGTGCTGAAGGCAATCGCCGGCCTTGCTCCCGAGTGGACCGGAGAGATCAACGTCTTCGGCAAGCCGCGCAGCCACGGTATCGACCGGGCCTTCTCCCGTCAGTGCCAGATGGTGTTTCAGGATCCCTACGGTTCGCTGCATCCGCGCAAGACCGTCGATGCCACGCTCGGCGAAGCGTTGACCATTCACGGCATCGGAAATCGCAGCGCGCGTATTGAAGAAGTGATGTCCTCCGTCGGCCTCGACCGGAAATTCCGCTTCCGCTTTCCGCACCAGCTCTCCGGCGGCCAGCGCCAGCGCGTCGCCATTGCGCGTGCAC
The DNA here is from genome assembly GCF_001976035.1 of Ensifer sp. 1H6. Lineage (NCBI taxonomy): Bacteria > Pseudomonadati > Pseudomonadota > Alphaproteobacteria > Hyphomicrobiales > Rhizobiaceae > Ensifer > Ensifer sp. 1H6. Next base: position 195,827 of record NZ_MOAI01000005.1, on the reverse strand, counting down.
TGATGCTGAAGCCGAAGGTGCTGTTGCTCGACGAGCCTACCTCGGCACTCGACGTGTCGGTACAGGCGGAAATCCTGAACCTGCTCAAGCGTTTGCGGCAGGAACAGAACCTGACTTTCCTCATGGTCACCCACAACCTTCCAGTCGTTTCCTTCCTTTGCGACCGGCTGGCAGTGATGCGGCAGGGCCGCATCGTCGAAGTGGCCGATGTCGCCGACCTCAAGCGTGGCGACCTCAAGGACCCCTATTCGCGCGAACTGATGCACATCAGCGCAGCGCACGCGAACTAATCAACATTCCAAGGACTTATGATGAACAGTGAACAGATCGCTGCCGCGTTGGCTGAATTCGACGCGGCGATTGCCAAGGACATCGACGCGGACGCCGTATGGGGCGCGCTTCAGACGCTTTGCCGCCAGGTGATCGGCGCCAAGCTCTTCACGATCATGACCGTCGACATGGTCAACGAAGTCGCCCGTCGCGCCTATACCTCGCATCCGGAGGAATACCCGACCTCCGGCACCAAGCCGATCCGCTACGACAGCTGGTTCGACATCGTGCACAAGGCGCATCAGACCTTCGTCGCCAATACGATTGTCGACATCTCCAAGGTATTCGGCGACCACGAAACGATCTGGGCACTCGGCTGCGGATCGGTCGCCAACATCCCCGTCGTTGTCGGTGGCGAACTGCTCGGAACCGTCAACTGCCTCGACGTCGAACATCATTACACGCCCGAGCGCGTTGCCCTGTCGAAGCATCTGGAACTGCCGGCCAAGCTGGCTTTCCTCGCCGCCGCTCGCTCGGCCAAGAACTGACATGTCGTGGCCGGGGGCATCGATTGCCCTCGGCCACGCCTTTGCCTCAGCGACCGATCGCCATGCCGGTCTGCTTCAGGAAGAAGTGCATCTTCTGCGTCTCGATCGGGACCTCGATCGTGTCGTCCGGCCTGACCCGCGATGCCGCGTGGATCTGTGCGGTGAACGCTGCCTGACCGACCTTGCCGAGCGCCAGTGTGTGCGGCCCCAGGGGCTCGATATCGCGTACCTGCACGGAGAGCTTCGGCGCATCGACGTCCGACGCCATCGTGTGCTCCGGGCGAATGCCAAGCACGACGGCCTGACCGATGAAAGCGCCGAGTTTCTCGGCTCGTGTGTCTGGTATCCTGGCTGCGATGCCACCATCCGCCTTGAACCATAGCCCGCCGTCGCCGCGCTCGAGCGTTCCCTCGACGAAATTCATGCTCGGCGCGCCGATGAATGCCGCGACGAACAGATTGCTCGGCGCCTCGTAGAGGGTGATCGGATCGGCGGCCTGTTCGATGCGTCCCTGATTCATGACGACGACGCGGTCGGCCATGGTCATGGCCTCGACCTGATCGTGGGTCACGTAGACGGCAGTCGTCTGAAGACGTCGATGCAACAGCTTGATTTCCGTGCGCATTTCAATGCGCAGCTTGGCGTCGAGGTTCGACAGCGGCTCATCGAACAGGAAAACATCGGGCTGGCGGACGATCGCGCGACCGATGGCGACGCGCTGGCGCTGGCCACCGGAAAGGGCGCTCGGCTTGCGATTGAGGTAGGCGCCGAGATTGAGAATACGGGCCGCCTCGGCGACGGATTTTTCGATGTCGGCCTTCGAAGTGCCCCGCACCTTCATGCCGTAGCCGATGTTCTCGGCCACCGTCATATGCGGGTAGAGCGCGTAATTCTGGAACACCATCGAGCAATTGCGCAGGCCCGGGCGTAAATCGGTGACGTCACGCTCGCCGATCCGCACCGTGCCCGAAGATGCCGTCTCAAGGCCGGCAATCATGCGCAGGGTGGTCGTCTTGCCGCAACCGGACGGCCCGACGAGAACGACGAACTCCCGGTCGGCGATTTCAAGATCGAGCGGCGGGATGACGGTGATGTTACCGAAGGACTTGGTGATCTGCTCCAACCGGACCTGGGACATGCTGACGCCTTTTCTGCTGACGATAGCCGGCGCGAAAAGCGACCGGGATACTGCATAATCCCTCAAATCGACATCGATCTGAGGAGAACTTTATGCAGCAGGTTTCAAGCGCCACAGCGTCTTTAGTGCGCCATATCTGACGCGCGGCGCTGTAGCGTAGCTGCAACCGGGACGGTGCGCCCCGGCCGCAGATATCGAGAAACCCGCCCCGGTCACTTCGGAGCGGGCGCTGGCTCATCCTATTTCTGTGGCAGGCCCATCGATGCGCGATAGGCAGCAAGCTGCTTGTCACGACCGAATTCGTCCGTCAGCTTGTTCCACTGCTCAGCGACGCTATCAAGCGCCTGTTGCGGTGTGACTTCGCCGGCAAGTGCCTTGGAAAGTTCGATTTCAAGCACTTCGGTGTAGGAGAAATAGCCCGGCAAACGCATGTCGAGCGCGATGTTCTTCGCGGTCACCGCCTCCTTCTGCGCGCCCAGGTACTCCTTGGCTTCACGCTCGGAGAAGATCTTCGACCAGAGATCGACATTGGTCGTGTGGGAGATGCGATAGGGATTGACGCCGGTACCGCCGGTGATCGCCGCCTGGCCGGAGACGGCAGGGCTCGACAGATACTGAATGTAGTTCCAGGCCGCTTCCTGCTTGGTCGACGATGCGGGTACCGCCGCCTGCCAGCCGCCGAACGCCATGAAGGAGGTCTGCACGACGTGGTCGAACTTGTCCCACTTCTTGGTCTTGTAGTTCCAGACCTCGTCCGAACCCGGCAAGGACGCCGAGCCGACATTGCCTGCCACCTTCGACTGCTTCGGGTCGGCGCCGATAACGCCGGTATCGCCCCAGCCGATCGACTCGGCAACCTGGCCGCCGGCAAACGCCGCGTTCACTTCGCCGAAAGAGAAGTTCAGGGCATTCGGCGGAGCGAGCTTCGAGGCGCGGATATATTCCTCGAGGCCGCGGACCCAGCCGGGATTGTTGACCTGCGCATCCATCGTGTCCGGATCGAAGAACATGCCGCCTGGATTGTCGGGATGGCTGGTGTAGCCGGCAACGTGGCTGAAGAGGAACCAGAACTGCTGGCCGCCGCGGCGGAAGGCTTCGGCCGTTCCCCACAGGTTGTTGGAGGGCTGGTTGAAATATTCGGCGATGTCGAGATACTGCTTCCAGGTCTTCGGCGGCGCCAGATCGTAGCCGTATTTCGCCTTGAAGGCCTTCTGGTTGTCGGCATTCTCGAACAGGTCGATACGATAGCTGTAAGTATGGGCGTCACCATCCATCGTCTGTGACAGGATCTTGCCGTTCCAGACCATCAACTGTTCGCGATAGACCGGTGCGATATCCTCCCAGTCGGCGCCTTTCTGCATGTCGGCGGGCATTTCCGACAGGAAATCGGTAAAGTCCGGCGCCCAAGCCGGCGCAAAGGCGATGACGTCAAAGGCATCTTCGCCCGATGTCAACGACGTAACGATTTTCGGATAGAGTTCCGACCACGGAAACTCGACCACCTTTACCTTGCCGCAGGTCTTTTCCTCCCAACCCTTGGCCGCAAGTTGCAGCGCGGACGCGATATAAGGCCCGGTCTGCGTGGTCGCCGTCAGTTCGACGCCGGAATAATCGGGGTCGCAGGCGAGTGCCGTGCCGGTGCTTGCCATGGCAAGGACACCCAGCGACGCTGATGTCAGTAGCAGTTTCCTCATTCTTTCCTCCCTTGAATGAATTCTTGCCGAAAAACAGGTCGTTATTTGATCGCCCCCAGCAGCAGACCGGAGCGCATGAGCCGGCTCAACAGCCCGGCCATGACCATCATCGGAATGATCGCCACCAGCGCGGCGGCGGAGATTGCCCACCACTCGTCGCCGCGCTGGCTGTTCTGACCAGCCACGAGGATCGGCAGCGTCTGCCATCTCGAATTGGTCAGGAACAGCGCGAACAGGAACTCGTTCCAGACGAAGGCTAGCGTGATCATGAATGTCGCGATCAACCCCGGCTTCGACATCGGCAGAACGATGCCGAAGAAAATCCGCCAGGACGGAACGTTGTCGACCATGGCCGCCTCTTCGACTTCGACTGGCAGCGCTTCGAAGAAATCGCGCATCAGCCAGATGACGATCGGCAGCGAGAAGGCGACATAGGCGAAGGTCAGGCCGATATAGCTATCGACCAGCTTGAAGCCGAGCTTGCCCATTTCGGTGTACATCAGATAGAGCGCGAAGGCGGCAACGATTGGCGGGAACATGCGCTGGCTGACGAACCAGAAGACGATGTCGTTGTTGCCGAGTTCAGGCCCCGGCAACCGGAAGCGACTTGAGAACACCGCCAGCGCCAAGGCGGCGATGAAGGCGTAGATCAGCGAGATCCCCTGCCCGAAGCCGAGCACATTGCGACCGAGCAGGAAGCCGCCGAAGGCGATGACGACGAAGATTAGGGCGGAGGCCAGCCGGAAGCGGAAGGTAAAGCGCACCAGCGCATAAGCTGCCATCGCGCCGATGCCTGTCGCGAGGATAGACGCTGAAAGGCCGATGATCGTCGAGGCCAGGAAGGTGTTGTAGAACTGGCCGCGCTGGCCGGACAGAAGTTCGCGCCAGGCCGTGAGGCTCGGCTCGAAATCGACGAAGGGCAGATAGGTCGGCCCGCCGACGACGGCGATCGGCGTCTTGAACGACGTGATCAGGACCCAATAGAGCGGGAAGAAAGTAATGGCGAGCCAGATGAGGCAACCGCCGAGCGCGGCCCAACGCCGTTTCCCCTTGAGGGTGCGCACGCTCATTTGTGCTTCTCCAGATACGGCTTGAGGATGGCGAGATAGACGAGGCCGATCACCGTGATGACGATCAGGAACAGAAACGACAGCGCCGAGGTGTAGCCGAGATTGAATTTCTTGAAGCCCTCCTGATAGGCAAAGAGCGTCAGCGTTTCGGTCGAGATTCCAGGCCCGCCGCCCGTCATCACGAAGACCGTGTCGATAATCTTGTAGCTTTCGATCAGCCGGATGAAGACGACAGCAACAGAGATCGGCAGCAGCATCGGAAAGGTGATGTCGCGGAACTGTTGCCAGGGTGTCGCGTTCTCCAGCGCCGCGGCCTCGTAGACGTCATCGGGCAGCGTCTGCAGCCCGGCCAGCAGCATCAGGATGACAAAAGGCGTCCATTGCCAGACCTCGACGGCGATAATCGACCCGAGCGCCCAACTCGTCTGCGTCAGGAACGGCAAATTGGGAAAACCGAGAGCACTCATCAACTCGTTGAGCGGACCCATCGTCGGATTGAGAACCTGACGGGCGATCAGCGCCACAGCAACCGGGGCCACCAGCATCGGCAATAGAAAGCTGACGCGAAAGATGCCCTCGCCCGCCACACGGGAATTAAGCGCAAGCGCGACGGAAAGGCCGATCACATATTGCAGGCCGACGGAGATGAACGCGATCAGCGTGGTCGTGCCCGCAACATGCCAGAAGCGTGGGTTCTGTAAGAGATCCGCATAGTTGCCAAAACCGACGAAACGCGCCGGCATCGGCGGCACCAGACGCATGCTCATGAAACTGGTGGTCAGCGAATAGATCAACGGAAAGATGGAAATCACCAGGACGATGATGAGAGCCGGCCAGATGAAAAAGTGCTTGATCGGGTCGTTGCGCGTGGTCATGCGGCCGCCCCTCGCCCAAGTAGAGCCTCTATCTCCGCAAGGGTCGGCATGGCAGGTGCTGTGCCGCGGCGGGTAACCGAGATTCCGGCCGTCGCGCAGCCGAAGCGTGCTGCCTCAACCGGGGCCAATCCCCGCGCCAGTGCCGCCGAGAACCCGCCGACGAAGGCATCGCCCGCACCGGTCGTGTCGATAACCGCGCCGCTTGCCATCGCCGGGACGAAAACGGACTGGCTCTCACTGTGGAGAAGGACGCCCCGTTCGCCGAGAGTGATCAACGCGGACTTTGCGCCCTTCTTCAGAAGGGCGTCACCTGCCCGCCGCGCATCGTCGGCCGTGGCAAGAGCAAATCCGACCAGCGCTGCCGCTTCGGTCTCGTTCGGCACGATGTAATCGCAAAGCGGGTAGATCGCATCCGGGAAGGGTTCCGCCGGCGCCGGATTGAAGACGGTGACGACACCTGCCGCATGTGCGATTTCGAGCGCTCGCTGGGCGGCAGCCGCAGGCTGCTCCAGCTGCGTGACGAAGATGCGCGATCCTTCGATCGTTTCTCGCGCCGCCTCGACATCGTCGATACCGATCGACCCGGCCGCACCGGGATAGACGATGATCGCGTTCTCGCCATTCTGGTCGTTGACGTAGATGAAGGCCGCACCGGTCGGAAGGTCGTCCATCTGGACGATCTTGGGTGTCACGCCTGCCTCGGCATAGGTACGAAGCGCCATCTCGCCGAAGGTATCGCGCCCGATTTTCGAGATGAAGGAAACCTGACTGCCCGCCCGCGCTGCGGCGACGGCCTGGTTCGACCCCTTGCCACCCGGCCCGACCGAAAAGCCGCTGCCGGTAATCGTTTCGCCGACAACGGGCATGCGCCGCGCCAGATAGGCCGTATCGGCCACGAAGATCCCCAGGATCGAAACACCAACCTTCATTCCTGCCTCCCCTGGTCAGGCCGCGACGAAGGACGAAGCGGAGATCCAGCTAAATTTCACAACTTCAAGATCTTACGACGATCAGCTCAGGCGGCTGATGCTTAGGCTAACGTATGGTCAGCTAGGCCGTTTCCGGTGGAATGACGCCCTTGGTGAAAAGGAAGCAGCCATAGAAGCGCGTCTCGCCGGTGGTTATGACGCAATAGGCCTTCTTGGCTTCCTCATAAAACGCAAAGCGTTCGATGCCGTACATCGGCGCAGGCTTGCCCTCGGCGCGGTCGATTTCGGCCTGGACCTCCTGTTGCACGCCGGGAATTTCCGTCGGCGCCCCCATGATCTCCATGCGCCCGGCCGAAGGCTGCAACGGCGTGTCGAGCGGCAATACCGACAGGACCGCCTTCACGGCGCGTGCAGCAGATACGTTGTCGATCCGCAAAAGCTTGCCGAGCGTGGTCTGCCTGGCGATCGCATCGGATGGGAAATTGGTGTCGGAGATGACCAGTGTATCACCGTGCCCCATGGAACGAAGCGCGTGCAGAACATCGGCATTGAGCGCCGGGTCCAGATTTTTCAGCATAGACAACCCTCCTCCAGACGCCCGCTCGCATGCTCCCGAGTGGCGTGAAACTGCGTGCCGCCATGTCGGCGCCACGCTCTCCCAAATCTAACCATGCAACGTTGCAGTCGCTGCATTCTCGAGCCGGCTCCCCCCGCCCCGAGATGGGGATCCCTTACTCGCCGTAAGGGATCCAGATGTTTTTGACGTCGGTGGCGCGGCGCAGATAGGCTTGTCCTTCTGCAGCCGAGCGATCGAACCAGTCGGTCGCCTTGCCATTGTCGACAAAGGTCCGCTTCAGGTTCCCTGCCGAGAGCTTTTCGACCATTGTCGAAAGCTCCTGCGTGCCGAAGGCCCAGAGCGCGTCGACGTCGTTGTGGCTTGCCAGCGTTTTTGCCAGCTCCATCGCCGAGCCCGTGACGATGTTGATGACCCCCGCCGGAACATCGGACGTCTCGAGGATCGAGTAGAAGTCCGTCGCTGCCAACGGGTGCTGTTCGCTTGGAACCGCAACGACGCGGTTGCCGGTAGCGATCAACGGTGCCACCAGACTGATGAAGCCGAGCAGCGGCGCTTCCGTCGGGCAGACGACACCGACGACACCGATCGCTTCGGGCATGGCAAGCGCGACGCCGCGCAGCGGCGGCTGATGGACCACGCCCTCGTATTTGTCGGCCCAGGCGCCGTAGCTGAAGAGCCGAGAGATCGAAGCCTCGACCTCTGCCTTCGCGTTGGCTGCCGAGGCGCCGGTCATCGCGACGATACGGTCTGCAAATTCATCCGCCCGGCCGCTCAGGTTTTCGGCGACGTAATAGAGGATCTGTGCACGATTATGCGACGTCGCCGACGCCCAGCCGGAGGCCGCATGCGCCGCAACGACGGCGTTGCGGATATCCTTGCGGTTGCCCTCACCGACCTCGCCGAGCACTTTGCCCTTCGGCGAAAGGACAGGGCGCGAATAGTTGCCATCCGGGCGCGCCTGCTTGCCGCCGATGAAAAGCTTGGCCGTGCGATCGAGCGACGGCAGCGAGAAATCGCCGGACGCCTGCTTCAACACCGGTTCTGCCGGTGCTGCACGCAGCTTGCGACCGACCCAGGCCTTGGGCTTCAGATATTCGTAGCAGCCTTCGCGGCCGCCCTCGCGGCCGAAGCCGGATTCACGCTTGCCGCCAAAACCGGCCGCAGCGTCAAAGAGATTGGTGGCATTGACCCAGACGACGCCGCCGCAAGCTTGGCTGCGACGTTCAGCGCCAGGCCGATCGTTTCGCTCCAAACGCTTGCGGCCAGGCCGTAGCGCGAATGGTTGGCGAGCTGGATTGCCTCCTCCGGCGTGCGGAAGGTCATCGACACGGCGACGGGTCCGAAGATTTCCTCGGTCGCGACGATCGAAGTCGGCTGCACGTTGGTGAGCAAGGTCGGCGGATAGAAGCTGCCGCCCTTCGGCAGCTCGATCTTCGGCTGGTGAAGCTTCGCGCCTTCGGCGACGCCCTTGGCGACCAGGCTCTCGATGCGCTGCAACTGCACCGGCGCAACAATCGCCGCCATATCGATCGCCTTGTCGAGCGGATGGCCGACGCGCAGGGTCTGCATGCGCCGCGTCAGGCGCTCGTAAAAGAGCGGAGCGACGCCTTCCTGCACCAGAAGTCGGGAACCGGCACAGCAGACCTGGCCCTGGTTGAACCAGATCGCGTCTACCACACCTTCAACGGCGCCATCGATATCAGCGTCGTCAAAAACAATGAAAGGCGACTTGCCGCCGAGCTCAAGCGTCAGCGATTTGCCGGTACCAGCCGTCTTTTCGCGGATCAGGCGGCCGACTTCCGTCGAGCCGGTGAAGGCGATCTTGTCGATATCCGCATGCTCGACGATCAGCGCGCCTGTTTCGCCTTCGCCGGTCACGACGTTCAGCACGCCGGCAGGCAGTCCGGCTGCAGCGGCAAGTTCCGCGAAAAGCAAGGCCGTCAGCGGCGTGAACTCGGCCGGCTTGAGGATGACCGTGTTGCCCAGCGCCAGGGCCGGCGCGACCTTCCAGGCGAGCATCAGGAACGGAAAATTCCACGGGATGACCTGACCGACGACGCCAACCGGCACCTGATCGGCAAACTCGGTTTCCTGCAGCTGCGCCCAGCCGGCGTGGTGGTAGAAGTGGCGGGCGGCCAGCGGAATGTCGATGTCGCGCGTTTCACGGATCGGCTTGCCGTTGTCGATCGCCTCGACCACCGCGATCAACCGCGCATGGCGCTGGATCATGCGGGCAAGGGCATAGAGGTGGCGGGCACGTGCATGGCCCGGCAGCTTGGCCCAGGACCCTTGCGCCTTTCGTGCCGCCGCGACCGCGTCGTCCACGTCCTTGGCGCTACCCAGGGCGACCTTTGCCAGAAGAGCGCCGGTTGCGGGTTCAAAGGTTTCGAAGGCCTTGCCGGAGGAAGACGCGACAAAAGCACCGTTGATGAAGTGGCCGAACTCGCCTTTGTGGCGCGCCAGCCACTGGCGAGCTTCGGTGTCGGCTTCCGGTGCGGGACCATAGGACATTTCGTCAAAATACCTTGCGACTGTCATCGGGATCATCCAATCGGGTGTCGGTTGAGGGCCGAGTAGGCGCCGGTCACGTGATGCTCCAGCTGGCGTTCGATATCGCCGAGGAGGCTCGATGCGCCGACGCGGAAAAGGTCCGGCTCCAGCCACTCACGACCGAGTTCGTCCTTCATCAGGAACTGGTAGTTGAGGATATCCTTGGCGGCCGAGATGCCGCCGGCCGGCTTGTAGCCCACCTTGATGCCGGTGCGTTCCTGATAGGCGCGGATCATGCGCAGCATCACCAGCGTCACCAGAAGGGTGGCGTTGACGCCTTCCTTGCCGGTGGAGGTCTTGATGAAATCGGCGCCCGCCATCATGCAGACGAGCGAAGCGCGGGCCACATTGCGCAGCGTCTTCAGGTCGCCGGTCGCCAGGATCGCCTTGACATGCGCATCGCCGCAGGCGGCGCGGAAGTCGCGCATCTCGTCATAGAGAGCCTGCCAATTGCCGGTCAGCACATGCTCGCGGGTAATGACGATGTCGATTTCCTTGGCGCCATCGGCAACCGAAGCCTCGATCTCGCGCAGCTTGACGTCATGCGGAATGAGGCCGGCAGGAAAACCGGTGGAGACGGCGGCAACCGGAATGCCCGAACCTTCAAGCGCGTCGACGGCGGTCGAAACGAAACGATGATAGACGCAGACGGCGCCGGTGGTGATACCGCGACTGCCCATGCCAAGCGCATCGAGAATGTCCTGGCGAACCGGCTGGCGCGCCTTGGCACAGAGCCGCTTGACGCGTTCGGTCGTGTCGTCGCCGTTGAGCGTCGTCAGGTCGATGCAGGTCACGGCCTTCAGCAGCCAGGCGGCCTGCGCGTCCTTCTTCACCGTCCGGCGACCAGGCAGCGTCGAGACGCGTCGTTCGGCAGCCGAAAGGTTGACACGCTGGTCGACAACCCAGCCGAGATCAAGCTCCATGCCATCGTTGCGCGGCCAGTTATGGCCAGCGGCCACAGGTGCCACGGCTTTCGCGGCCACATTCTTCACAGCAAGGTCTTCCAAGCGATTGCTCCTCGAACTCCCTGACATCGCGGCACGATAGCACGGCTGTTACCCGTGTCGGCGGCGATTCTCATTTTGTTATTTTTCTATCGTATTTTTGTTAGCATTCCACCAGAAACGCGACGTGTCAAGCGACCTATCGCGTTTCGGTGAAATGCTGCCATTTTTTGGCGAGGTCTCAGATCACCGGAATGCGCGTGTCGCCGTCCTCGGTGATCACCGAACGAAAGACGTTCATCGGTGCAAAGAATGCGGGCTTCAGCTTGCCGATCTTGCTCAGGTCGACAACGAGGTGGCTTTCGCGCGCGAGCGAGATCACCTTCTGCTTCACCGCCACCTCATGAAAATGCACGCAGGTTGCACCACGTCCCGGGTCCACGCCTGCGGCCGAGAGAAAGGCGACATTGATCCCAAGCAAATCGAGCGTTTCCAGCCCAGAATTCCCCGAGAACGACGCCGAGGCCGGATGATAGACCCCGCCGAGCATGACGATGCGGACATTGGGTTTTCGCGTCAGCCTGTCAGCAACATTTAACGAGTAACAGACTGCAGTAATTGAATAATTGTCCGGAATGAGATCGACCAGATACTCGAGCGTCGTACCGCAATCGATAAAGATGGTTTCGTCCGGACGAATGTGCTGCGCCGCATGGACACAGGCCTCGCGTTTTGCCGCTGCATGACTGTCGGCCTCGCGCGCCAGCTCATAGGGCATATCGCCATCGATCTCGCCCGCAGGCACGATGTGGCCGCCGAGGAAGGTGAATTGCCCGGGATTATCGGCGACATCCCGCCGGATGGTCATCTCGGAAACCCCGAGCAAGGCAGCGGCATCGCGCAGATGAAGAACGCGACGGCCGGAGAGCGCGTCGGCGAGTTGAATGATGCGGGCTGTCTTGCGGCTGGCCATAATCGTTCCGTCTGTCCGGTCGTTCGAGCCAAAACATCACAGCAGAGATGGCCGAACACAATTTGTGACAATTATCACAAAGTGTCGTTATTCGGCAAGTAACTTCACACGACCCGGCAAAAGCAGACGACGGAGACCGCAATGCAAGCCTCCGTCGTCGAAAATTGTCGCTTTGAGAATGCCGACGGCGGTAGATCAAAGAAACCCGCCGCCGCTTTTCGCTCGGCTAGCTGGCGATCGGCGCGGTACGCGCTGCCAGCCACGCTGCGGTCTCCGGATCGAACACCCCTTCCATGGTCTTGGCTACACGCCAATGGTAGGTGTCGATCCACTGCCGCTCAGTTTCGCTCAGCAGGCTGATATCCGCGAGCCGCAGATCGATCGGCACCAACGTCAGGCTGCGGAAGCTCATGAAACCATCGCCGTCGTCGATCACTTCCACCTGGTTCTCGATGCGGATGCCGTATTCCCCAGCCTTGTAATAGCCAGGCTCGATGGTCGTCACCATGCCCGGCCGCAATTCGATCTCGTTGACGCGCCGGTCGAAACGCTGCGGCTGCTCGTGCACCGACAGGAAGTGGCCGACACCGTGACCGGTGCCATGATCATAGTCGAGCCCGAGGTCCCAAAGCGGCCGGCGCGCGAAGGCGTCGAGGTGATGGCCGTAGGTCCCCTTCGGGAATTTGAGCGAGACCATGGAGATCAGCCCCTTGAGGACCGCCGTATAGGTGCGGCGCACTTCATCGCTGACAGCTCCGATCGCGGTCGTGCGCGTCGCGTCCGTCGTGCCGGTAAAATACTGCCCACCTGAATCGAGCAGATAGATGCCTTGCGAGGTGATCGGCGCATCGCTCTTGGCGCTGGCCGCATAGTGGCACATGGCGGCATGGCCGGCGGCCGCCGAGATCGAGCGGAAGCTCGGCTCGACGAAGGTCTCCTCCATCTGCCGAAGGGCGAGAATACGATCCTCCGCCTCCAGTTCGGTTACCGGGCGCCCGTCCTTCTCGCGCTTGGCCGCATTGGCCTCCAGCCATGCGAAGAACCTGATCCACGCAGCACCATCATGGCGATGGCAATCGCGAAAGCCCTGGAGTTCAACGGGATTCTTCAGCATCTTGGCAAGCGTGATCGGGCTGCGCAAAAGGCGCACGCTGCCGCCAGCCTCGCGCGTCGCATGGGCGACCGCCGATGGGGCAAAGCCGGCATCGACGAGCGCCACCCGCCCGGCGGCAGCGGTCCGGACGCGGTCGAGCAACACCTCCGGCTCGACATCGTCACGCCGTCGAGTTCGAAGTCCGAGAGGTCATTGGGCAGCTTGCGGTGGTCGACGAGCCATTCGACCCGGCCGTCCCTGTCGGCGATCATGAAGGATTGCGGCATTGGGTTGAACGCTATGTCACGGCCGCGAACATTCAGGAACCAGGCGATGTTGTCGGGCTGCGCCTCGATCAGCACGTCGGCGCCTTGCTCCGCCAGCATCTGGCCAATGCGGCGCTTCTTGTCGGCGACGCTTTCGCCGGCATAGTCGCGCGACAGGGCCATCACGTTGCCAAGCGGGCGTTCGGGCTGGTCCGACCAGATCGCATCGACGAGATCATCGGTTACGGCGACCCACTCGGCGCCAGCGGCGACAACCGATTGGCCGCAATCCATGTCCCAGGTCGACGGCAGCAGCATCGAATTGAAGCCGACGCGTTCGCCCTTGCGCAGGTTCTTCCGCAGCCAGTCCTTGAGCGGTGCGTCGTAGAAATGCTCGATGGCGAAGCTGTCGGCATCAATCTCTTGGCGAACCTGCACCTGATAGCGACCGTCGACGAAGATTGCCGCGCGGTCGCGCATGACGATCGCAACGCCGGCAGAACCGGTGAAGCCGGTGACAAAAGCGAGCCTGTTGTCATGGGGCGCACAATACTCGCCCTGATGTTCGTCGAACCGCGGGACGACGTAGCCGTCCAGCCCCTGCTCGTCGAGTTTGCGGCGCAGGGCCTCGATCCGGCCGGAAGCCTCCAGCCTGTCTTTCGATGTCATGTGGTCTTTCCCTATTGAATATTTGTCTTCACGCGCCGCCGATCGTTTCGGCGAAGTGACAGGCGGTCATGCCGTTGCCGACCGGCCGCAGTGCCGGCTTTTCCCGGCGGCAAAGCTCGGTTGCGTGCGGGCAGCGGACGTGGAAGGGGCAGCCGGGCGGAATGTCGAGCGGGCTCGGCAACTCACCCGACAGGGCTGGCGCCCTGCGCCGCTCCGTCGGGTCGAGCGACGGGGCCGCGGCCAGCAGGGCTTGCGAGTACGGGTGCATCGGCTTGGAAAACAGCGCCTCCGACGGCCCGATCTCGACGATGGCGCCGAGATAGATCACCGCCACGCGATGGGAGACATGGCGCACCAGCCTGAGGTCATGGGCAACAAAGAGCACCGTCAGCCCCAGATTGTCCTGCAGTTCCAGCAGCAGATTGACGACCTGCGCCTGAACGGACACGTCGAGCGCGGAGACGAGCTCATCGGCAACAAGGCAGGTCGGCTCCAGCGAGAGTGCCCGCGCGATGCCGATGCGTTGGCGCTGGCCGCCGGAAAACTCGTGCGGATACTTGTCGGCTGCGCCATCAGGCAGCCGCACAAGGTCGAGCAGTTCGTCGACACGGCGGTCGACGCCGGCGCCCTCGCGCATGCGATGGACAGTGATCGCCTCGCGCAGAGTATCGCGCACGGTCATGCGCGGATTGAGCGAGGTATAGGGATCCTGGAACATCATCTGGACGCGCTTGTTGTAGCCGCGTCGCCTGGCGCCCTTGAGGTCGATGACACTCTCGCCTTCGAAACGGATATCGCCCGATGTCGGCCGGTGAAGACCGGCGATACAGCGCGCAAGCGTCGACTTGCCGCAACCGGACTCGCCGACGATCCCCAGCGTTTCGGCCGGCATCACGTCGAGATCGACGCCGTTGAGCGCTGAGACGACCTGCCGCGGCCGACCGGCAAGCGTATCCGACAGCGAGCGACGCTTCTCGAACCGCATGAAAAGGTCGCGGATGGAAAGTAGCGGCGTGGCCGCTTCTTGCATCGATTGGCTCATTGCGCCGCCTCCCGTGCGCTGAAATGAACGAGGGCTTCCTCGCGGTGGTGGCAGGCGACCTGGCGCAGCCGTCCGATCGCTTCGAGGCTCGGGCGAACATCCCGGCATTCCGGCCCGGCCACGGGACAGCGTGCCGTAAACGCGCAACCGGCCGGCAAGGCGTTGAGTGACGGCGGTGCTCCGGGGATGGAATAGAGCGGCGTGCGTGGTGCGACATCGCGCGGGATAGAGCGCAGAAGTCCCAGGGAATAGGGATGCCGGGCGTCGCCGATGACATCAGCCGTCGGTCCTGTCTCGCAAAGACGGCCGCCATACATCACCGCTACACGATCGCAGGTCTCCGCCACCACGCCCATGTCGTGGGTGACGAGGATCACGGCCATGCCGAGGTCGCGGCTGAGCGCCTGAATGAGCCGTAGGATCTGATCCTGGATGGTCACGTCCAGCGCCGTCGTCGGCTCATCGGCCAGCAGCAGCTTCGGGTTGGACGCAAGGGCGATGGCGATCATCACCCGTTGCCGCATACCGCCGGAAAACTCGTGCGGGTAATCGCCGAGCCTGTTGCGCGCCGCGGGAATGCCGACCATGTCGAGCAGTTCGATCGCGCGCGCCTTTCTGGCTTTCCCATCCAGATCGGTATGGGCGGCAAGGTTTTCCGATATCTGCAAACCGACGGTCAACAACGGGTTCAGTGACGACATCGGCTCCTGAAAGATCATCGCGATCTCGCGTCCACGCACCCGTCTGAGCGCGCCCTCGTCGAGCGGCACCAGATCCCGGCCCTTCCAGAGGATTTCGCCGCCGACGCGGCCGCGTGGCCGCACGATGCCGAGGATCGAGCGCAAGGTGATGCTCTTGCCCGAGCCGGATTCGCCGACAAGCCCAAGGATCTCCCCCGCCCGCACCTGAAACGAAACATCGTCGACGGCAACAAGAGGGCGCTCTGGCAGGCCGAATTCCGTGCGCAGATGCCGGACGTCCAGAACCGTTTCTTTCTCGAGTTGGTTCATGTCAGCGCCCTTTCGGTCGAAGCAGATCGGCCAGCGCGTCGCCGACGAGGCTGAAGCCGAGGCCGGTGAGCACGATGGCGATGCCCGGCATCAGGCTCATCCACCAGGCTGTCAGCAGGAAGTTGCGGCCTTCGGCGATCAACACGCCCCATTCGGCCGCCGGTGGCTGTGCGCCCAGGCCGAGATAGCCGAGCGAAGAGCCGAGCAGGATGGCGAGCGCCATATCGGTCATCCAGTAGACGATGATCGGCGAGATCGCGTTGGGAAGCAGATGCCGGAAGATGATGCGTCGGTCGGAATAACCGAGCACGCGGCCGGCCGCGGCATAATCATTGGCCTTTTGCGCCATGATCTCGGCCCGCGTGAGACGGGCGTAGTACACCCAGTTCACCGCGGTGATCGCCACATACATGTTGACGAGGCCAGGCCCGAGCACCGCGACGATGGCGATGACCAGAACGAGGAAGGGAAAGGTGATGATCGCATCGACGCAGCGGCCGAAGATGGTGTCGGCGATGCCACCGTAATAGCCGACGAAAGCTCCGACCGTCATGCCGATCAGAAGTGCGAAGATCGTGGCGAAGAAGGCCATCTGCATGTCGACGCGATAGGCCCAGATGACGCGCGAGAGCACGTCGCGCCCGAAATTGTCGGTGCCGAAGGGATGGGCGAGGCTCGGCCCCTGCTGGATTGCACTCAGGTCGAAGGCAAGCGGATCGTAGGGCGCGAACATCCCAGGGAACAGCGCCAGCGCGATCGACAGCGCGAGGATCGCAAAGCCGATGACGAAGGACGGTCGTAAGAAGGCCCGGCCGAGGAAGGCGCGCACGCGACCCGCCTTACGGATGGGAGATTGCACGACGATACTCATGACTGACGAAGCCTCGGATCGAGCCAGGATTGCACGATGTCCGTCAGCAAGAAGACGACGGAAACCAGCACGGCGAAGGTGAGTGTGAGCCCCTGGATCAGCGGATAGTCACGCGCGAAGATCGCCTCCAGCATCAGCCGGCCGACGCCCGGAACGGCAAAGACGGTCTCGGTGACCAGCGTTCCGCTCATCAGGTTGCCGATGGAAAGGCCGAGCAGCGTCACGGTGGAGACCAGTGCGTTGCGCAGCACATGCCGGGTCATGACGATGCGCCGCGAAAGCCCCTTGGCGCGGGCGAACTGCACGTAGTCGGCATCGAGCACCTCGATCAGCGAGGCCCTGAGATTGCGAAGAATGATGGCCGAGGTGTAAAGCGCGACGCTGAGCGCCGGCAGGATCAGGTGATGAAGATTGTCGAGAAAGCCCGTTCCGTAGCCGCCGACCGGAAACCAGCGCAGCTGGGCTGCGAGGACCGTCAACAGCACGAGGCCGATGTAGAAGACCGGCATGGACAGCCCGACCTGGAAGACGCTGCGGATTGCAACATCGACGGGACCGTTGACCCGCGACGCGGCAAGGAACGCCAGCGGCCCTGCGAGACAGATCGCCAGCAGAACGGAATAGAGCGCCAGGAAGACCGTGGTCGGCAGGCGCGCGAGGATGATCTCGGTCACGGGCGCCTTCAGCATGATCGAACGCCCGAGATCGCCGGTCAGCGTGTTCTTGACGAAGACGAGAAACTGGATCGGCAGCGGCTGATCGAGGCCGAGATTGTGGCGGATCTGCTCAAGTTGCGCGTCCGTTGCCTTGGCTTCGGCCATGGCGATGGCCGGGTCGCCCGGCAGCAGCCGGACGAGCAGGAAGATGAAGATCATCACCAGAAGAAAGGTCGGGATGATCTGCAGCAACCGCGCCAGAAGATAGGATAACGAGGGCATGGATTGAACCTTGTAAGCGATGTCGGGCAGCTCTCGCCGCCCAACATCATGAATTCAGGCTGTCGTCACTTGGCCCGCCAGGCCTCGGAGAAGTCGTTCGCACCGAGCGGCGTCTGCACGTAGCCCTCGATCGACTTCGAGACGGCAACGGCAAAAGGGGTCTCGAACAGGAAGAGCAGCGGCGCGCCCTCTGCATAGACTTCCTGCATCTGCTTGTACTCGTCCTTGCGCTTGGCCGGATCGACCTCGATGTTGGACGCTTCGAACAGCGTGTTGAACTCCTGATTGTTCCAGCCCGTGCCCACGGCCTGGCGCTGCTTGTAGTAGCCGAGCCAGCCGGTCACCTGCGCCGGGTCGTTGACGTCGTTTGCCCAGCCATAGGTGTGGATGTCGAAGTCGCCGGAGCGGTTCTTCTCACCGCGGGTCGGATTGTCGACCTGTTCGACCTTGAGATTAACGCCGAGCGGCGACCACATCTGCTGCAGCGCGGTGAACAAGGTCGCGTCGTCGGCGCTGCCGGCAAGCGTCGTAAACTTCACCTCGAAGCCGCCGCCGAGACCGGCTTCGTCAAGCAGTTGCTTGGCCTTGTCTGGATTGTAGGGGTAGAGCGGCTCAGGCCCATAATGGAGCTGGGTGGCGGCCGACATCAACGACGTCATCGGTTTGCCGGTATCGAAAGTGACGAGCTTGATCAGCACGTTCTTGTCGGTGGCGTAGTTCAGCGCCTGCCGCACTTTTACATCAGCAAGCGGGTTCTTGGAGCCGTCCTTGCGTGTCTCGCGCGTATTGATCGGTGCGTAGACGATGCGGGTCGAGGGAAAGAGCTCCATCTTCAGAGCCGGATCAGCGCTGAGTTCGCCAACGCGAGCGAAAGGAATGAACTCCGCGGCATCAACTTCACCGGCCTGAAGCTTAAGGATGCGGGTGGCATCGTCTGGGATGATGACGAAATCGACCTGATCGAGATAGGGCAGCGGCTGCCCATCCGTGCCGGGCCGCCAGTAGTTGGGATTGCGTGCGAAGGTCATGCTTGAGCCCTGCACGCGGCTCTTCATCGTGAATGGGCCCGATGTGACCGGGCCGGCCTCGAAGAAGGCACGCGCCTTTTCCTGATCGTTGGCGCCGGCCGCCTTCTCGAAGGCCGCTTGCGGCATGATGCCGGTGTTGAAGGTTGCGAGGATAGAGACGATGGTCGGGTCCGGGTTCTTGAGCGCCAGCGTTACCTGATTGCCATCGGCGGAGACTTTGTCGACGGCGCCAAGCAGACCCGCCCAAGGGCCAAGCTCGGGATTGCGGGCCCGGTCAAGGGAAAACACCACGTCGGCGCCGGTCAGGGCCGACCCGTCGGAGAATTTCAGTCCGTCGCGCAGCTTGAGCTTGATCGAAAGCCCGTCGGCAGCAACGTCATAGCCCTCGGCCAACCCTGGAACGATCGAACCGTCCGGGCCGTTGCGCAGCAGCGTTTCGTATAGGCCGGTGACCATCCAGAGGTCCGGGTTGCGATCGGCATAAACAGGATCGATGACCGTGGAATCGTCATAACGCGCAAAGGTCATCGCACCGCCACGTTCGATGGCGAGCGCAGACGTGGCCGCGGCCAGCCCAAGGGCGGCACCCAGTAAGATCGGCAACAAACGTTTCATCTCTCACTCCTCCTGTTTGATCGACCGGCTAGCGCCGGCACGACGCCTCACACCAATTGGATATTGGATCCAATTTTTCCGAACGTTTTCCTTTGCGTCCGGATTGCAGCGAAGGCATTCTTGTTGTTCCCCTTTTTAAAGCGGTACTAAGCCGAGTTGATCAGCTTGCATAACCGACTTTAGCTGGACTAAAGTACAACAATAGACGCGAGTCAAGCGGAAAGAAAATCATGCCTCTCGATACCGATGAGGCGCCAGCGGCAGACGCCGGCGCCCCCCTCACCGACATGCCTGTGGCCGCAACGATCGGCCAGATGCTGCGCGCCCGCCGCAAGGAAATCGGCAAGACGATGAAGCAGGTCGCGCGTGAAGCCGGCCTCACGGAGGGCTTCATCAGCCAGATCGAAAGAGGTATTTCAACCCCCTCGCTGATCTCGCTCTACAATGTCGCCAATGCGCTCGGCACCAGCGTCGATACGTTCCTGTCGCAGCCGCCGCAGCACGCCCATTCCATTGTGTCTCACGCCGGCGAACGCCGCGGTTACAATGTCGAGACGAAGGAGCGTGTCTATGAACTGCTCGAGCGCGGCTTTCCCGGCGCCCAACTCAACGGCTGCATCACCCACATGCCGGCCGGCTACGCTTCCGAGCTGACCAGCCACGAGGGCGAGGATTTCCTCTATCTGATTGAAGGCGAAATGCTCTACGAGATCGACGGCAAGGAATATGTCCTGAAAGCGGGCGACACCCTGCACTTCCCCTCGTCGCTACCGCACCGCGCCCGCAACATCGGCGCAGGGCCGGCTCGTGAACTCTGGGTCGGCACCACGCGCATCATTGCCGAGGAATAACCCGCTCGGGGGCCTATTGTTTGCGCGGCCAGGTATCCGCGAGCCGATAGCCTGATGGCCACGGGTCGGCCGGATCGAGCATCACCTGATGTGTGCCGGTGACCCAGGCGCGACCGGAAATTTCCGGAACGATCGCTGGGCGCCCGCCAACCGTCGTTTCGCCGACGATGCGGCAATCGAACGTCGAATCGATGATCGAGTGGCCGACAAAACGCTGGCCAACCTTGATCTGCCCGCGCGCGTGAAGCACCGCCATCCGCGCGGAGCAGCCGGTGCCGGTCGGCGACCGGTCGAGCTTTGCCGGCTGGATCACCACTGTGTTGCGTCCGTGCAGGACGCCATCGCGCTCTTCCACCGGCAGCGTCAGCTGGCAGAACGAGATATGTGCCCATTCCGGGTTTTCCGGATGCGCGAAGCCGAGCTGCTCATTGGCTGCGCGCGTGATCTTGATGCCGGTCTCGGCAAGCTCGCGCGCTTCATCCGGCGTCACGGAGAAGCCGAATGTACGAGCATCGGTGATGACGAAGCTGTCGCCGCCATAGGCGGTGTCGACGGTGAGTGTGCCGAGCCCTTCCACCTCGATCTTGGCATCGAGTTTGCCGGCAAAGGACGGGACGTTGGTGACGGTGATGCGCTCGGCCTTGCCGTTGCGGCAGGTGGCAACGACATCGACGAGCCCGCCGGGCGCCTCCAGCACCATTCTCGTCTCCGGCTCCTGCATCGGCACGATGCCGCTGTCGAGCAGGACGGTCGAAACGCAGATCGAGTTGGACCCGGACATCGGCGGCGTGTCTTCAGGCTCCATGATGATGAAGCCCATAGTCGCGCGTGGATCCTTTGGCGGCACCAGCAGGTTGATGTGGCGGAAAACACCGCCACGCGGTTCGTTGAGCACAAAATTGCGCAAGGTCTGATCCTCGGCGATGAAGCGTCGCTGCTCCCACAGCGTCTTGCCCGGCGGTGGCGCAACGCCGCCGACGATGACATCGCCGACTTCACCCTCGGCGTGGCAGGAAACAATATGAATGACCTTGCTGCTGCGCATCTTTCGCCTCCACGCGATGCATGCGGACCGCATCCACATGCCATGCCTTGATATCTGTACGCCGACACTCGGGAGACTGGCTCTCTTTTCGGTGACCAAACGGCCGCCGCAGCCGACGTGGGACCAGTCATAGAAAGATTGGATCCAATATACAATCTGAAATATACGATTTTTTGCGCAAAGCCGCGACCTCTGTTGCCCGACCAAGAGAATGGACCTATGACCAGAACCACAGCAGTTTCCGCACTGTCAGGGACACAAAGCCGCCGGGGTTTAGACGCGATGAAACTCGATGCCGTTGATGTCAGGCAAGCCGCTTCCGCAGCCGATATCGTCTACGAGGCATTGCGCAAGGCGATCATCGAGGGTGCGCTTGCCGAGGGGGAGAACCTGCGGCAGGACCAGATCGCCCAGATGTTCAACACCAGCCGCATCCCCGTGCGCGAAGCGCTTTCGCGCCTTGAACAGCACGGGTTGATCACAACGCAACGCTACAAAGGCGCTGTCGTTGCCGGCCTTTCGATCGAAGAGATCGAAGAGATCTTCGAATTTCGCGCTCTGCTGGAGGCGGAGGTGATCCGGCTTGCCGTGCCCAATATGGATCGAAGGACGCTCGAACTCGCCCGCAGGCATTGCGACGAGTTCGGCAAGGAATCCGATTCGGCGAAGTGGGGCGAAACCAACCGGAACTTCCACTACAGCCTCTATGAGGCCGCGCGGCGGCCTTACTACCTGCAGATCGTGCGCGCCTCGCTCGACCGCATCGATCGTTATCTGCGCGCGCAGCTGACGCTGACGGATGGCATGAAGCGCGCAGCGCGCGAGCATGAGGCGATCCTCAATGCCTGCGCCAAAGGTGACGCCGATCTGGCATCGTCGCTCACCCGGGATCACATCCTCGACGCCGGCCGTTCGCTCGTCGTTTTCCTGAAGGAGCAGAGAAGATAGGCGCCCATTCGCAGTGGCGCCGCCTCACTAGGACATGTTGCTCGCTCTCGCGTAAATTGTCGTCCAACTCTTGAACGTCCGTGGTTGACAAGGCATCAGGAACCTTGAAAAAGTGAAGCCCTATCGAGACCGGCTGCGTTGGGAGGACTTATGTCTGTGCGCGCGTTTTTCGGCCTTTCCGCTCTTCTTGTTTCTGTTTTGGCCGCCGGATGTCCGGCTTTTTCGGCTGAGACCGGCCGCCAGGTCGAGATCACCCAGGATGGTGACTATTTCGGCTTCGATCTGCGAACCGAACAGAATGTCTCGCTGGATCAGTGCGAGACCGCCTGCATCGCGGACCAATCCTGCCGCGCATTCACCTACAATCCCAAGGTGAAATGGTGCTTCCTGAAGTCCGACTTCAATCAGTTGAACGACTTCCCCGGCGCCATCGCCGGCAAGATCGTCCAGGCGCAGGCCGTGCAGCCGGACCTCGGCGCGCCGCCGCGACTCTCGTTTCTCTCCGACCAGATCCTTCAGGACGCGCGCGACGCCAAGGCGAACCTTTCACTTGCCGACGATCAGCAGGGCTTCGGTGTCAACAACCTGATCGAAACGGCGCGCGCGCAGGCGGAATCGGGCATTATCGACGGTGCATTGAAGGCGTTCCAGGGCGCGCTTGCGATCACCCCTGATGACAGCGAGCTGTGGCTTGAAACGGCGCGCACGGCAAATCGCGTCACCGGCAATACCGATGTCGCGACGCAAGCCGCCCTTGCGGCGATCAACGGCTATCAGCTGACGCGGACCGCAGAAAGCCGCGCCCATGCGCTGGCCGTTCTCGCCAAGGCGCTGGAAAATGCCGAGAATTTCCGCGGCGCCCTCAATGCCTACAAGGCCAGCCTCGAACTGGTGCAATCAAAAACGGTCGAGACCGCCTACCTCGACCTGAAGGAACGCAAGCGCTTCCGCGTCATCGAAAACACCGTTGATGCCGATAGCGCCTCGCCGCGCGCCTGCGTGCAGTTTTCGGAGCAGCTACTAAAGAGCGGCGCCGACTATGCCTCCTTCGTCACACTAGACGGCGCTGCCCCGAACGCAGTGGAAGCCAAGGGCGACCAGATCTGCGTTGAGGGTCTGTCGCATGGCCAGCGTTACAAGCTGACGCTGCGCACCGGCCTGCCCTCGTCGGTCGATGAAGTGCTTGAGGCGCCGGTCACTCTTGAGGTCTACGTCAAGGATCGCGGCCAGGTCGTGCGCTTTACCGGCGACAGCTTCGTGCTGCCCTCGACCGCGCGCCGCGGCATTCCGCTGGTTTCCGTCAACACCGACAGCGCCAAGCTCAAGCTCTACCGCATCGGCGATCGCAGCCTGGCGCAGGTGCTGCAGAACTCGCAGTTCCTGACGCAAATCGACGGCTACAGCGCCCAGCGCATTCAAGACGAAAGCGGAGAACTGGTCTGGGAAGGTTCGATCGCCATCGACAGCGTCCTCAACAAGGAAGTGGTCACCAGCTTCCCGGTCGATGAAGCATTGCCGAAGCGCAAAGCCGGCGTCTACGTGCTGACCGCAGCATCCGAAACCGGCCTCAGCCAGGATTGGGACGCCCGCGCTACCCAATGGTTCGTCGTCTCCGACATCGGCGTGTCGACCTATGCCGGCACCGACGGCCTGAACGTCTTTGCCCGATCGCTCGCAACCGCAAAGCCGATCGAAGGTGTCGAGCTGCAGCTTGTCGCCAAGAACAACGAAATCCTCGGCACGGCAACGACGGATGGCGACGGCCGCGCCACCTTCACCGCTGGTCTCATCCGCGGCACCTCCGCCCTGACCCCGGCCGTAATCACAGCCAAGAGCGGCGAAGACGACTTCGTTTTCCTCGACATGACGAGGGCGGGATTCGACCTGTCGGATCGTGGGGTCACCGGCCGTGCGGCGCCCGGCGCCATCGACGTCCTCGCCTGGACGGAGCGCGGCATCTACCGCGTCGGCGAAACGGTGCACGCGTCAGCACTTGCCCGAGACGTTAATGGCGAGGCCATCGAGAATCTGCCGCTCACCTTCGTGTTCCTGCGCCCTGACGGCGTCGAATACCGCAGGATGATCAGCGACGGCGGCAAGCTCGGCGGCCACACGCTCGATCTCGATGTTCAGGAAAACGCCATGCGTGGCACCTGGACGATGCAGATCTTCACTGATCCCAAGGCCTCGCCGATCGGCGAGAAGCAGTTTCTAGTCGACGATTTCGTGCCGGACCGCACGGAGTTCGATCTGACGAGCGAAGCAAAGGAGATCGCTGTCGGCGAACCGGTACAAGTCGTGGTCGATGGACGCTATCTCTATGGCGCACCGGCCGCCGGCCTCGAGCTTGAGGGCGAAGTGGTTCTGAAGCCGACGCGCGAAAGTGCTGCCTTCAAGGGATATTTCTTCGGCCTTGCCGACGAAGAGGCGAGCGAGGACACGCGTCTGCCGCTTGAGGACCTGACGGCTCTCGATGACGACGGCAAGTCGACCTTCGACGTGGCTTTGAGCGAAGTGCCGTCGACGACGCAACTGCTCAACGCCAATGTCACCGTGCGGATGCGCGAGGCCGGCGGTCGCGCCGTCGAACGATCCTTGACGCTGCCGGTAAAGCCGGAAGGCGCGATGATCGGCATCAAACCCGAGTTTTCGGGCGACCTTCAGGAAAACTCCGTCGGCAAGTTCCGCGTGATCGCCATCGACCCCGACGGTGCCAGGGCCGCCATGCCGGGTGCGCTCTGGAAGCTGATCAGCGTCGAGCGCAACTATCAATGGTACCGAGACGGAACCGCCTGGAAATACGAGCCGGTGGTCACCACCAAGCAGGTTGCGAACGGCACGCTCGACGTGACCGCCGATGGAGGCGAGATCGCCGTGCCCGTCGGCTGGGGCCGCTACCGTCTCGAAGTCGAGACGGCGGCCCTCGACGGACCGACATCGAGCGTCGAATTCGATGCCGGCTGGTATGTCGCATCGACATCGACCGAAACGCCCGATGGCCTCGAAATCGCGCTCGACAAGGAAAACTACGCCGTCGGCGAAACCGCCAAGCTCAAGGTTTCACCGCGTTTTGCCGGTGAACTGCTGGTAACCGTCGGCACGGAAGGCCTGATCACGACAAAGAGCGCGACGATTGTCGCCGAGGGTGGCGAGATCGATTTGCCCGTCACCGCCGATTGGGGGGCCGGCGCCTATGTCACCGCGACACTCTATCGGCCTGGTGATGCACAGGAAAGCCGCATGCCTATGCGCGCGATTGGCATCAAATGGCTGACCGTTGATCCCGCTGAGCGCAAGCTTGCCGTGGCCATCGAAGCGCCCGAAAAGACCGAACCGCGCAAGCCGCTCGATATCAGCCTGCAGGTGGCAGGGGCCGGCGCCAACGAAGAAGCCTATGTCACGATTGCCGCGGTCGACGTCGGCATCCTGAACCTGACCCGCTATGAAGCTCCGGATCCTGCCGCCTGGTATTTCGGCCAGCGCCAGCTTGGTCTTGAAATGCGCGATCTCTACGGTCGCTTGATCGATGGCTCGCTTGGGGCGACCGGCAAATTGCGCACCGGCGGCGACGGCGGCCAGGTCGCGCTGCAGGGAAGCCCGCCCACCGAAAAGCTGGTGGCGTTCTTCGAAGGTCCGGTGAAGCTCGACGCCGATGGCAAGGCGACCGTCAGCTTCGATATTCCGCAGTTCAACGGCACGGCGCGGATCATGAGCGTCGCCTGGACGAAGTCCGGCGTCGGCCATGCTGTCCGCGACGTCGTCATCCGCGACCCGATCGTCGTGACGGCGAGCCTGCCGCGCTTCCTTGCGCCGGGAGACCGCGCCGAACTGCGGCTCGACATCGCCAACACCGACGCTCCGGCCGGTGACTACCAAGTACAACTGACCACCAACGGACCGGTGACGGTGGAACAGACCGGCGCCAGCGAAACGGTACGCCTCGAACAGGGCGGCAAATCGGTTCTGACGCTGCCGCTGGTCGGCCAACACACAGGCGACGGGCTCGTTACTGTCCAGCTCACCGGCGCCTCCGGACTTTCGCTCGAACAGGCGCTCAACATTCCGGTGCGCCCGGCCACACTGCCGGTCACGCAGCGACAGGTGGTCAACCTTGCGGCGGGCAGCAGCCTGACGATCGACGGCCAGTTGCTGGCAGACAGCGTGCTCCAGGGCGCGTCGGTTTCGCTGAGCGTCACCCGGTCTGCGGCCTTCGACATTCCCGCCATCCTGATGGCGCTCGACCGCTACCCCTATGGCTGCACCGAGCAGACGACGAGCCGGGCGCTGCCGCTTCTCTATATGAGTGAATTGGCGAAGCAGTCCGGCCTTCCCGATGACGGCGAAGTGACCAAGCGGGTGCAGGAAGCGATCTACCGCGTGCTCTCCAACCAGTCGTCGTCCGGCAGCTTCGGCCTGTGGGGGCCGGGCTATGGGGACCTCTGGCTCGACGCCTATGTCACCGACTTCCTGACACGCGCACGTGAACAGAAGTACGACGTGCCTGAGGCAGCGATGGTGCAGGCACTGGAAAACCTGCAGAACGGCCTCGGCTATGACACCAATGCCAAGGATCGCGGCAACGAGATCGCCTATGCGCTCTATGTGCTCGCACGCAACCGCAAGGCCGCCGTCAACGACATCCGCTATTACGCCAACACGCTGATCAATGATTTCCCAACGCCATTGGCCAAGGCTCAGGTCGCAGCGGCGCTGGCGCTCTACGGCGATGCCCAGCGGTCAAAGGAAATCTTTGCGTCCTCGGCCAACATGTCGACCGGCCTCGTCAATGTCAGCCTGTCGCGTTCCGACTACGGTTCTTCGCTGCGCGACGACGCGGCCGTCCTGGCTCTGGCCGCCGAAAGCCGTCCGGTTCCGCCGATCATTCCGGAACTGTCGAAGATCGTGGCACGGCAATGGGAGCAGAAGAAATATACCAGCACGCAGGAACAGGCCTGGATGCTGCTTGCCGCCCGTGCCGTTCAGGGCGGCGACGAGGACATGCTGCTTGACGTCAATGGCGCGTCGAAGACCGGCGGCTACGCCGCGCGGATGCCCGGCGATGCGCTTCTGTCTCATCCGGTGGTGATCAAGAACGAGGGGGCGGACGCCGTCTCCGCCGTGGTCACCACGGTTGCCGCCCCGGCTCAGCCACTGTCGGCCGGCGGTGACGGCTTTGCCATCGAGCGCACTTATTACACACTCGATGGTGCCGAAGCTAATGTCAGCCAGGCCAGGCAGAACGAGCGCTATGTCGTGGTGCTGAAGGTCACCGAAACCAACGATTGGCCGTCCCGCGTGCTTGTTTCGGACCTTTTGCCGGCCGGTTTCCAGATCGATAACCCGAGCCTGGTCGACAGCGCCCAGCTGACGAACTTCGAATGGCTCGGCGAGATTACCGCGACGCATACCGAGTTCCGCAACGATCGCTTCGTCGCCGCCTTCGACCGCGCTACCGGCGATAGCCGCGAGCTGACGCTCGCCTATGTCGTCCGCGCGGTGAACCCCGGTGTCTACGATCATCCTGCCGCAAGCGTCGAAGACATGTACCGGCCGCAGTTCTCGGCGCGCACCGCGACAGGGCGTATGGAGGTTCTGGCAGCCCAATAGGCCCGATAATGTCGATAAGGCAAAAATTGCTGATCGCGATCCCCGTCGGCCTGTTGCTGACGGGGCTGTCTGCCTTTGCGCTCGACAAGGCTGACCAGGCATTTCCGCCGCCACTGGGAGCGGCTGGCATCGTGTCTCGCGAGGTTCTCGACGTCGACGGCCAATTGCTCAGGGCCTTTGCAACACCTGACGGTCTCTGGCGGCTAAACACGACTGTCGGTGACGTCGACCCGCAGTTTCTGCGGATGCTGGTTGCCTATGAGGACCAGCGGTTTCGCGAGCACGCCGGCATCGACTTCCTGGCGCTCGGCCGCGCCGCGCTGCAGTTCGTCACCAACGGCCGCATCGTTTCCGGCGCCTCCACCCTTTCGATGCAGGTGGCGCGGCTGATCGAACCGCGCGAACAACGAAGCATTGCGGCCAAGCTGCTTCAGATTGCGCGCGCGATCCAGATCGAGCGTCGGCTGTCCAAGGACCAGATTCTCGACCTTTATCTCAGCCATGCGCCCTATGGCGGCAATCTTGAGGGGGTGCGCGCCGCAAGCCTGGCCTGGTTCGGCAAGGAACCGAAGCGACTATCTGTAGGCGAAGCCGCGCTGCTGGTGGCGCTGCCGCAATTGCCGGAAAAGCGTCGGCCGGACCGCAACCACGCCGCAGCCGAAGCTGCCCGCAAGCGCGTCCTGACCCGGATGGCGGTTGCCGACGTGATCGGCGAAGGCGAAGCTGAACGGGCCGCGATGACGGCCATTCCGAACCGCCGCCTTCAGTTGCCGGCCTATGCCGCCCATCTGGCCGAGACGGCGCTTCGCAAGCAACCGACGGCCGTGCAGCATCACACGACGCTGCGCCGCAATGTCCAGCGCGGCCTCGAAGCGGTTGCGCGCGAGGGTGCGGCCAAACTGGGACCGAGAGTGTCCGTCGCCATGATCATGGCCGACGCACGCACGGGCGAGATCATCGGCGAAGTCGGCTCGGCCGATTATTTCGACGCGAGCCGCTCGGGCTGGATCGATATGACGCGGATCACCCGCTCGCCCGGTTCGACGCTAAAACCCTTCATCTACGGTCTCGCCTTCGAGGAGGGCCTGGTCAGCCAGGAAACCATTATCGAGGATCGACCGGCCGATTTCTTCGGTTACCGCCCGCGCAATTTCGACATGAGCTACCAAGGCGACGTCAGCGTGCGCCAGGCGTTGCAACTGTCGCTCAACGTTCCGGCCATTCGCCTGCTCGACGTCGTCGGCCCTGCCCGGCTGATGGTCAGGTTCCGCCGCGCCGAGGTGAAGCCTGTGCTGCCCGCAGGCGAGGCACCCGGGCTGGCAATCGGCCTTGGCGGGGTCGGCCTGACGCTGCGCGATCTCGTGCAGCTCTATGCGGGTCTTGCCAATCGCGGCTTCCCGGTGCGGCTCGGCGATGGCATCACCGGCACGGCCGGTCTGATCGACGGCGAACCGCTGCTTTCGCCCGTTTCCGCCTGGCATGTCTCGGATGTGCTCTCGGCCGTCTTGCCGCCGGCGGGAAGCCGGCAGCGCGGCATCGCCTACAAGACCGGCACCAGCTATGGCTATCGCGACGCCTGGTCGGTCGGCTACGACGGCCGTTATGTGCTCGGGGTCTGGGTCGGGCGGCCGGACAATGGCGCCGTTCCGGGGCTGACCGGCTATGGCGCGGCCGCGCCCATTCTCTTTGAAGGCTTTGCCAAATCCGGATTGCCGATCACGCCGCTGCCGGATGCACCGCCGGGCGCTGTGCGCATCTCCCAAATCGAGCTGCCGATCAGCCAGCGCCGCTTCTCGATGACCGCAAGCGGCCTCGTCAACGCCTCGGCGCGCGAGCCGGCGCCACAGATCGTCTTTCCGCCCGAGGGCGCGCGTGTCGAACTTGGCATCGACCATGAGACCATGTCACCGCTTACTTTGAAGCTGCAGGGCGGCCGCGCGCCCTTCCGGTGGCTCGCAAATGGCAAGCCGTTGCCCGATCCGACCCGCCGGCGGACGACGCAATGGCAGCCCGATGGCGCCGGCTATTCCACCCTCACGGTCATCGACGCCGTGGGTCGGGCCGCCAGCGTGCGCGTCTTTATCGAATAGATGAGACCCTCAGTCGGCTGCAGTTTGCGCACGTCGCTCGACCCGGCGTGAACGGTCAGAATACCGCCGAGGCGCCCGACTGTCCGCGTATGGAGGGTTACGGTGCATCCCGCCAACGGGTCTCACCGCATCCACTCCTTCGGATCAATGGCAACCGGTAGTGGAATGACCAAATTTGCGACCAGCACCGCGTAAGATTGACGAAATAGTAGTTCTATCAGGAGAGGTTGCAGTCGCTCACGCTGTTTGCATCGCCTCCGCACGCGAACCTGTTTATGGTTGCGGACAATTGCTGATATCAATGAAGGATTGCTGAAATGTCGAAGGCCATGAACGTCATCGTTGCCGACGACCATGCCATCGTTCGCGAAGGCTTGAAGATGCTACTTTCGACGATGGCGGGCATATCCGTGGTTGCCGAGGCCGCCGACGGCGAAGCCGTGTTGGCGCTTGCGAGAAGTGAGCCGGCAGACCTTCTGACCCTCGATCTCGGCATGCCGGGCGTGGCAGGCATCCAGTTCATCGCCGACATCAGGGAACTGGCTCCGAGAATGAAGATCCTAGTGCTGACCGCCAATATCGAACCGCGAACGGTCCGCGCCGCCATAGATGCGGGCGCAAGCGGTTATCTCACGAAGAACGGCGACCCGGCCGAGCTTGCCTCTGCCGTTGACGCGCTTGGCGCCAACGAAATCTACCTCGCACAATCGATACGCTTTGCCGTCAGCCACCCGGAGCGACGGACCTTGCCGTCCGCGACCGACGAAGCGCTTTCGCCCATTCCCCTGACCCGGCGGGAGATGCAGATCCTTTCGCTCGCGGCTCAGGGCCTGACGGCTCGCGAGATTGCCGAACGGCTTGGCATCAGCCCGCTCACCGCGCGCAAGCACCGCGAAAACCTGATGCGCAAGCTCAGCCTGCATAGCGCTGCCGAACTCGCCGCCTACGCTGTGCGCATCGGCCTGCCCATTGGCTGAAATCCGCATGCCGCGCCGGCTCCAGCGGTGACATTCCCTTAACCACCACATCATTGGCGTAGTTCTCTGCCGACCCGATTCCGCACCGACGGGGTCGGGCCGAATGCCACGCTGCCGGAGGGGCAGCCGGCAAACCGGAGGAACTGCGATGCCCTCGATCGAGCACTGGATTTCGTTTGCGGTCGCTACGGCGATCTTTGCCTGCATGCCGGGGCCCGCCATTCTCTACATGACGGCGCAGACCTTGGCGCATGGCCGCAAAGCCGGTTTTTTGGCCGCATTCGGCATCCATATCGGCTGCTATGTGCATATTGCAGCCGCAACCCTCGGGCTTGCCGCCCTTCTCAGCCATGCACCGTTTGTCTATGCGGCAATCAAACTTGCCGGCGCCGTCTATCTGGTCTGGCTTGGCGGCACGATGCTGCTCGGCATCGGCAAGCATGATACGCATAAGACCGATGCCAAGCCCGGCGTGCTGCGCGACAGCATCCTCGTCGAAATCCTCAACCCTAAGACGGCGTTGTTCTTCGTGACGTTCCTGCCGCAATTCGTCGACCCGGCAGCGGCAATGCCGGTCTCCCTGCAGTTCCTGGTCTTCGGCATGCTGGTCAATCTGGCGTTGTCGGCCGCTGATGTCGCCGCTGTGATACTCGCATCCCTGACCCTTGGTCGCTTCACCGGCCAGAGCAGCCTGGTCCCGCGGGCATGCGGTTCGATCCTCATCGGCCTCGGCATGATGCTGGCAACGCAGTCCGTCTGACACGAGGGGTCTTGCGATCAAACCCTTTCCTATCCCGATTGTTTCGGCGATGATATCCGGGCCTTGAACGTCAGCGCAAAGCTCGAAGTCCTTCGGATGCCATCGCAAGGCTATGGATGACGTCCGTGCGAGAGGAAAACGGTCGCATGCTCAGCCCTGCCGAGATTTCGCAAGCAGCCGAGAGCCTTCACCAGGCCGAAATCGATCGCAGCCAGGTCGGCCTGTTATCCCTCAAACATCCGGGGATGACGATAGACGACGCCTATGCGGTTCAATCCGCCTGGGTGCGGCGCAAGCGGGACCTCGGCCGACGGATCATCGGCTTCAAGATCGGGCTGACGTCAAAGGCCATGCAGCAGGCGCTTGATATCGACACGCCGGATTCCGGCGTGCTGTTCGACGACATGCTGTTCGAGGATGGTTCAACCATTCCCGCCGATCGCTTCATCCAGCCTCGCGTAGAGGCCGAAATCGCCTTCGTGATGAAGGCGCCGCTCAAAGGGCCGCGCGTCACTATCCTGAACGTGCTCAACGCCACCGACTTCGTGATCCCCGCGCTTGAGATCCTCGACACCCGCATCGTCAGACGCGATCCCGAGACACAGCAAGCCCGAGGGATCGCCGATACGATCGCCGACAATGCGGCCAATGCCGGGCTGATCCTTGGCGGACGACCGATGCGCCCCGACGCGGTTGATATGCGCTGGATGGGCGCCATCCTCTCGCGCAACGCCGAAGTGGAAGAAGCCGGATTGGGGGCGGGCGTTCTCAATCATCCCGCCCATGGCATCGCCTGGCTCGCCAACCGCTTGGCGCAGTATGGCGACGCGATCGAACCGGGCCAGATCGTGCTTTCCGGCTCGTTCGTGCGTGCGGTGGAGGCGCGCAGCGGCGACACCTTCGTTGCGGATTTCGGCAATCACGGCACGGTCAGCTGCCACTTCGCCCGAAGCGCCGCCTGACCCAGCGGCACCAATGTCTTAGGCACCCATCCTCGCGTCCTATTGCACCAGGATTGCGCGGAAATCATTGACATTCGTGCCGGTCGGCCCGGGCTTGAAGATATCACCGAGCGCGTCGAAGGCACTCCAGCTATCATTCCGCTGCAGGAGTGCTGAGGCGTCGAGCCGCTGTGCGGCGAGCCGGGCGATCGTCGTTCCGTCGGCAAAGGCGCCGGCATTGTCCTCGGAACCGTCGATGCCATCGGTATCGGCGGCAAGCGCCGCAACGCCAACGGCGCCATCAATGCCAAGGGCCAGCGACAGCAGGAACTCGCTGTTGCGTCCGCCCTTGCCTGCCCCGCGCATGGTAACGGTCGTCTCGCCGCCGGAAAGAACGACAACGGGCTTCGCGAAGGGGCGGCCGCGGCCTGCGACCTCACGGGCGATTGCCGCGTGAACACTGCCGACGTCACGCGCCTCGCCTTCAATCGCGTCGGAGAGAATGATTGCCTCGATGCCGGCCTCCCGCGCCTTGGCGGCAGCCGCCTCGAGCGAGACGGAAGCGGATGCGATCAGGCGTACTTCGTTGGCAGCGAAACGCGGGTCGGACGGCGACGGCGCATCGGCAGCCGGATCGGCGAGCCACGCCAGAACCTTTTCGGGCAATTGCAGGCCATAGCGCTCGATGATCTTCAGGGCGTCGGCACGAGTGCTTGCGTCGGGCAGGGTCGGACCGGAGGCGACCAGCGCCGGGTCATCGCCGGGAATATCAGATACGATGAGTGAAACGACCTTCGCCGGATAGGCCGCGGCCGCGAGCCGGCCACCCTTGATCAATGAGACGTGCTTGCGCACCGCATTCATGGCGCTGATCGGCGCGCCCGAGGCGAGCAGCGCCCGGTTGACGGCGACTTCATTGTCCAGCGAAAGGCCTGGAGGTGGTGACGGCAGCAGGGCCGATCCACCACCGCAGACAAGAGCAACGACCAGATCGTCTTCCGACAGGCCGCTGACCTCGGCGATCAGGCGCCGAGAGGCCTGCAGACCGCTTTCATCCGGCAGCGGATGCGATGCTTCCAGCACCTCGATACGCTGGCAAGGGGCTGCGTAGCCGTAGCGGGTGACGACGACGCCGGAAAGCGGACCATCCCAATGTCGCTCGAAGGCCTGTGCCATCTGCGCCGCACCCTTGCCGGCGCCGACGACGACGGTCCGGCCCTTCGGCCGCTCCGGCAGGTTGGCGGCAATCACCAGTGCCGGGTCGGCAGCGGCAACCGCCGATGTGAACAGCGTTTCCAGAAACGTGCGCGGATCGGCAATGGCTGCCATGTCTCTCCCCTTCATCCAAGATCTCGGGCGGCGGCTCCTCCTTCCGCCGCCCGGAGGCACGATCGGCAGACGGAACGGGCCGCCGGTCGATCATGCGTATTTTCATGCTGTCGTAGCGGTGCTTCAGGCGACCTGATGGTTCGCCATGCGCTCAAGGGCACGCACCAGGCCGGAATGGTCAAGCCCGCTGTCACCATTGGCGGCGCAGTTGTTGAACAGCTCCTGCGTCGCTGCCGTGTTCGGTAGCGAAATGCCGAGGGATTTTGCGCCCTGCAGCGCCAGGTTCAGATCCTTCTGGTGCAGCGAGATGCGGAAGCCCGGATCGAAGGTGCGCTTGATCATGCGATCGCCATGCACTTCGAGAATACGCGAGGAGGCAAAACCACCCATCAACGCTTCGCGAACCCGTGCCGGATCGGCGCCGGCCTTCGACGCGAAGACGAGCGCCTCGGACACCGCCTCGATCGTCAGCGCAACGATGATCTGGTTGGCGACCTTGGTCACCTGGCCATCGCCACAATCGCCGACGAGGGTGATGTTCTTGCCCATCAGCTGGAACAACGGCAAGGCCCGGTCGAAGCTCTCCTGAGAGCCGCCGGCCATGATCGAAAGCGAAGCGTTCCTGGCACCGACTTCGCCGCCGGAGACTGGTGCGTCGACGTATTCCGCACCGGTTTCGCGGACCTTTTTGGCGAATTCCTTGGTCTCGATCGGCGAGATCGAGCTCATGTCGATGACCAACTTGCCCTTGGAAAGGCCGTAGGCGACGCCGTTCTCGCCGAAGAGAACGTCCTTCACTTCAGGCGTGTCCGGCAGCATCAGGATGATCGTGTCGACCGCCTCGGCAAGTGCCTTCGGCGTCTCGACAAACGTCAGGCCATTGTCGAGCAGTTCCTGCCGCGGCGGGATCGCAAATTTCGAAGTGATGATCGTATGCCCGGCATCCTGCAGATGGCGTGCCATCGGCGTACCCATGATGCCCAGTCCAATAAAGCCGATCGTTGCCATTGTGCTTAACTCCTGATCTTGATGATGTCTGCGGATTGCGTGCGCTTGCGCTCGGTGCCAAGCCAGCCAAGGCCCTCGACCGTGGTCGTGCGCGGCTTGTATTCGCAGCCGATCCAGCCGTCGTAGCCCGCCTCTTCGAGCGCATCGAAGACGTAGGGATAGTTGATCTCGCCCGTACCCGGTTCGTTGCGGCCCGGGTTATCGGCAAGCTGGACGTGGGCGATGCGGCCGGCAAAGCGCCTGTAGGTACCGATGAGTTCGCCTTGCGTGCGCTGCTGATGGTAGAGGTCGTACTGGATGAAGAGGTTGTCGCTGCCGACCTCGTCGATGATCGAAGCGGCCTGCTCGACCGTGTTGAGGTAGAAGCCGGGAATATCGAAGTGGTTGATCGGCTCGATCAGCAGGCGAATGCCCTGCTTGCCCAGTTCGCTCGCGGCCAGCTTGAGGTTGGCGACCAGCGTGGTGCGCAGCACGGCTTCCGAGACCCCGTCCGGCGCGATGCCGACCAGGCAGTTGACCTGCTTGCAATCAAGCGTGGTCGCATAGTCGATGGCGCTCGCCACGCCCTTGCGGAACTCGTCGATCCGGTCGGGCAGGATGGCGATGCCGCGCTCGCCGCCGGCCCAGTTGCCGGCCGGCAGGTTGTGCAGCACTTGTTTCAGACCGTAACGCTGCAACTCGGCGCGCAGGCTGACCTTCTCGAACTCGTAGGGGAAGAGATACTCGACGCCTTCGAAGCCGGCTTTTGCAGCAAGGGCAAAGCGATCGAGGAACGGCGCCTCGGTAAACAGCATTGTCAGGTTCGCAGCGAACTTCGCCATGCGATTTTTCCTCCTTGTGATAGTTTTCAATCGAGAAGCGCTTCGATCGCGGTCGGTGCATCTTCGCCACGCGCCGCCAGTTCCTCGAACTCGACGACGGAGTTGATGTCCGCACCCATGGCGATGTTGGTGACGCGCTCGAGGATGAACTCGATGACGACGGGAACCTGGTGCTCATCCATCAGGGCGCGGGCGCGGTCGAACGCTTCCTGGAACTCGTTGGGGCTGCGCACCCGGATCGCCTTGCAGCCGAGACCCTCGGCAACGGCGACATGGTCGACGCCATAGCCCTTCTCCGCGTCTTCAGACGCATTGATGTTGTCGAAGGCGAGGCTGACTTCGAAGTCCATGTTAAAGCCGCGCTGCGCCTGGCGGATGAGGCCGAGGTAGGAATTGTTCACGACAACATGCAGGTAGGGCAGCTTGTGCTGGGCGCCGACCGCCAGTTCCTCGATCATGAACTGGAAATCATAGTCGCCGGAAAGTGCGACGATCGGCCTATCGGGATCGGCGGCACGCACGCCAAGGGCAGCCGGCAGGGTCCAGCCGAGCGGACCGGCCTGGCCGCAATTGATCCAGTTGCGCGGCTTGTAGACGTGCAGGAACTGCGCGCCGGCGATCTGGCTGAGGCCGATGGTCGACACATAGCAGGTGTCGCGGCCGAAGGCCTTGTTCATCTCTTCATAGACGCGCTGCGGCTTTAGCGGCGTCTGGTCGAAATGGGTCTTGCGCAGCATGGTCCGCTTGCGCTCGCGGCATTCTTGCGCCCAGCCCGACCAGTCGCGCAGCTTGCCGGCGGTCTTCCATTCCGTCGCAACGTCAAGGAAGAGCTTCAGCGCTGCCCCCGCGTCTGAGACGACGCCGAAATCCGGCGCGAAGACGCGTCCGATCTGCGTCGGTTCGATATCGACGTGAACGAACTTTCGACCCTCGGTATAGGTCGGTATGTTGCCGGTGTGGCGGTTTGCCCAACGGTTGCCGACGCCGAGCACGAAGTCGGAGGCGAGCATGCTGGCATTGCCGTAGCGATGCGACGTCTGCAGGCCGCACATGCCGGCCATCAGCGGATGATCGTCCGGGATCGTACCCCAGCCCATCAGTGTCGGAATGACAGGAACGCCGGTGATCTCGGCAAATTCGGTCAAGAGATCCGAGGCGTCGGCATTGATGATGCCGCCACCGGCGACGATCAACGGCCGCTCGGCCTCGTTCAGCATCGCAATGACCTTCTCGGCCTGCGCGCGCGTCGCCTTCGGCTTGTAGGGCTCGAGCGGCTCATACGTCTCGGGATCGAATTCGATCTCGGCCAGCTGGACGTCGACCGGCAGGTCGATCAGCACCGGCCCCGGTCGTCCGGAGCGCATCAGGTGAAAAGCCTTCTGGAAGACGAATGGCACCAGCGCCGGCTCCATGACGGTGACAGCCCACTTGGTGACAGGTGCTGCGATCTTGGAGATATCGACGGCCTGGAAATCCTCCTTGTCCAGGCGGGCGCGCGGCGCCTGCCCGGTGATGCAGAGGATCGGGATCGAGTCGGCGGAAGCCGAGTAAAGGCCGGTGATCATGTCGGTGCCGGCCGGGCCTGACGTGCCGATGCAAACGCCGATGTTGCCGTGCTTGGCGCGGGTGTAGCCTTCCGCCATATGCGAGGCGCCCTCTACGTGGCGGGCAAGGATGTGGCGAACCGAGCCGCGCGCCCTCAGAGCGGAATAAAACGGATTGATTGCCGCACCGGGCACGCCGAAAGCACAATCGATGCCCTCTTTCTCAAGAACGTAAACAGCCGCATCAACGGCACGCATCTTAGCCATGGGAACTCCTCCTATTTGATGAGACGATACCCCATTGTCATCAATGTTCAACATTTAAATGGAATTCATTTCCACCAGATGGAAATAAACATCTTCACGAATTTCGAAACAATCAATCCTGGTCCTGCTAGAGGATGATAGGAATGACTCGGCTGCTGGAGGATGGATCATGGATGCGACAGGCAAGGGAAAACGCGGCCGAAAGGCGGGCGAAAACGCAGCGCCCGGCTCCGTGCAGGTGCTCGACCGTAGCCTGACGCTGCTGGCGGTCGTTGCCGAAAGCGACGGCTCGACATTGACGAACTTGTCCGATGTCACAGGCATGGCGCCATCGACCGTGCACCGGCTGCTGACGTCTCTGGCCAACCACGGCATGGTGATGAACGACCCCGACACCGGCGCCTGGACGATCGGCCTCAAGGCATTCGAGATCGGCAACGCCTATCTGCGCTTCCGCAAGCTCGGCACCATCAGCCGTCCGTTTCTGAAACAGCTGATGGAAGAAAGCGGTGAGACTGCCAATATCGGCATCGAAGAAGGCGGCGATGTCGTCTTCATCTCGCAGGTGGAAAGCCATGCCCCGATGCGGGCCTTCTTCCGCCCCGGCCGGCGCGGGCCGATCCATGCCTCCGGAATCGGCAAGGCGATCCTGTCGACCTGGGCCGACAAGGATGTCGCGCATCTGCTGGCTGGACGCGACCTGGCGCATTTCACCGACAAGACACGCGACAACCTGTCGGCGCTGCTGCAGGACATCCAGAAGATCCGCCAGCGCGGCTGGTCGATCGACGACGAGGAACACACGCTCGGCATGCGCTGCGTGGCAGCGCCGATCTTCAACGAATATGGGGAAACGATCGCCGGGATCTCGATCTCAGGACCATCCGTGCGCGTCAATGACGACAAGCTCTTGGTGCTGGGACCGGTCGTGCGCGAGCGCGCCGATGCCTTGACCCGGGCCATGGGCGGCAAGCGCCCCGAAGATCTCTGATAAGGAGATCTTTGACAAGAAAGCCTCCCCTTGTGGGGGAGGCTTGCGTACGGCGTTGATTGGAACGTTCAGCGTCGAACGTTGGGAGACCACGCTTCCGCGATGGTTCAGACCGTCTCGAATTTCCGGCCGCCTGTGGCTTCTGTCTCGGCTGCCTGGTTGCTGGCAAGATGTTTCATCGGCTTGCCGGCAACATAGGTTTCGGCCACCGATCGGTCGTCGCCCATCGTCTGCAGGATGAAGAGTTCCTCGGCGAGCGTCTTGGCCACGCGCATTCTCAGCTCCATCGACGGCTTGGCGCGACTGTCGAGCACGACGATATCGGCGTCGGCGCCGATATGCAGCGAGCCAATGCGGTCGTCGAGATCGAGCGCCCGCGCGTTGCCGAGCGTCATCATGTAGAACGAGTTGAACGGCGAAAGCCGCTGACCCTGCAGATGAAGAACCTTGTAGGCCTCATCCATGGTTTCCAGCATCGAGAAGCTGGTGCCGGCGCCGACGTCCGTTGCCACCGACCAGCGCGCGCCGAGTTTGTCGAAACGGTCGCGGTCAAAGAGGCCCGAACCGAGGAACAGGTTCGAGGTCGGGCAGAAAGTGCCGACGGCGCCGGTCTCGGCGAGAACCGAGATCTCGCGATCGCTGAGGTAAATGCAGTGCCCGAGCAACGTCTTGCGGGTCAAAAGATCGTAGCGTGCATAGATGTCGGTATAGTCCTTCGCTTCCGGGTAGAGCGACGTCGCAAAGGCGATCTCGTCCTTGTTTTCGGACAGATGCGTCTGGACGTAGCATTCCGGATGTTCGGCGACGAGCGCCCGGCTCATCTCCATCTGTTCCGGCGTCGAGGTGATGGCGAAACGCGGGCTGATGGCGTAGTGGGCGCGGCCGCGGCCGTGCCACTTGCCGATCAGTTGCTTCGTCTCGTCATATCCGAGTTGAGGCGTGTCGCGCAGCGCATCGGGCGCATTGCGATCCATCATTACCTTGCCGCCGATCATCAGCATGCCGCGGCTTTCCGCAGCGCCGAAGTAGGCATCGACACTCTCCGGATGCACCGAACAATAGGCAACGGCCGTGGTGGTGCCGTTGGAAAGCAGTTCGTCCATGAACCGGCCGGCAATGAATTGAGCATGCTCCGGCTGGCGGAACTTTTGTTCCTCGACGAAAATGTAGGTGTTCAGCCATTCGAGCAATTGCGCACCATAGGACGCGATAGCCTGCGTCTGCGGGAAATGCAGATGCGTGTCGATCAGGCCCGGCAACACCAGGTTCGGTCGATGATCGGCAACCTTGACTGCTGGCCCGGCCCTGCGGGCAACGTCCGAATGCTCGCCGATATCGGCAATCTTGCCGTTGCGAACCAGCACGGCGCCATCTTCGAAGTAGCGATAGGAGGCGTGGTCGTCGATGCCTTTGGGCGCCTCGACAAACGTCAGCACGCGGCCGCGGATCAGCAAATCGGTCATTGAACCTTCTCTCCCTTTACGACCGTCTCATACCAGGCGACGAGGAGCTTGCGCTCCTCGTCCGATATGCCGGTGACATTGGCCGGCGGCATCGCGTGCGAACGGCCGGCCTGCAGATAGATTTCGCGTGCGTGGGCGGCGATCTCGCCGTCGGTCTCCAGCGTCACGCCCTTCGGCGGCACGACCAGCCCTTCCCAGCCGGGCTCCTTGGCGTGGCACATGGAACAGCGGCCAAGCACGGTGTCGCGAACCTTCGGAAAGGCCTCGGCGGTAACGAACGGCTGCTGCGCCGCCGAAACCTTCGCCTCCTCGTCGCCGCTCAGGATCTTCGGCACGGTCGACAGCCACATGATGACAATGAAGAGCAGCGCGGTCGCAAGCCACGTCCAGGTCGGATTGCCCTTGTCGGCGTGACGGGTGTTGAAATAGTGGCGGATGGTGACGCCCATCAGGAACACCAGCGAGGCGATGATCCAGTTGTACTGGGTGCCGAAGGCCAGCGGATAATGGTTCGACAGCATCAGGAACAGCACAGGCAGCGTCAGGTAGTTGTTGTGCGTGGAACGCTGCTTGGCGATGACGCCGTATTTGGCGTCCGGCGTGCGGCCGGCGATCAGGTCGGCAACGACGATCTTCTGGTTCGGGATGATGATGAAGAAGACGTTCGCCGACATGATCGTCGCGGTGAAGGCGCCCAGATGCAGGAAGGCGGCGCGGCCGGTGAAAAGCTGCGTATAGCCCCAGGCCATGCCGACGAGGATGAAATACAGGAGCACCATCAGCTTGGTGTTGTCGCGGCCGGCCGGCGACTTGCAGATCGCATCATAGGCAAGCCAGCCGAAGC
This sequence comes from Ensifer sp. 1H6, assembly GCF_001976035.1. Taxonomy (NCBI): domain Bacteria; kingdom Pseudomonadati; phylum Pseudomonadota; class Alphaproteobacteria; order Hyphomicrobiales; family Rhizobiaceae; genus Ensifer; species Ensifer sp. 1H6. The sequence goes on along the minus strand of NZ_MOAI01000005.1, from coordinate 155,241 downwards.
CGATCGATGCCAGCGAAATGGCGATCGCCGTCGTCTTCGATACGTCGAGCACATTGGGGTCGATCAGGTAAAGGTCAGCGCCGGCGTAATAGACCATGCACAGCATGCCGAAACCGGAAAGCCAGGTGACGTAGGATTCCCATTTGAACCAGATCAGGTGCTCCGGCATGTTTGATGGAGCCACCAGATACTTCTGGATATGATAGAAGCCGCCGCCGTGGACCTGCCATTCCTCGCCGTAGGCTCCAACAGGCAGATCGGGTCTTTTCTTCAGGCCAAGATCGAGCGCGACGAAATAAAACGACGAACCGATCCATGCGATACCGGTGATGACGTGTAGCCATCTCATGGCAAAGGTGAGCCAATCCCAGGCTATGGCATACTCGTACATGCAATTCTCCCATTTCTCCGTGGCGCATTATGTGTCATTGCTGGAGGCCGCGGGAACGTCGCTGGTTCACCAACACTTTCAAAAAAATCTATAAAATCGCGACGGAATGGATGCGTTAGATAGCGCCCGGAGGAGAGATCGGGAGGCATGTCATATCTGGACAATGTTCGCGTCTTCGTACGCGTCGTAGAGCTTGGAACCCTGTCGGCAGCTGGTCGCGACCAGCGCGTAACGCCGGCGGTTGCCAGTAATAGAATCAAAGAGTTGGAGCGCCACATGGGCGTTCGGCTGTTCAATCGGACGACGCGCAAGCTGACCCCGACGGAGCACGGCCGTGTGTTCTACGACGGTGCCGTCAAGATTCTCGAAGCTGTCAATGAGGCGGAGAACGCCATCGCGGATCTGTCGCACAATCCGAAGGGTGCGCTGAAGATTACCGCTCCGTTGGGGATAGGTCGGCGGCTGATCGCCTCGGGCATTCCGGAGTTTCACGACAAATATCCGGATATCGAGGTGCGGCTCAGGCTCTCCGACCACAATGTCGATATCCTGTCGGAAGGCGTCGATGTCGCCTTCAAGCTCGGCATCCTCGAAGATTCGAACCTGCGCATGCGTGGCATCATGAACTGCGAGCGCGTCGTCTGCGGCGCACCGGCCTATTTCGAGAAGCGCGGCGTGCCGCAAACACCCGACGAGCTTATCGCCGACAAACATGACTGTCTGCTGCTGCGCTATCCCGGTTCCAAGGAGTACTTCTGGACATTGCAGACGCCTGAGGGTGTCAGGAAGCTCGAAGTGACCGGGCCTTACGATTCGGATGATGGCGATGTGTTGACCCAATGGGCGCTCGATGGTCGCGGCATCATCAACAAGCCTCTCTTCGAGGTGAAGAGCTACATCAACACCGGCGAGCTGGTGCCAATCCTTGCCTCGACACCGCCGCTCGGCGTGCAACTGGCGGCGATCTATCCGCACAAGCGCTTCCAGGACCCGAAGGTTCGGCTGATGATCGACTATATGGCGGAGCGCTGTCAGCGGCTGATCGGCAAGATGCTCGCCTAACAGCCCCGCCTAAAACAGCGCTCTGCTTGATCGGTTAAGGCACGAGCACGATCTTACCGGTCGTGCTTCGTGTTTCCATGGCACGGTGCGCCTCTGCCGCCTGTTCCAGCGGAAACCGACCACCCAGATGGACCTTGAGCCGCCCGTCCTCCACGCGACGGAACAGATCGCCGAGATCGGTTTTCAGGGCGGACGGCGTGAGCAACGGCAATAGAGCGAACCCACGCAGGGATTGATTGCCCGAAAGCATTTGTTCGACGTCAGCGGCTTCGAGTTCGAAGCGCCCCATCGCGCCGAAGACGAGCTCACCGCCTTGCGCCAGAACACCAAGCGCGGATTTGGTGAAGGATCCGCCGACCATGTCGTAGATCGTCTCGACTGACCCACCTGCCTGATGCTGTCCAAGCTCCGACCGCCAATCCGCTGCTTTGTAGTCGATTGCAAGGTCCGCGCCGAGCGAGCGTGTGAACGCGACCTTCTCGCTGCCGCCCGCAAGCGCGATTACCGCTTTTGCACCAGCCTCTCTTGCAAGCTGAATGAGCAGCGAGCCGACACCGCCGGCCGCAGCAGTCACCAGCACGGTCTTTCCCTGCGGATTGCTTTGCCGAACGAGATGAAGCGCCGTCAGCCCCTGGATCATCAGCGCTGTCGCCACTTCGAACGAAACGTCGCCGGGGATCGGCACGAGTGCGTCAGCGTCGATCGCGACATATTCGGCGCACCCGCCCGCCCCGCGGCCGGAGGCGAACATCGGCACGGCGACACGCGTGCCGACCGCCGGCGTTTTCACGCCTTCGCCCTGCGCCTCGACAATGCCCGCGATCTCGACACCCGGCACCATCGGCAAACCAGGTGTCACCGCGTATCGGTCCTGCCGCATCAGAACTTCGAAGAAATTGAGCCCGATCGCCCCGACCCGCACCAGCACTTCGCCGTGCGCGGGCACCGGCTTCGGCATATCGATCAGCTCAAGGACTTCAGGGCTCCCGAAGGAGCGGTACCGGATTGCTTTCATGGATCTCAACCTCATTTGACTGGCTTTGATCCATAATTAGCCTTAGACTCCCGTTTGGCTCTACACACCCTTTTGTTCCATACTGACCGATTGGTAACCATGGCCGATATCATCAAGAGACTGCCATCACTGCCATCCGAGCGTGCGCTCAAGGTGATCTCCGGGCGATGGAAGGCAGTGATCCTCTATCACCTGTTCGACGGTCCGAGGCGCCTCTCTGAGTTGCGACGGCTCGTACCGGCCGTCAGCCAGAAAGTCCTGATCCAGCAGCTTCGCGAGATGGAAGAACACGGCCTCGTTCATCGCGAGATCTTTCGCGAAGTGCCGCCAAGGGTGGAATATTCGGCAACGGCACTGGGCCAGAGCCTCGAGCCGGTCCTGCTTGCCCTGTGCGAATGGGGTCAGCGTCACGCCGAAGAACTGGGTGAATTCGACCAAGTCGGCGATTGCATCATCCGGCCGCGCCAAAGCGCCTGAGCGTCAGGCGCCGACGCGCTTGCCTGGCTTGACCGAGGAGACAGCCGGCGCCTCCCAATGATGATTGAGCGCGGCGGTCATGATCTCGGCTGCGGCCAGGGCCGCTATCACCGCCGGCCTCTTGTCTTTCACGGCCGTGCCGCCGATCGGGCAGATAAGACGATCGAAAAGATCGGGCCGGCCGATTTCCCGCGACAGCCAGTTCTTGAAGGTCGAACGCTTGGTCTTCGAGCCGATCATGCCGACATAGGAAGCGTCGTCACGCCTGAGCGCCTCGGCTGCAATCAGGAAGTCGAGCGCGTGGTCATGGGTGAGGATCACGAAGGCGCTGCCGCGCGGCGCATCGCGGACCACCGCCTCGGGCATCGCGGTCAGGCAGGTCTCGATACCGTGGATATCGGCGGCCGAAAGCTCGTCCTCGCGGGTGTCGACGAGAATGGTGCGCACCGGCACAAGCGATAGCGCCATCGCCAGCGCATCACCGACATGCCCGGCGCCGAAGACGTAGACATGGGGGGCGGCTGGCAATCTCCAGATCGCTGCGTTCAATCAACATGGCGGCTTTCTCCCGATCGATGCGCGTGAAGGCGAGCGCGACGCGCCCGCCGCAACACTGACCGATCTCGGGGCCAAGCGGGACCGTCATCGTGTCGGCGCCATCGCCGCGCTTCATCGCGCGACGACCGTGGTCGATCGCCATATATTCGAGCTGGCCGCCGCCGATGGTGCCGAAGAGGCCGTCCGGCGCCACCAGCATCCAGGCGTCGGTGTCGCGCGGCGTCGAGCCTGCGGCACCCGTCACCTCGACCAGAACGCAGTCCGGTTCGCGACGCAGGAAGTCCCTGATATCCTCTCGGCTCGCAACCATCGCCATCAACCCTGTGCTACAGCCCCTTGCCTTGCGGCGGCTCGCAGCCGCTCGATCGCCATCAGCACCCGCTCCGGCGTCGCCGGTGCGTCGATGCGCGGGGGAATACGATACTCCGCAACGCTCGCCGCTGCCATCGACAACGCCTCCAGAACCGAAATGCCCAACATGAACGGCGGTTCCCCGACGGCCTTTGACCGCCGGATCGTTTCCTCCCGGTTGACCGACCATTCCGCCAGGCGAACGTTGAACACGCGCGGTCGATCGGAGGCAAGCGGGATCTTGTAGGTCGACGGCGCATGCGTGCGCAGCCGACCCTTGGCGTCCCACCACAGTTCCTCTGTCGTGAGCCAGCCCATGCCCTGAACAAACGCGCCTTCGACCTGACCCAGGTCCAGTGCCGGGTTCAGCGATCGGCCGACATCGTGAAGGATGTCGGTGCGATCGACCTGATATTCGCCGGTCAGCGTATCGACGCTGACTTCGGAGCAGGACGCGCCATAGGCATAATAGAAGAACGGACGGCCGCGGCCTTCCGAGCGGTTCCAGTGGATTTTCGGCGTCTTGTAGAAACCGGCGGCGGACAGCTGGATACGGGCGCCATAGGCAAGCTTGATGAACTCGCCAAAGGGCAAGCGTTCCGCGCCGATCCGCACTGTGTTCGGCTCGAAGGCGACATCGGCCTCGGCAACATTCCAGCGTTCGGCGGCAAAGCGCACCAGCCGCGCCTTGATCTGCTGCGCCGCATTGGCGGCCGCCATGCCGTTGAGATCCGAACCGGAGGACGCTGCTGTCGCCGACGTATTCGGCACCTTGCCCGTCGTCGTCGCCGTTACCTTGACGCGATCGAGATCAACCTGGAACTCGTCGGCCACCACCTGGGCAACCTTGGTGTAAAGCCCCTGCCCCATCTCGGTACCACCATGGTTGAGGTGGATCGACCCGTCGGTATAGACGTGCACCAGGGCGCCTGCCTGATTGTACTCGGTCTTGGTGAAGGAGATGCCGAACTTGACCGGGGTGAGCGCGATGCCGCGCTTGATGATGTGGTTTTCGCGGTTGAAGGCGATCACGGCCTCTCGACGCGCAGCGTAATCGGCCGACGTTTCGAGCTCCTCGATGATGCGCCCGATGATGTTGTCTTCGACCGTCTGGTGATAGGGCGTGAGATTGCGGCCCTCGCCGCCATAGAAGTTGAGCTTGCGGATCTCGAGCGGATCCTTGCCGACAGCATAGGCGACATCCTCGATCATGCGCTCGCCGCCGACCATGCCCTGCGGGCCGCCGAAGCCACGAAACGCAGTGTTCGAGACGGTGTTGGTCTTCAACGGCTTCGAACGAAGACGGACGTTCGGATAGAAGTAGCAGTTGTCGGCATGAAAGAGCGCGCGATCGGTCACGGGTCCAGAGAGATCGGCGGAAAAGCCGCAGCGCGCCACAAACACCGCATCGACCGCCTCGATCCGGCCCTCGTCATCGAAGCCGACCTTGTAGTCGACGTGGAAGTCGTGACGCTTGCCGGTTGCCGACATGTCGTCGTCGCGGTCAGGTCTGACCTTGACGGCGCAACGGTATTTCTTTGCGGCCAGGGCCGCCACGGCGGCGAAGATGTTGGCCTGCGTTTCCTTGCCGCCGAAGCCGCCACCCATGCGGCGCACATTGACAGTCACGGCGTTGGACGGCACGCCAAGCACGGTTGCCACCATGTGCTGGGTTTCGCTCGGATGCTGGGTCGACGAATAAACCAGGACCTCATCGTCCTCGCCGGGAATGGCAAAGGAAATCTGGCTTTCGAGATAGAAGTGGTCCTGACCGCCGATGCGCATCTCGCCTTCGACGATGTTCTTCGCCTTGGCAAAACCGGCTTCGATGTCGCCACGCTCCAGCTTCAGCGGATCGATGACCAGAGGATAGTTCGCGGCAGCAGCCTCAAGCACGTCGGTCACATGCGGCAGATCGCGGTATTCGACCTCGACCTTGACGGCTGCACGCCTCGCGGCTTCACGCGACGTGGCGATGACGGCGAACATCGGCTGGCCGTAGAACTCGACCTTGCCGGTTGCAAACACCGGATCGTCGTGCTTGTGGGCGGGGCTGATGTCGTTTTCACCCGGGATGTCGTCAGCTGTGAGGATACCGATGACGCCCTCGCTGGCGCTGACCGCGTCGAAATCGATCGACAGGATATCGGCATGGGCGCGCTGGGACAGACCGAGATAGCCGTGCAATGTGCCGGCCGGCTCCGGAATATCGTCGATATACTCGGCCGTTCCCGACACATGTTTGTGGCCGGACTCGTGCCGTTCGTTTTCGTGGACGCCACCGCGGATGCGGTCGATGGGCTGCATCACATTCATGGGTCTCACCTCCTAGACGGCTACGGCAATGTTGCGGTCGATCCGGATGTTTCCGGTCGCCTGCGTTTCAAGATAGAAGCGGCGCAACAGGTTCTTGGCCACCAGTTGGCGATACTCCGCCGAGGCGCGCCAGTCGGTAAGCGGCGTGAAGTCCTGATCGAAGGCGGAGATCGCCTGCTCGACCGTTGGCTCCTGCCAGGCCTTGCCCTTCAGCGCCGCCTCGACATGAACAGCCCGCTTCGGTGTTCCGGCCATGCCGCCAAAGGCGATCACCGCGTCAGCGACTTCACCGGCACCGTCGAATGTCAGGCGGAATGCGCCGCAGACGGCGGTGATGTCTTCATCCAGACGCTTGGTGATCTTGTAGACGGCAAAGCTGGTGTCAGCTTCGAGGAAAGGAATGTGAACCGCTTCGACGAATTCACCGGGCTCGCGATCCTGCTTGCCGTAGGCAATGAAGAAATCTTCGAGCGCCACGGTACGGCGGCGAGCGCCCTTGCGCAGCGTCACCGACGCGCCGAGCGCAATCAATGCCGGCGGCGTGTCGCCGATCGGCGATCCGTTGGCGATGTTGCCACCGACCGTACCCATGTTGCGGACCTGCTGTCCGCCGATCCGGTCCCAAAGCTCGCGCAATTGCGGGAAATGTTCGGTAATGACGGGATAGGCTTCGGCATAGCTGACACCAGCGCCAAGCGTCACACCCTTGTCGTCGACGGTGATGCGACGAAGTTCTTCCAGGTGCGTGAGATGCACGACCGGCGCGATATCGCGCATGAACTTGGTGACCCAGAGGCCGACGTCGGTCGAGCCGGCAACGATCGTCGCTTTCGGATTGGCTTCGAGCACATCGGCAAAATCATCGACGGAAGCCGGCAGCATGAACAGTTCCGCTCCCTCGCCGATCACCACGCGGCGGCCATCCTGAAGGGCTGCGAGTTCGCCGGCGATACGATCGCGTTCGGCAAACAATGGATCCTTCCCCAGATCGCCGATGGTCGAAATCGCCTCGGCCGCGCGAATGATCGCGGCATAGCCAGTACAGCGACACAGGTTGCCCTGCAGCGCCTTCTCGATTTCGGTGACCGACGGCTTGGCGTTTTCCATCCAAAGCCCGTAGAGCGACATCACGAAGCCAGGCGTGCAGAAGCCGCATTGCGACGCGTGCGTCTGGACCATCGCCTGCTGGACGGGATGGAGTGGACCACCCGGTGTTGCCAGCGAATCCACCGTCACCACGTGACAGCCGTCGAGCGAACCGACAAAGCGGATACAGGCATTGACGGATTCATACTTGAGCTGCCCGCCGAGCAGGCGGCCGACCAGCACCGTGCAGGCGCCGCAGTCTCCCTCGGCACAGCCTTCCTTGGTTCCGCGCAGGTTGCGATCGATGCGCAGGAAATCGAGCAATGTCTGCACCGCAGAAACGTCGGAAAGCTCGACAAGGCGGTGGTTCAGGAGAAAACGGATCGTGTTGCGTATCTGAATGGTCATTGCTGATCAGCTCCCGCGATAGGTCGAATAGCCGTAGGGCGACAAGAGCAGCGGCACATGATAGTGCGCCGCCTGATCGTCGATACCGAAACGGATCGGGATGACATCGAGAAACGGGTTGGCGCCGCGCGCAGCTTCGGACCCAAGATAGTCGCCGGCGTGGAAATGCAGCTCGTAGGTGCCGGCCTGCATCAGCGATCCGCTCAACAGCGGCTGATCGCAGCGTCCGTCATCATTCGTCCTGACCGAGCGCAGATGCGTCTGGCGCTCGCCCTCGATGCGATACAGCTCGATGCGCAGGTCCTTGGCCGGTTTGCCACTGGCCGTATCGAGTACATGGGTCGTCAGACGGCCGTCGTTTCCACCATGAGATTGCATGCGTCTTGCTCCTCCCGAAGTCATCTTTCCATTTCGCAGTATCCCGGTGAGCCAGTGCATTGAGAAGCGGGCGGATCATTCGAGACTTTCAAAATTTTTGGGGGGAATGACGGCGGAAAAATCCCGTTAGGAATCGAGGTGCAGAGACAAATGTCTGGAGGACTGCTTGCATGAGATACCCCCGCGATCTTCACGGCCATGGCCCGAACCCCACCATCGTCTGGCCCGACGAGGCGCGGATTGCCGTGCAATTCGTGATCAATTACGAGGAAGGCGGCGAGAACTGCGTGCTGCATGGCGACGCCGCATCAGAGGCTTTTCTCTCGGAAATCGTCGGTGCGCAGGCTTGGCCCGGACAGCGCCACTGGAATATGGAATCGATCTATGAATACGGCGCCCGCGCCGGCTTCTGGCGGCTTCATCGCATGTTCACGGAAAAGGGCGTGCCCGCGACAGTCTATGGCGTCGCAACAGCGCTGAAGCGTTCCCCGGCGCAGCTGGCCGCGATGCAAGACGCCGGCTGGGAGATCGCCTCGCACGGTCTGAAGTGGATCGAGCACAAGGAATTCAGCCCTGAGCGGGAGCGGACAGAGATCACAGAGGCGATCTGGCTGCACACGATCGTCACCGGCGAACCGCCGCGCGGCTGGTACACCGGTCGCTGTTCGGACAACACGCTCGATCTGGTGACCGAGACTGGCGGCTTCGACTACGTCTCGGACAGTTATGCCGACGATCTGCCCTACTGGCATGAACATGCGGGCCGCCACCAGCTGGTCATTCCCTACACGCTCGACACCAATGACATGCGCTTTGCAACGGCGCAGGGCTTCAACAGCGGTGACCAGTTCTTCAGCTATCTCAAAGACAGCTTCGACGTGCTCTATGCGGAAGGTGCGGCCGGCGCACCAAAGATGCTCAGCATCGGCCTGCACTGCCGCCTTGTCGGCAGGCCGGGTCGCGCCGCAGCGCTTGCGCGTTTCATCGACTACGTGAAGGGCCACGAAAAGGTCTGGTTAGCTCGTCGCGTCGATATCGCACGGCATTGGGCAAAGACCTATCCCTTCAAGGCCTGGGACGACCGTCCATCGCAGCTTTCCGAGGCTGATTTCGTCGCTCGCTTCGGTGGCGTTTTCGAACATTCCGATTGGATCGCCAGGCGCGCCTTTGCCAGCGAGCTATCGGCCGCCAACGACACGGCGATCGGGCTTGCTGCAGCGCTCACTGCAGTCTTCCGCGAGGCGAGGCCGGAAGAGCGTCTTGCCGTGCTCAACGCCCACCCGGATCTCGCCGGCAAGCTGGCGCAGGCAAAGCGGCTGACCGAAAGCTCGACCAGCGAGCAGGCTTCCGCCGGCCTTAACGCCCTGACCGATGCTGAACGCACGCGTTTCACCGAACTCAACAGCGCCTATGTCGAAAAATTCGGCTTTCCCTTCATCATCGCGGTCAGAGGCCGCAGCAAGGAGGACATCCTGGCGGCCTTCGAAACCCGGATCGAGAACGATCGCGACAGCGAGCTCGAGACGGCCTGCCGGCAGGTGGAAAGGATTGCTCTTCTCCGCCTCAAAGACATGCTGCCGAGCTGAGTGCAGGCGATGACGATCGACAGCGTCGGCCTGCCTGACTTCGCGCGCAAGGCGATCAATCTCGCCTCCGCCGGCCTCGGGGCAAGGCCGGTGTTTGCCACCGACGAGTTCTTCGCCCCGCTCGAACGGCTGTTGCAGGATTGTCCCGCTGTCTTTCATCCCGGCGTCTACGACGAACACGGCAAATGGATGGATGGCTGGGAAACGCGGCGTCGACGCGGTCCCGGCCACGACCATGCGATCGTCGCGCTTGCCGCCACCGGCCGGATCGCCGGCTTCGACGTCGATACGACGCATTTTACCGGCAACTACCCCTCCGCCTGCGCAATCGACGCCTGTCTGGCGCCTGATGGGCCGGATGAAGCAACCGCTTGGACCGAGCTCTTGGGCATGAGCCCGCTTGGTCCAAGCGCCCATCACTACTTCGCAGCCCTTGCAGATGGGACCTGGAGCCATATCAGGCTGCGGATCTATCCCGACGGTGGCGTTGCCCGGTTGCGGGTCTATGGCACGCCCGCCCTCGACCGGGATCGGATCGGCGACGACGTGGTCGATCTCGCATCCTCGCTGCTCGGCGGCCGGATCGTCGTCTTCTCCAACGGCCACTACGGCCATCAACGACTGCTGGCACCCGGGCGGGGGATCAACATGGGCGACGGCTGGGAGACGCGACGGCGGCGCGAACCCGGCAACGACTGGATCATCGTCAGGCTGGCCGCACGCACGTCGATCGAACGCATCATCGTCGATACCGCCCATTTCAAGGGCAACTATCCCGACGCCTGTTCGGTGCAGGCGGCCGACCACGGCGAGACGGACTGTACGGTCGATGCGGCGCTAACAGCATCTTCGCTCTATTGGCGGGACGTGCTCCCGCGCCAGAAACTGAGCGCCGACAGCATTCATGAGTACGGCCCTGACCTGATCGAAGAGGTCGGTTGCGCCACCCATGTTCGTCTCAACATCTACCCCGATGGCGGCGTCAGCCGGCTGCGTGTCTTCGGGCGCATTGCAAGGGCCGGCACCCCGTAAACGACCAACATAGGACGGAGGAGCGTCACATGAAGGAGATCGAGATAAAGCCGCTGACACGCGAGGCATTCGCGCCATTCGGCGACGTGATCGAGACTGAAAACGCCCACAGCTTTCCCATCAACGGTGGAAAATGCACCCGCTACCATGATCTCGCCAAGATCGAAACCGCCGGCGAAAAGGCCCGGCCGATGATCAGCCTCGTGCGCGGCGAGCCCTATCCGCTGCCGTTGAAGCTGACCATGGTCGAACGGCATCCGCTCGGCAGTCAGGCCTTCATTCCCCTGACCGACAATCCGTTCCTGGTTGTCGTTTCGGAGGAGACGGCTGAAGGTCCGAGCGAACCGATCGCCTTCCGGACCGCGCCCGGCCAGGGCGTCAATATCGCCCGCAATGTCTGGCACGGCATCCTGACGCCGTTGGAAGACGTCTCGGACTTTGCCGTGGTCGACCGCGGCGGCGAAGGCGTCAATCTCGAGGAGCATTTCTTCGAGCAACCATTCCTGCTGCGCTGACGGCGGGTTTGACACCAGAGGACGGACCCGCTCTACCGGAGTGGGTCCCGTCATCCTTTCGTTCACGAGCCCTAGTACCCACCGTCACGCCTGAATCTCGTCGGGGTGTAGCCGGTCAAACGGCGAAAATCGCGGGAGAAATGATAGGGATCGGGATAGCCGCAGTGCGCCGCGACTGCCGAAACCTTCGCCTCCGGCTCGACCAGCAGACGTTTTGCCTGGTTGATGCGCTCATGGCGCAGCCAGTCCATCGGCGTCGTACCGATGGTGTCCTTGAATCTCCGAAACAGTTGCGATGGGCTGAGATGCGCGAGGACCGCAAGCTCATCGATCGTCCAGGCTTTGGCAAGGTCTTTTCGGACTGCGGCAAGCACACTGGTTATGCGATCGCGTGAGGCAGAATCGTCGGGTGCGGCAGCACCCACCAATCGCGGCGCACTCAGGTTGGCGATCAGGCCGGCAATCGCCGCACTGACCAGCGCATCCGTTGCCGACGAGCGATCGTCGAGATAGCCGATGACGGCCTGGAACGCGACGCGGGCCGCCTCGCGATCCGACGGCTCGAACAACGGCGACTGCTGCACATTGAGGAAGGCATAGACCTCGTCCAACCCATGTCCCTCGACACCCATCCAGAGATATCGCCATTCACGGGCGTCGGGCGCGCAGCGATGTTCATAGGCCTGCGACGTGTCGAGCCAGACCGACAGGCCCTCCTCGGCGACGAACCGCTGCCCGCGCACTTCTATCAGCCCCTGCCCCGAGGTGGTGTGAACGAGCACGTGCTGATGGAAGCGCTTGCGTATCGGCGACTCCTCCGGCAACGCCACCCGCGCGCCGGCAACCAGCGCCTTGTAGGGGAACGCGCCTGCAAAACGTGCCGGTGTGTGAAAATAGATCTCTTCGCGCTCAGCCAACATGCGCGACACTCTGCATGGCGATGCGAGTTTTGTCCATTATCTCGCGAGATTGCTGCATTTCCCAGTACTGCCTGATGACGCTATCATGCAGTTTTTGCAGGGAGTGCGGCAAATGGCAGAGACCTTATCGACGGAGAGCCAGGTGGAGGTCGCGTTTACTCCCTTGTCCCCCGATTTCGCGCGCGATCCCTATCCGACCTACAAGGCGCTGCGCGACAAGGACGGTCTGCACTATTACGAGGACTTCGACATCTGGCTGGCCTCGCGCTTCGAGGATGTCTCGGCAATCGTCATGGACAAGCGTATGGTTCGCTCGCTCGAGGACATCGCGACATCAGAGGAAATCGCCAGGATCCAGCGCGCCGGCAACTGGCACGACATGCCGCACCACTCCCGCTTTGTGCAGTTTAGCCTGCTCGACAGCGATGGCGCCGTACACGACCGGCTGCGCAGACAGGTCTTCAAACTGTTCACGCCGGCGATGATTGCCAAGCTACGCGATCAGATCCAGGCCTATGTCGACAGGCTGATCGACAGCCTCGCCGATCGCGGCCAGATCGATTTCGTCGATGATCTCGCCGCCCACGTGCCCGGTCACATCATCGGCCGACTGCTCGGCGTTCCGGACGAAGACTGTCCCCAGTTGCGCATCTGGTCGGAGAACATCGTCCAGTTTTTCGACGTCGACCGGTCGGATGAACGCAAGCGCATCGCCGAGACCAACACCACCGAATTCTACGAATACCTGACGGTTCTGAAACACGAGCGCGAGCGAAACCCCAAGGACGACCTCATCTCGGTCCTGATCGAGGCCGAACGTGCCGGCGCGATGAATTCAGACGAGTTCATCTCGACCTGCATGCTGATCCTGATGGCCGGCCATGGATCGACCATCGACGTGCTTGGAAGCGGCATGCATGCGCTGCTGCGGTTTCCCGAACAGATGGCGCGGCTGCGAAAGGACCCTGCATTGATCCAGACGGCCGTGCAGGAGATGTTCCGCTACGAGTCACCGCTGCCGTTCTTCCATCGCCACTGCATCGAGGACGTGGAAATCGGCGGGCGGACTTTCGCGCGCGGCACGAAGTTCGGAGTGCTTTACGGCGCTGCCAACCGCGATCCCAAGCAGTTCGAAAACGCCAATGCGTTCGACATCGGTCGCACCCCCAACAGGCATCTGGCCTTTGGCGGTGGCGTGCATTTCTGTCTCGGCAACCATCTCGCCCGGCTCGACATGGACATCATCTTCAGCACCTTGTTGCGGCGCTTCCCGACGATCGAGCTTGTCGACGAAGAGCCCGAATACAAGCGAGGCCTTTCGGTGCGCGGCCCCAAGCGGCTGCAGATCGCCATCAAGCCGGCCTGAACGCCAACAGATGCGCCCTCCAGCGCGAAGCAATTCGAACGATTTCAGATTTGAGTGGAGACCATGCAATGCCCAGGATTGTCTTTGTGGATGCCGAGGGGAAATCGACCGAGGTTGAGGCCGAAATCGGCCAGTCGGTGATGTCGGCAGCCGTGCAGAACGGCATCGATGCCATCGCCGCCGAATGCGGCGGTTCCTGCGCTTGCGGCACTTGCCACTGCTATATCGACGGGACATGGGCCGGCCGGCTGCCATCGCCCGACTATCAGGAGCAGGATATGCTGGATTGCGTCGTCAATCCGGACGAAAGAAGCCGGCTCAGCTGTCAGATCACTGTTTCCGACGCGCTTGACGGCCTCGTGGTGCATCTGCCGGCCGGGCAATACTGATCGAGGAGCGCTCGCGCCACCAACCACCGCCAAACGCAAAAAGACCGGAGCCGCAGGAAACGCCTGCAGTCCGGCCAGCTTCGCGGGGGAAGTTATGTGAGGCCGGGGCGTTGTCTGCCCCGGCCTTTTTCCTATTCGGCGAAGAAGGCGAAGCGCACGATGAAGAGCGCTGCGACCAGCTGCGTTGCCGGATGGATGACGCTCCACTTGCCGGTGAACACTTTGAGCACGACATAGCTCACGAAGCCGAAGGCAAGGCCGTTGGCGATCGAGTAGGTGAAGGGCATGGCCAGTGCCGTGAGTGCGGCAGGCGCCGCTTCCGTCAGGTCGTCCCAGTCAACTTCCGTCAGTTCGCGCATCATCAGGCCGGCAACATAGAGCAGAGCCGGTGCCGTCGCATAGGACGGAACGGCCGCTGCCAGCGGCGAGAAGAACAGGGCGGCAAGGAAGAGCACGCTGACGGTCAGCGCCGTCAGGCCCGTGCGACCGCCTGCCTGGACGCCGGAGGCGCTTTCGACATAGGCGGTGGTGCTGCTGGTGCCGATCAGCGAGCCGGCAACGATGGCGGTGCTGTCGGCCAGAAGCGCCCGGCCGAGGCGGCTTGGCTTTCCTTCTTCCACCAGCTTGGCGCGCTTGGCCACACCGATCAGCGTACCCGTGGCATCGAAGACTTCGACGAGCACGAAGACGAGGATCACGTGGAGCAAGCCGCCATGGAGCGCGCCCATGATATCGAGCTGCATGAAGGTGGGCGCGATGCTCGGCGGCGCGGAAACAATGCCCTTGAACTCACTCACCCCCAGTAGCATCGACAGAATGGTGACGACGAGGATGCCGATCAGGATCGAGCCGCGGACCTTGAGCGAATCGAGCACTGCAATGACGAAGAAGCCAAGGATCGCCAGCAGCGGTCCGGTCTGCTTCAGGTCGCCGAGACCGACCAGCGTCGCCGGATTGTCGACGACGATGCCGGCATTCTTCAGCGCGATGATGCCGAGGAAAAGACCGATACCGGTCGCAATCGCGCTTCTGAGCGAATGCGGGATACCGGCGATCAACCAGCTTCTGACCCCTGTTACCGTCAGGATCAGGAAGATCATGCCCGAGATGAACACGGCACCCAGCGCCTGCTGCCAGGTAAAGCCGAGGGCTGCGACGACGGTAAACGCAAAGAAGGCGTTGAGGCCCATGCCTGGCGCCATGCCGATCGGCCAGTTGGCGACGAGCGCCATGACGGCCGAGCCGAGCGCCGCGGCAATACAGGTCGCGACGAAGACGGCATCCCTATCCATGCCCGTGGACGACAGAATGTCGGGGTTGACGAAGATGATGTAGGACATCGTCAGGAATGTCGTGACGCCGGCGATCACCTCAGTGCGCACGGACGTCCCATGCTCGTTTAACTTGAATAGTCGTTCAAACATATTTCCTCCCTTGGCGGCGTCGCGACGACGCAGCCGAACGACAGAGATCGGGCCACAGTCTCCTCCAGTACCCGACCAGTGCATTTCGATCATCCCCGAATTATCCGGTGCGATCGCATCACGGACCATTTCCGGTCCGTGCCGGGCGGGCGATCGTCCGCCCCCTTGAGACGACGCGAATGCCCTTGTGCACAGCCTTCGGATTGTGCGTCGTCCGGCGGCCGACTGCTAGCCGTCTATTCCAGGGTTCGACAAGGAAAGACTTTCAAATTTTTCGGAGCAGTTGCGGCCGATTGGCAGGCCGATTCCTGGCACTTTCGCCACCGGGTTCGGCGGCCGAAGCACGCCGAATAAATATAGTGGAATGGCCTCTTGACCTTCCAACGGTGGGAAACCTCATGTTTGTCTCACATCGAAAAGAAGGAGACAAGCGATGCAGAATTACAAGATCGACAACATGACCTGCGGACATTGCGCCGGCGTCGTGCAAAAGGCGATCCTGAGCGTTGATCCGCAGGCAACCGTCAAGATCGATCTCGGCGCGCGCGAAATCAGCGTCGACACCGCCGCCGCATCCGGCCCGATTGCCGACGCGCTGAAGACGGCAGGCTATGAGGGCCGCCAGCTCTAAATCAAGATCGCAACGGTGCCTCCAGTCACCGGTTGGCGCGCCTCGGCTCCCAAAGCCGGGGCGTTTGTCGTTTGACGCCGCCGCACGCCTTGACCCTACAACGGTGGGAAGCTCTAGCTTGCCGGCTCCCCATCTTCACGGAGACCGAGCATGCAACACGACGAACACGACGGGCACCGACATGATCACCGCAGCGTGACCGCCAGTCCCTCGAAACCCGAAAGCATGTCACTCAACTGTCTCGCGCTCTCTGCCACGGTGCATTGCCTGACAGGATGCGCCATCGGCGAGGTGCTCGGCATGGTCATCGGCTCGGCGCTTGGTTGGGGCAATGTCCAGACCATTGCACTCGCCGTCTTCCTTGCCTTTGTCTTCGGCTACGGCCTGACCATGTTTCCGCTGCTGAAGGCAGGCATGCCGTTCGCGGTGGTCCTGAAGCTGGCGCTTGCCGCCGACACGGCGTCCATCGTCATCATGGAAATCGTCGACAACGCCCTGATGCTGTTCATCCCCGGAGCGATGGATGCAGGCGTAACGTCTCTCCTCTTCTGGGCGAGCCTTGCGGTCGCGCTCCTTGTTGCCGGGGCCGCCGCGTTTCCCGTCAATCGCTGGCTGATTGCACGTGGCAAGGGTCACGCCGTCGTGCATTCGCATCACCAGCACTGAGCATTTGAATGCGATGCCTTGCTGCATGAAGAAATGTTTCAAACCGCCCTTGACCTTCCCATCGTTGGAAGCCCCATCTTCCGATAAAAGAAAAGGAAAAGGAGCACGATCATGGGATCCGTGACCACCATCGAAACGAAGAGCGCCGTAGCAATCGCCGGCAACGCCCTGACGGCCAGCATACCGGTCGAGGGAATGACCTGTGCCTCGTGCGTCGCGCGCGTCGAGAAGGCCATCCGAGCAGTCCCAGGGGTGACATCCGCCTCTGTCAACCTTGCCACGGAACGGGCCGATGTCAGGTTCGATGGATCGACCAAGACCGCCGACATCGTCAAGGCAATCGAAAACAGCGGCTATGGCGCCGCTGAGGAATCGATCGAGCTGGCAATCGAAGGTATGACCTGCGCCTCCTGTGTCGCCCGTATCGAAAAGGCATTGAAAGCGGTGCCCGGCGTCGCTGACGCCAGCGTCAACCTGGCGACCGAGCGCGCCTCGGTGCGCCTCACCAAGGGCATTGCAACAGTCGCCAGTCTCGAAGAGGCCGTGCGCGCCGCCGGTTATGACGCCAAGCGCATCACCGGCGATGCGAACACCGATGAGGAGGCCGAAAAGCGCGAGCGCGAAAGCCGGCGTCTCAGCCGCGCGTTGCTGGTTGCCGCAGCCTTGACGCTGCCGATCTTCGTCCTGGAAATGGGCTCGCACTTCATCCCGGCCGTGCACGACTTCGTCATGATCAATATCGGCATGCAGGAGAGCTGGTATCTGCAGTTCGTGTTGACGACGCTCGTGCTCTTCGGCCCGGGCTTGCGCTTCTACCAGAAGGGCATACCGGCCCTGTTGCGTCTCGCGCCCGACATGAATTCGCTCGTCGCCATCGGCACGGCCGCCGCCTGGGGCTATTCGGTCGTTGCCACCTTCGCATCTGGGCTTTTGCCCGAGGGCACGGCCAACGTCTATTATGAAGCCGCGGCCGTCATCGTGACGCTGATCCTGCTCGGTCGGGTGCTTGAAGCCCGCGCCAAGGGCCGCACCTCGGAAGCGATCAAGCACCTGATGGGCCTGCAGGCAAAGACGGCGCGCGTCGTTCGCGATGGGGAAACGATCGAGATTCCGCTCGCCGACGTGCATGCCGGCGACACCGTGCTGGTGCGCCCCGGCGACCGCGTGCCAGTCGACGGTACCGTTGTCGATGGCAATTCCTACGTCGACGAATCGATGATCACCGGCGAGCCGGTTCCCGTCGAGAAGATCGCCGGCGCGACGTCGTCGGCGGCACCATCAACAAAACAGGCTCCTTCACCTTCCGCGCCACCAAGGTCGGTGCCGACACTGTGCTTGCCCAGATCATTCGCATGGTCGAACAGGCCCAGGGCGCCAAGCTGCCGATCCAGTCGCTGGTCGACAAGGTGACGGCCTGGTTCGTTCCGGCCGTCATCGCCATGGCAGTCCTTACTTTCGCGATCTGGCTCGTCTTCGGCCCGGATCCCGCGCTGACCTTCGCGCTCGTCAACGCCGTCGCGGTGCTGATCATCGCCTGCCCCTGCGCGATGGGCCTAGCGACCCCGACCTCGATCATGGTCGGCACCGGTCGTGCCGCCGAGATGGGTGTGCTGTTCCGCAAGGGAGAGGCGTTGCAGACACTGCGCAATGCCGAGATCATTGCCGTCGATAAGACGGGCACGCTCACCAAGGGTCGCCCGGAACTGACCGATCTCGACACGTCAGCCGGTTTTGAGCGCAGCGAGGTGCTTGCACTCGTCGCCGCCGTCGAAACCCGATCGGAACACCCGATCGCCGAGGCAATCGTCGAAGCGGCGAAGTCCGAAGGCATCGCCATTCCGACCGCCGCGAACTTCGAGGCTGTTCCCGGATTCGGCGCGAGCGCCACGGTGAATGGGCGGAGCATCCATGTCGGCGCCGATCGGCTGATGACCCGGCTGAAGCTCGACGTCTCGGTGTTTGCCGACCAGGCAGCCCGCCTCGGGTCGGAAGGCAAGAGCCCGCTCTATGCAGCAATCGACGGCAAGCTTGCCGCCATCATCGCCGTTGCCGACCCGATCAAGGAAACGACGCCGCAGGCGATCCGCATGTTGCACGATCTCGGTCTCAAGGTGGCGATGATTACCGGCGACAACCGCCGGACGGCCGAAGCGATCGCCGCCAAGCTCGGGATCGACGAAGTGATCGCCGAGGTGCTGCCCGACGGCAAGATTGCTGCTCTGAAGCGCCTGAAGGCAGACGGTCGCGCCGTCGCCTTCGTCGGCGACGGTATCAACGATGCGCCTGCTCTTGCCGAAGCCGATGTCGGACTTGCGATCGGTACCGGCACCGATGTCGCGATCGAAAGCGCCGATGTTGTGCTGATGTCCGGCGATCTCCTGGGCGTGCCCAACGCGATCGCGCTGTCGAAGGCAACGATCCGCAACATCAAAGAAAACCTGTTCTGGGCCTTTGCCTATAACGCGGTCCTGATCCCGGTTGCAGCGGGCGCGCTTTATCCGCCCTATGGCCTGTTGCTGTCGCCGATCTTCGCCGCCGGTGCCATGGCGCTTTCCAGCGTCTTCGTGCTCGGAAACGCGCTTCGGCTGAGGGGTTTTCGCGGCGTCGTCGCGCAAACGCCAGCGGCGCGATAACATCAAAGCCTCTCCCCGGCGGGACACGCCCGCATGGCGTCCGCCGGGGAGAGTTCCTATATTCGAGATGAATGCCCGCGCTCTGCGCGCCTCTTGAAAGGTGAAGCCATGAACATCGGCGAAGTCGCACGCGCCTCCGGCGTCTCGACGAAGATGATCCGCTATTACGAAACGATCGGCCTCATTCCTCCGGCCGATCGCAGCGAGGCCGGCTATCGCAACTACGGCGACAACGACGTCCACACCCTGCGCTTCATCCGCCGCTCCCGCGATCTCGGTTTCACCGTCGAGCAGATGACCGACCTCTTGACACTCTGGCGCGATCGTTCGCGCGCCAGCAGTGAGGTGAAGAAGATCGCGCTCGAACACGTCGATATCCTCGAGCGCAAGGCGGAGGAGTTGAAGGCTATGAGCCGGACGCTCAAGCATCTGGCCGCCAACTGCCACGGCGACGGACGACCGGATTGCCCGATCCTCGACGATCTCGCCGACATGGCCAACGAACCGGGCAAGGCCCTCGAGCCCGCGCGCTTCGGCCCGGCCGGCATCGACCCGGTCCGCAATCGCCGACAGGCCTGAAGACCGAAACTGACCGAGGCTCACGCATTCGTGAGCCTCGGTCCCGCCGGTAGCATTGACAGGAATCGACAGCGTTTCTACGGATTGATGATGGAAAAGGTACGAACTGCATATCAGCGTCTGCTGACGATGCTCAAGCTGGTGACGATGCTGTCGCTGGCTGTGCTGCCCTTTTCCAGCGCCGCCGGCATGACCCATGTCGCATCACACACAGCCATGCAGATGCACGCGGCGATGCAAAAGCACGCGGCGATGCAGACAGATGCCTCGGTCGATATCAGTGCCTCAGCGCTGAACGAGCATTGCCCAAGTGCCGAAAGCGGCAAGGCAAAACCCATCGGCGATAGCAGCAAGGCCGACAAGAAGGATTGCTGCAAGACCTTCTGTGCGTCCGTTGCCGTTCTTGCCGACGCCGGTGAAGCCCGCTTCGGTCTTCCACGCTCCGCTTTAAGCTTCGGCCTGCAGTCGCAACTCAGCCCAGGCGAGCCCGCTGGTCTGCATCGCCCTCCAAGAGCCTGATTTCGTGAACAGCTGACCGCACGCGCGGTCTTGGCCTGCCCGGCTTTGCCGGTCGGACGCCGATATCCATCATTCACATTTCAGGTTGAACCATGAAACGTCTGTTTCCCATGGCGCTCCTGCCCATCCTTTTGGGCGGATGCGCCACCACGATGCCTGCCGAGGTCACAAGCCTCGCCGATCCCTCGCAAAGTTCCACTGGCGCCGGCGGTCAGGCTTACCGAAGCCCTGTTGCCGGCTATGTCCACCGTGAGCCTGTCGGTCCAAAACGCTGGGTGCCGCTCAACGACGCCCAGTCTCCCGCCAAGGGAGGCGCATCATGAGCAGGCAAAGGTTCAAGCTCGCCGCGATCATCGGCTTGCCGCTGGCGCTTGCCGGCTGCACCACAACCGCAGAATATTCGGCAAAGGACGCCGGCTTTACCGCGGTCGAGGCCAAGGTCAGCGCAGGCACTGCGAAGAGAAGCGTCTGGATCCAGAACCGCGAGCAGGCCGCAAAGGCTGAAGCACAGGTGAAAGCCCTGCTGGCACGCAAATCGGTCGATGCCGACACCGCCGTGCAGATCGCGCTTCTCAACAACAGGGGCCTGCAGGCCGCCTATGCGGATCTGGGCGATGCGTCGGCGGATGCCTGGCAGGCAACGATGCTCCTCAACCCGACTGTTTCGATCGGTACCACCGGGATCGGGGCGCCGGAGCTTCAAGCCTATCGCGCCATTGAGGGGCTGATCACCACCAATATCCTGGCGCTAATGACGCGGGAGAAGACCATCGCCGTTGCCGACACCCGCTTTCGCCAGGCGCAACTTGCGGCGGCCCTTCGAACGCTTGCGCTTGCGGCAGAAACCCGGCGCGCATGGGTCGAGACGGTTTCGGCCTGGGAAACGGTCGGGCAGCTCAACCGGGCGCAGGCCGCAGCCGACGCATCCTCCGAACTCGCCGCCAAGCTGGGCGAAACCGGTTCTATGGGCAAGGGTGACCAGGCACGCGAGCACGTCTTCAATGCCGAACTCGCCGGCCAGGTGGCGCAAGCCCGGCTT
Organism: Ensifer sp. 1H6; assembly: GCF_001976035.1. Classification (NCBI taxonomy): domain Bacteria; kingdom Pseudomonadati; phylum Pseudomonadota; class Alphaproteobacteria; order Hyphomicrobiales; family Rhizobiaceae; genus Ensifer; species Ensifer sp. 1H6. The sequence goes on along the minus strand of NZ_MOAI01000005.1, from coordinate 133,900 downwards.
GCGGCACGACTTGCCAAGGAAAGCCTCACCCGGAAAATGGGTCTCTGGGGAGCGGACGCCGACTACCAGGTCCCGAACCGACTGCGACCTGCCGAAGACCCTCGCCCACCGGAACAGCATCGAGGGCGAAGCGCTCAAGCGCCGTGTCGACCTGCAGATGGCCCGCCTCGAGCTTGAGGCCGTGGCAAAGTCCTATCGGTTGACCGACGCGACACGCTTCGTCAGCGAACTCACGCTCGTCGCAGGGGCAGAAGCCGAGCGCGAACGCGAAGACGGGGACACCAAGGTCGAGACCACCGGCCAGGGTGAGTTGGAGTTCTCCATCCCGATCTTCGACACCGGCCAGGCGCGCTTGCGCAAGGCGGAACTGGCGCATATGCGCGCTGCCAACCTGCTTGCCGAGAAGGCCGTCAACGTCCGCTCGGAAGCTCGCTCGGCCTATCAGGCCTATCGATCGCGCTACGATATCGCCAGACATTATCGCAACAACGTCGTGCCCTTGCGCAGCAAGATCGAGGAAGAGGCCACCCTCAGCTACAACGGCATGATCACCAGCACCTTCGAAATGCTCGCCGACACGCGCGCCAAGGTGGACTCGGTGATCCTCTCCATCAACGCCAAACGCGATTTCTGGCTGGCGGACGCCGATCTGATGACGGCCATCCATGGCGGCGGGGAAGAAGGCACTGCGGTCGAAACCGCCGCTCCTGCCGCAGCGGATGCGGATTGAAAGGAACGATGACCATGTTCAACAGACGACAAATCCTCGGTGCCGGCGCGGCACTCGTTTCTACCACCGCCTGGGCGCAAACCTCGACATCCGGCCTGCCGGAGGCGGCAGGCATGGACAACGCCGCCACCCAGAAGCCGCTCGTGCCGACGAGCGGGCCGGACTACAACCCGGTCGTTACGCTCAACGGCTGGACGCTGCCGCACCGGATGAACAACGGCGTCAAGGAATTCCATCTCGTCGCCGAACCGGTGGAACGCGAGATGGCCGACGGCATGACCGCCTATCTCTGGGGCTATAACGGCCAGTCTCCCGGGCCGACGATCGAGGCGGTCGAAGGCGACCGGGTGCGCATCTTCGTCACCAACAAGCTGCCGGAGCACACGACGATCCATTGGCACGGCATGATCCTGCCTTCGGGGATGGATGGCGTCGGTGGACTGTCTCAGCCGCATATCCCTGCGGGCAAGACGTTCGTCTACGAGTTCGATCTCGTGAAGTCCGGAACCTTCATGTACCACCCGCACGCCGACGAGATGGTGCAGATGGCCATGGGCATGATGGGCTTCTTCGTCATTCACCCGAAGGATCCGGCCTTCATGCGGGTCGACCGCGACTTCGTCTTCCTACTCAACGCCTATGACATCGACCCCGGCACCTATGTTCCGCGCATCATGGAGATGACGGACTTCAACATGTGGTGCTGGAACAGCCGCATCTTCCCGGACATCGATCCGTTGGTTGTTGCCAAGAACGACCGGGTGCGGGTGCGCGTCGGCAACCTGACGATGACCAACCATCCGATCCACATGCACGGCTACGATTTCGAAGTGACCTGCACCGATGGCGGCTGGGTTCGCCCGGAAGCTCGGTGGCCGGAGGTCTCGATCGACATCCCCGTCGGCGCCATGCGCGCCTACGAGTTCGACGCCAAGTACGAAGGCGATTGGGCGATCCATTGCCACAAATCGCACCACACGATGAATGCGATGGGCCACGACATCCCGACCTTCATCGGCGCCGACAAGACCCAGGTCGCGGCCAAGATCCGCAAGATCAAGCCCGACTACATGCCCATGGGCACGGCCGGGATGGCCGACATGGGCGAAATGGAAATGCCGCTTCCCGACAACACCATCCCGATGATGACGGGCTGGGGCCCGCACGGCGCGTTGGAGATGGGCGGCATGTTCTCGGTGGTGAAGGTGCGCGAAGGCATCTCCGCCGGCGATTACAGCGACCCCGGCTGGTACGAAAACCCGCCGGGAACGCAGGCCTGGGAATGGACCGGCGCGTTGCCGGAAACCAACCGGGCAACCGATGCCAAGACAATGATCACGCCGCCGCCCGCAAAAAAGGGCTGACCGCAATGACCTCTTCCAAAACAACCAAGGAAACAAAGATGAAGACGACACTTTTCGCGCTGGCGTTCCTCGCCGCTTCCTCGCTCGCCTCGCCGATGCTGGCCAGCGGCTCTCACGCCGGCGGTCATGATGTCATGTCGGTCGGCAAACCGGGCGACGCCAAGAAGGCGACCCAGACCGTACGCGTGACGATGAAGGAAACCGACGACGGCAAGATGATCTTCACGCCGGCAAGCATCAAGTCCGCCAGGGGCAGACCGTGCGCTTCGCCATCAAGAATGTCGGCGAACTCGAACATGAGTTCGTGCTCGACGACAAGGCGCAGATTCAGGAGCACAAGGCCGCGATGGAGAAGTTTCCGGACATGGAACACGCTGATCCGAACGCCATCCGGCTCGAGCCCGGCAAATCCGGCGAGATCGTCTGGACCTTCACCAACAACGGCACGTTCCAGTTCGCCTGCCTGGTCCCCGGCCACTACGACGCCGGCATGCATGGGCCGCTCGAAGTCGTGAAGAAATAACTGTAACCCACTGAAAGGATGACACTATGAAAACGCTCCTCACATTGTTTGCCGCTCTCGCCATCGCCGCTTCCGCGCAGGCTGCGGAATTCACCAAGGGGACGGTCAAGAAGCTCGACGCCTCGGCCAAGAAGGTGACCATCGCCCATGAAGATCTCAAGAACCTCGACATGCCTGCGATGACCATGGTGTTCCGGGTCAAGGATGATGCGATACTAGCCAAGCTCAAGGAAGGCACTGCGATCGAATTCGTCGCCGACCGGGTCGATGGCAAGCTCACTGTGACCGAGATCAAGTAATCCAATGTCCAAGGCCCGGTATAACGACAATTCCGGGCCTTGGACGACGAGGCCGAACTGAAAAGAAAGGAGCGTCCGATGATGGACCTCAACCGCAGACATTTCATCGCCGGTGCGATCATGGGCATGACGATGCTCACGGCCGGTGTGGCGATCGCAGCAGGCCCGATGACGATCTACAAGGATCCGCAATGCGGCTGCTGCGAACAATGGGCGGAAGCCATGGAGGCAGCAGGCTTCAAGGTCGATATCCGCGACGAAGCCGACATGACGCCGATCAAGTCCCGGCTCGGCGTGCCGGCCGACATGGAGGGGTGCCACACCGCCGTCATCGACGGTTATGTCGTAGAAGGGCATGTGCCGCTTGAGGCAGTACAGAAGCTTGTGTCCGAAAAGCCGGACATTGCTGGCATTGCCGTGCCCGGCATGCCCGCAGGTTCGCTTGGCATGGGCAACGATCCGCAGGCGTCCTACGACGTCTACACCATCGCCAAGACCGCCGGCACTGCTGCGACCGTCTATTACGAGGTCCGGCCGGCGCAATAGCGCGGGCACTTTATCGGCGATAAGGCTCAGGCGGCGCGCCAGGCGCCGTCTTCCCCTCGGGCCAGCAACGGCGTGCGGAACACACCGACCACGCACTCCGGCCAACGCGGCGCAAGATCGGCCAGAGGCTGTCGCCAACGCTCGGTCTGCAGCATGGCTGCACCGATTGCGATCGGCTCGACGCCGCAAGTCTCCATCAGCGTCAAGCCGGCAACGATCGACGTGCCGCTGGAGATGACGTCGTCGACGAGCACAACGCGCTTGCCCTCAAGCAGCGGCAGCATGCGCGGATCGACGTAGAGCCGTTTCTTCTGGTCGGGCGTGGTGATCGACGACAGCGGCACAGAGAGATCGTCGACATACCAGAATTTGCGCGACGTTCCGAGCGGCACGTAACGGGCATGGCCGAGCTTGCGGGCGACGGCAGCTGCGAGGGTCAGCCCCAGCGTCGGCAGACCGGCGATGACATCCGGTTTTAACGGCGCGAGCCTGGTGGCCAGTTCCGTTGCCAGCGCTTCTTCGACCGCAAAACTCGCCTGGTTGATGATCAGCGAGGCCAGCGCGTGTTTGCCATCGGAGAGCTGCCGGATCGGCAACAGGATCTGGCGACCGTCTTCGAGAGTTGCCGGGAAGAAATCCCGATAACCGCTTCCAGTATCGAAACTTTTCGGCGGGAACACATCCTGCCAGAATTCATGCGGCTGCATCGGTACTGTCCTCTTCTGCGCCACCAAGGCTTCGAACGAAAGGCAATGAAAACGCCGGCGCACTGTTCTGGTTCCGGCGGTTTTCGTCTATACCGTTTACCACTTCGATCAAACCGAAAGGGCGCCCCGGCAGACGCAAATCTGGGGAATTCGACGGCCCTTCTCCGACAGACATGCAAGGAACTGCCAGACAATGCGCGTGCCAGATGGGATCACCAACGATCTGCCCTTCCTCACCGAATTCCGTCGTGATCTCCACGCCCATCCGGAGCTTGGCTTCGAGGAGGTTCGCACAAGCGATCTGGTCGCGAAACTGCTTGAAGAAGCCGGGCTTAAAATCCACCGGGGCCTTGGAAAAACCGGTGTCGTCGGCACGCTGCAGATCGGCAACGGCACCCGCTCCATCGGCCTTCGCGCCGATATGGATGCCCTCGCCATGCCGGAGTTGGCCGAGCGGCCATACAAATCGAAGGAAGCCGGCAAGATGCATGCCTGCGGCCATGACGGCCACACCGCCATGCTGCTTGGCGCCGCCCGCCATCTCGCCAGGACGCGCAATTTTTCCGGCACGGTGCATTTCATCTTCCAGCCGGCCGAAGAAGGTCGTGGCGGTGCCAAGCGCATGGTCGAGGATGGCCTCTTCCGGCTCTTCCCCTGCGACGCGGTTTACGGCCTGCACAACATGCCCGGCCTTCACCCCGACGAGATGGCCGTCGTCGCCGGACCGCAGCTCGCCTCGTCCGACAGCTGGCGGTTGACTTTCCGCGGCGTCGGCACCCACGGCGCCAAGCCGCATCTCGGCCGCGACCCGGTGACGGCAGCCGGCACGTTCCTCGCCTCACTGCAATCGATCGTCGGCCGCGTCGTCGATCCGCTACAGCCGGCCGTCGTCAGCGCCTGCTCCGTTCGCGCCGGCGACCCGAAGGCGCTCAACGTCATTCCCGATACGGTCGAGATCGGCGGCACGGCGCGCGCCTACACGCCTCCTGTTCGCGATCAGCTCGAGGAAGAGATCGGCCGGCTGGCGCGCGGTACGGCCGAGATGTATGGCATCAAGGTCGACTACGCGTTCGAGCGTCGCATTCCGCCCGTGGTCAATGACGCCGGCGCCAGCGAACGCGCCCTTTCGGCAGCCCGTGCCGTCTTCGGCGAAAAGACCCGCACGCAGTTTCCGCCATCGACCGCCGGCGACGACTTCGCCTTCTTTGGTCTCGAAGCTCCCGGCTGCTACGTCTGGCTCGGCAACGGACCCGCCGTCGACGGCGCACTGCACCACAACACGGCCTATGACTTCAACGACGACGCGATTGGTCCGGGCACCACCTTCTGGACGACATTGGTGGAACAGGAACTGAGTGCTTCGGCCGGCCTCTGAACATGTAACGCCGTCGCTCAGAATGTCCGCTGCTCCGAAACGTCGCGCCCCTTCGGTAGAGGCCGGTGGTTGCCGAAGGGATCAGCGGGGCGTCAATCGACGCCTGAGCATGATGACAAAGCTTGAGAATGCCTGGTTGACGAAAGGCTCGCTCAGTTCTGCCTCATTCCTGCCCCGTGCCGGAGCGAGCTGACGTCCGTCAGGTCAAAAGACCGTTCAGCCCAAGGACTTGGGCTGGCCAGATTCCTGTGACAGGCACAGGAATGAAGGAGAATTTGGCTAACGCCGAGCCTTCCTTACTCCTCGTACTGACGTTGTCAGCAGTCTGAGGGCGACAATCGTCGCCGTGCTTGATGCCTCAGAGGACTTCGAGCACCGGATTTTCGAGAAGCTTTCCGGTTAGCACATCGGCGATGCCGCGATCGGTCTGGTGCGGCCCTGCATTGCAGGCAAGCGTTGCCCCGAAGCAGGCCTTGAAGACGAGGTAAGGCGGCTGCCAATCGACGATCCGCCCGACAGCATCGCGCAGGGCGGCAAAGCCGGCAGACACATCGGCCAACGGTGCATCGGAGACGAGGCCGCAGAGCGGCAACGGCAGGACCGCGTCGATCTTGCCCGCCGATGCGACAGCCATGCCGCCACCGGCGGCGATGACGGCATTGGCCGCCTCCATGATGTCGCGGGCATTGCCGCCGAAGACTGTCAGGTTGTGGCTGTCGTGTGAAACGGTGGTCGCGAATGCACCGCGCCACTCTCCCCAACCGGTAAGCAGGCCGACGCGCGGCTTGCTGTCGGCGCGGCCGTGGCGATGAGCGACGGCGATCAACGTTGCGCCTTGCGGCGGAACGACGAAGCCATTCTCGACCGCGGCCAGAACCTCGCCCCACTGCGTGAAGCGCGGGCGATCGACCGTAGCGACCCTCACCTTTGAACCGGTCGACGCAATGGCGAAATCGGTCTCGCTCAATGGCTCGATTTTCATGGTGCCGGCAAGCGCTTCTACATTGGTCCTCGGCAGGGCATCGATCATCCGTCCGGCAACGGCGACCTGTTTGCCGCCGGCGATCACGGCACGGGCCTCGAGATCGGTAAGATCCTCGAAGATCACGATATCGGCGCGCCGTCCGGGGGCGATGAGGCCGAGGTCGGCACGGCCGAGGCGGGTCGCGGCGTTCAGCGTCGCGGCGCGAAGCGCCCATTCGGGCCTTAGGCCATAGCGCACGAGCCGCCGCACGACGTCGTCGAGCCCACCCGAGCGATCGAGATCATCAGGAAAGACATCGTCAGTGCAAAGCGTCACGGTTTGCGGCAGATGGCCGAGTGTATTCAGCGCCTCGACGAACTCGGGCAATAGGTGATCGTGCGAGCCGCGCAGTTCGATCGAGAGCCCGGCGCGAAGCTTGGCCATCAGGTCGTCCGAAGAAACCAGTTCGTGGTCCGAGCTGACGCCCGCGGTCACGAATGCCTGCAGGTCCGCACCGGCAAGGCCGCGCGCGTGGCCGTTGACCGGCTTGCCCGCGGCAAGCCCTGCCTGGACGATTGCGTGCATGCGCGGATCGCCATCGATAACGCCGCGCATGTTCATCATCTCGGCGATGCCGCCGATCTCGGGCCAGGAAAGCATCGTGGCGATGGCATCGGCATCGAAGTCGGCGCCCGCCAATTCCAGGCCAGGCGCTGATGGCACGCTGGAAGGCGCCAGCAGAACGCAGCGCAACGGCAGGTCCACGATGGCGTCTGCAGCCCAGCGAACGCCGGCCATGCCGCAGACATTGCCGAATTCGTGCGGGTCCCAGACTACGGTCGTGACGCCGCGCGGCAGCACCGCATTGGCATAGGTTGCGGGCGTGACCATCGAGCTTTCGACATGCATGTGCGTGTCGATCAGGCCCGGCAACAGGAAGGCGCCGGAGGCATCGACCATCGAGGCGGCGTCGCTGCGGCTACCGGGGGCATGCACGCTGGCGATCAGCAGACCGACAAGGCCCACATCGGCAGCGCGCCTTTCACCGGTGACCATGTCGACGACGACGCCGCCGGTGATGAGCATATCGAATGCGTCCGCACCCCGTGCCGCGGCAACCGCGCGCGTGCGCAGCGCCGGATCCATCAGGTCCATCGGTTCCTGCAGACGCGTCACTTGGCGGCTTCCTTCATCAGGGCGCCGAGGATTTGCGCGCGCGCCGTTTCCGCATGCACGTCAGTCGCATACTCGGCATTGAAGGCTGCGTGGCTTTCACGCATCTCGACCACGGTGCGCCCACGCGTCAGCGAGCCTGCAAGCTCCGCATCGATGCGCGCCTTGCGGAAGGAAATCGCCCCCGGATTGACGAATGCAACCGCAGCGGTCGGATCGTAGATCGCCATGCCCGGCCGGCCGCGGCTGGTACCAATGGACACATAGCCGGACAGCAGATCGGCGATCAGCGTGGCATTGACACCGCCCGTGGCACGAATGGGTGCAATATCATCGGGATAGGCGAAGACCTTGCGGCAAAGGTCGAGGTCGACCATGCGCAGCGGCAATTCGTGCGCCAGCACGATCGCCAGTGCTTCCGGGTCGGCGAAAGCGTTGAACTCGGCGGAGGCCGTATGGTTGCCGCTGGTCACGCCACCGCCCATCCAGGTCAGGTCGGTGATCTTCGCGGCCAGATCCGGGCGGGCAAGGCAGAGCGCGGCAAGGTTGGTCAGCGGCCCGAGCGCCAGGATACGACGCGGTCCCTCGGCTTCCTCCAACCAGCGGCAGAGCGCGGCGAAGGCGTCGCTCGTCGGCAGCGGCGGGGCCGCCGGAAGCGTCAGGCCGACGGTCGGCATGCCGGTTTGCCCGAGGATCCGCTCCGCGGTTTCGAGCTTGCCGAGCACCGGCAAGGCGCGGCCCTCATGGATGGGAAACGACCAGCCGAATGCCATCGCCGCACTCGCTGCATTGCGCTTGACCTGCTCGAGCGGCGTGTTGCCGAACACGAGCGAGATGCCGTCAATCGTCTCATTGGCATGGAGAACGACGAGCACCGCAGCGATGTCGTCGAAACCCATATCCGTATCGATCCAGATGCCCATTACTGATTACCCGAACCGCTCGAGCCGGGCCGCCTTGGCGACCGGCAAATCGAAGGTAAGTTCCGTGCCCGGCTGATGCGCGGCGAGGCCGGCATCCTCCTCGGCCTTGATCGCGCCGAGCGGCGTATCGAGCAGGTATTCGCGTGTGCTGCCTGAGAAAGAGGCTCCGCGCACAGTGCCTTGGAAAGGACCAGAACCAAGGGTCACCATGCGCGGACGCCACGCAAGCCCTGCCGTGTCAGGCGGCAGGGATTCGGAAAGGGCGATCGGGCCGTTTGCGGCTTTGAGCTTGCCGCGTTCGACCGCAAAAATGTTCTCGAAGCCGACGAAGTCGGCAACAAAGCGGGAAACCGGACGGTTGTAGATATCCTCGGGCGTGCCGATCTGCTCGATGGCGCCGTTGAGCATCACCACGATCCGGTCAGCAAGCGACAGCGCCTCGCCCTGATCGTGCGTGACGAAGATCATCGTCACGCCAGTTTCCTTCTGCACACGCTGCAGCTCGGTGCGCATCTCCAGCCGCAGCCGGGCGTCGAGGTTCGACAACGGCTCGTCGAGCAGCAGGACCTTCGGTTCCATCACCATCGAGCGGGCAAGCGCGACGCGCTGCTGCTGGCCGCCGGAAAGCTCGGCCGGCTTGCGCGTGGCGAACTTCGACAAGCCGACGGATTTGAGGCCGGCGGTCACACGCGTCTCGATGTCGTTTGCCGGCTGCTTCTTCAGGCGCAGGCCGAAGGCGACGTTTTCGAAAACCGACAGATGCGGAAAAAGCGCATAGGACTGGAAGACGAGCCCGACCGAACGCTTGTTGGCGGAAACCCGCGTGATGTCGACACCGTCGAGGCTAATGCGGCCCGAGGCGGGCGTCAGCAGCCCGGCAATCGAGCGCATCGTCGTCGTCTTGCCGCAGCCGGATGGACCGAGGAACGCCACCAGTTCGCCCTTGCGGATCGACAGGTCGAGATCCTTCACCGCAACGGTATCGCCATAGGCGAGCGTGAGTTTTTCGAGGCTGAGGAAGGAAGCGTCAGACATAGCGGGAAAATCCTAGGAAGCGTTCGGCAAGGAAAACGATGCCGATGGACATGAAGGCGAGCAGCGCTGAAAGAGCGGCCACCGACGGGTCATAGGTGATCTCCATATAGGAGAGCATGTCGATCGGCAGCGTGCGAACGCCAGGACCGGACAGGAACAGCGAGACCGGCACCTGGTTGAAGCTCGTGACGAAGCCGAGAATGAAGGCGGCGAGAATGCCGCTGCGAATATTCGGCATCACCACCCGGAAGAAGGCTCCGGCGCGCGAAGAGCCGAGCAGCACTGCCGCTTCCTCGATATCGGAGCGCAGATTGTTGAGGCTCGCTGAGACGACACGCACAGCATAGGGCAGCACCAGCGCCGTATGCGCAAGGAAGAGCGCCAGCGTGATGTTGAAGCCGAAAGGTACGACGATATAGCGCAGCAGCGCCAGGCCGACGATGATACCAGGCACGATGATCGGCAACGACACGATCGTGCGGATGGTTTCGCCGAAGGGCAGCTTGTAGCGCGAAAGCGCGTAGGAAGCGGGAATGCCAAGCACCAGCGCCATCGCGGTACCACCGATGGCAAGGAACATCGACACGGCGAAGCTTTCACGGAAGCTTTCGACGGTGAAGACCTTGGCGACCCATTTCAGCGAGAAGCCCTGTGGCGGGAAAGCCAGGGTCTCGCCGCCCGACAGTGATGCCGCGACGATGATGAAGAACGGCCCGATCAGGAAGGCGATCACCAGAAACAGGACGAGGGGAGAAAAGACGCGGGGGGTCATCGCTTGTTCCTCGCGGTGGCGAGCCGTTTCAGGAGTAGATTGGCGGCAAAGCTCATGACGATCAGGATGAAGGCAATGACGCTCGCCGAGACGAAATCATTGGCGACGGTGACGCGCTGGTAGAGCAGCGTCTCGAGCATCAGCACCTTGGAGCCACCGAGGATTGCCGGGGTGATATAGGCAGTCAGCGAACCGGTGAAGACCAGGGTACCGCCAATGACGAGACCTTCCTTTGTGAGCGGAAGAATGACCTTCCAGAACACCTGGAACCAGTTGGCACCCAGCACGCGCGCCGCCGGAATGGCATCCTTCGGCATGTTCTCGAGCGCGCTGATCAGCGACAGGATCATCAGCGGCAGGAACAGCTGCAACAGGCCGATAAACACGGCTGTCTCGGTGAAGAGAAAGCGGATCGGTTCGTCCGAAAGGCCGATGAGCTGCAGCGCCTGGTTGACGATGCCGGTGCGCCCGAGAATGACGATCCAGGCATAGGTGCGGGCGACCGACGAAATCATAAGCGGCAGCACGACAAGGCCGATCATCTGCCCCTTGCTGCGCGGTGAAAGATTGACGATCGCAAAGGCAGCGGCGTAGCCGAGCACGGCCGAGACGGCAGTCACCATCAGACCGAGCCGGAACGTGCGCAGGAAGACCGTGCGGTTCAGCGGGTCGGTGAAGAAATCGACATACGCTGTAAGCGACCAGCTGTCGGCGCTGCGAAAGCCTTCGGCGAGCAGAATGACGACGGGCGCCAGAAAGACGATCGCCGCAAAGACCGCCGCCGGCAAAGCGAGCGCCAGTGCCTCGGCGCGGTTCTGAAACATCCCTGGTCTTCCTTTCGTCGCGTTCATTCACTGCGGGATCGGCTCAAAGGTTGCCGGCCGACCCGCAAAACTGCCCCCATCACGGCGATGGGGGCGTTTGTCGATGGCTGTTACTGGCCGACCTGGGCGTTCCACTCGGAAAGCCAGGCTTCGCGGTTGTCGAGAGCGACGGCCGACGGAATGAGCTTGAGGCTCTTCACGGTTTCCTCGCCATAGGTGAGGTTTTCAGCGATTTCCGGCGCGACCTTGACGTCCTTGTTGGCCGGGCTGTCGACCAGCTTTTCGGCAAGTGCCGTCTGGATTTCGGTCGAGAGCCAGAAGTCCATGAATTCCAGCGCCAGATCCTGGTTCTTGGCACCCTTGGTCAGAACCATGACGTTCATGCCGCCCGTCTGGCCTTCCTTCGGCGTCGCCCACTTGATCGGCAGGCCGAGCTTGGTGAAACCCTCCCAGGAGAAGCGACCGATAGGTGCTGCCCAGATTTCTTCCTGCTGCATCAGCTGCACGAGCTGCGAAGACTTGACGTAGAACGTGACGATCTCGTCCTTCTTCGCGCCGACGGCGGCGATGGCTTCCTTCAGATCCGGCGTATTCTTGCCGATCGCCTCACCGACCATGTAGAGCGCTGGCGGGCCCTGGTTTGTGGTGACGTTCGGGAAGGCGACATGGCTGGCATTCTTCTCGTCGAGCAGGTCGGCCCAGGAGTTCACTTCCATCTTGTCGGATCGGTAGACGATCGAAGTTGCGTAAAAGGTGTAGCCGACGCTCATGCCGTCGCCGTTCGGGTCCTTGGCAAGGTCGTAGAGCTTGTTGAAGTTCGTGAGCTTCGTGTTGTCGATCTTTTCGATCAGGCCGGCGCGCGAGGCCGAAAGAGCGTCAGCCATGGAGACGACGGCCATATCGACGACCGGACTTGCCTTGTTGGCCTCCATCTTTGCGAGGCGCTCAACGCTGTTGCCGGTCTCGACGACCAGCTTGCAGCCGCATTTGGCTTCGAAGGGCGTGTAGACCAGTTCCTTGAAAGCGTCCTGGGCAAAACCGTAGACGGAAATGGTCAGCGTCTTTTCCTGGGCGGAAGCGGCATGTGCAGCGACGAGTAAAAGCGCGCTGGAGGCGAGCAGGATCTTCTTCATGGCTGGTGTTCTCCTTCGGGGGCTGAGGTTCTGGCGTCGGCAATCGTACTTGCGTTGGCGATCGTCTGGGCAGGCTGGAACTGTGTTCTAGGCGGCGCGGCGCTCGACTGGCGCACGACCAGCTGCATCGGCACCTCGGCGTTAGCGGCGGTCACCGGTGCGCCGATGGCGGCATCGGTCGGGTCGCGCTCGCCGATCGCTTTTACAAGTGCTTCGACGGCAATCGCGGCGATCCGCGTCATGTCCATGCGCGCCGTGGTCAGTGCCGGCGTTACCACAGGCGACCAAATGAGATCGTCAAAGCCGGTAACACTTGCTCTCTCCGGAACGTTGATGCCGGCGCGCTGCAGTTCGGTCAGCGCCCTCAGCGCATGAAGATCGGAGACGCAGGCAAAGGCGGTAAAACCTTGCGCGACCTTCTCGGCAAGGCCGAGCGGACAGCCCTTGCCCTGCTCGCGCTCGAGCGGTTCGATCCACAGGGTTTCGACGAATGCGTCCTCGGCAAGCGCCGAGCGAATGCCGCCGATGCGGTCATTCTGCACGTTGGAGGCCGGATTGTTGCCGATGACGAGCACGCTCCGGTGGCCGAGCGCTTTCAGATGCTCGGCGATCTGGCGGCCCCCGCCCCAATGGTCGGCGGCAACAGTATTGCCTGGCGTGGACGGCGTATCGATGACCGCCACGGGACAGCCGACATCGGCGATGCGGGTCCCTCGCCGCGGCACGATGACCATGCCGTCGACATCGCGATCAATCAGCCGCTCGATGGCCTTGGTCTGGGTGGTGACGTCCCCACGGGAGTCGGCGATCAGAACGCCGTAACCGGCCGAAGAGGCAGCCAGTTCGATTGCCTGCGCGATCTGCGGGAAGAGCGGATTGGCGATATCGGGAAGCACCAGACCGATGACGGCGGTGCGGCCGGTGCGCAGCGCCCTGCCCGCGAGGCTCGGCACATAACCGAGTTCGGCGGCCGTCGCGCGGATCTTTTCGGCCATTTCGGCAGAGACACGCCCCTTACCGGAGAGCGCGTTGGAGACCGTCGCCGCGGAGACGCCCAGTGCTCTGGCAATCCTCGTCAGTTTTGGTCCGGAACGCGCCAAGGCCGTGGTTTCCGTTATCGGTGATTAAACGATTAATCATGCGATATATCAGAATGCCGCAACTGTCGAATCCTTTTGCCGGCACAGGATGAAATTGTGGATCCAATCGGACCGTGGACTGTGGACAAGCGGCCACCGACTCGCGTCCATTGGTTCAGTCTGAAATGCTGACAGTAAAGCGAAGCGGTCAAATGCCACCTGTTCACCGACATCACTTAACGGCCCCAGCAAAACCCTGCAGGATACCATCATGACGTTTCAGCGGAGGCGCCGGATCGTGCGGCGCCAGCGAACCGGGACCGCGCTTCTCGTGGTCGCGCTCATTTCCTTTCTGGCCGGAATGACCGACGCCATCGGCCTGCTGACAGTCGGCGACTTCGTCTCTTTCATGAGCGGCAACACGACACGAGCCGCGACAGCCGTCGCCGAAGGCAACATCCTGCGGTCGCTCATCCTTCTCGGCTCGCTCGCGGTCTTCGTTGTCGGCAATGCCATGGGAACGATCGTTTCAAGCAGGTTTCGTGCGGGCGGCGTTCTTTTCGGCGTCACCGTCACCCTCGCCCTTACCGCCGCCGGTGGCGACCACCTGCCGAACGAACTGCGCTTCTATCTCATCGTCCTTGCCATGGGCGTCGTGAACGCCTCTGTCGAGCATATCGAGGGCCTGCCGATCAGTCTCACCTATGTAACGGGCGCCCTGTCCCGCTTCGGCCGTGGTTTGGGCCGGTGGATCATCGGCACAGGCAACATACAATGGACGATCCAGATCGTGCCCTGGATCGGCATGCTTGGCGGGGCGATCGTCGGCGCCATGCTCGAGTACCGCTTCGGACAGCTCTCGCTCTGGGCCCCGACAATCCTCTCCGGTCTGTTGTTCACGCTGGTGTTGATGATTCCGCGGCGGTGGTCGCAGCGATATGCGCAGCGCTGAACCGGCGGGAGCGGCCCTCCGGTTTTAGGAACGCCCTTCGCTTGCCGATGCCAACAGCGGGTGCAAATTTCAACTTCGCCAAACAAAACGAACCAAAATTCCCACTAAATTGGTAGGGAATTTGTATGATGCTCCGCAACCGCCCGATGTGTACATTCGGATGGCAAGCGCGACCTCGCGTGATGAGCATATATGCAGGAGTTAGGGAAATGACTGGCAACACGATCGACTTTGGCAGACTTTCAGGACCGGGCCGGAAAGGCAGGCGTTCGATCCTCGCCACCGCGGCCTTGGCCATGGTTCTGTCAACGAGCACGGCAGCGCTCGCGCAGTTCGCAAACTTCGATCCGGATGCCTCCATCGTCATCGGCTCGCTCTATGAACCGCAGAACCTGGACAACACCGCCGGCGCCGGCCAGGGCATCAACGAGGCGTTCAACGGCAATGTCTACGAGGCCCTGTTCACGCTGACCGACGCGGGCGACGTCGCTCCCGGCCTCGTGGCCGAGCAGGCGGTCAGCGAAGACGGCCTGACCTATACGTTCAAGCTTCGGCCGAACGTGACCTTCCATTCCGGCGACCCGCTGACGGCACAGGATGTGAAGCACAGCATCGAGCGCGTCGTGGCACCGGATTCCAAGAGCTCGCGCAAGAAGAGCCTGGCGACGATCAGCGAGATCCAGACCCCCGACGACCAGACGGTGGTGGTCAAGCTCTCCGCCCGCTCCATCTCGCTGCCCTATAACCTCAGCTACGTCTGGATCGTCAACGACGCGGCGAAGGACCTGAACGCCGGCGAAGATGGCACAGGCCCTTACCGCCTGGACGAATGGCGCCGCGGCTCCTCGCTGGCGCTGACCCGCAATGACAAATACTGGGGCACGGCGCCGACCAATGGCGAAGTCGTCTTCCAGTACTTCACCGATGCCACTGCGCTGAACAATGCGCTCCTGACCGGTGCCGTCGATGTCATCACCAGCGTCCAGAGCCCGGATTCGATCGCCCAGTTCAAGGACAATCCTGATTACACGGTGACCGCCGGCCAGTCGACCACCAAGGAGCTTCTGGCGTTCAACGACAGGGTCGAGCCGTTCAACAACGTCAAGGTTCGCAAGGCCATCGCCCGCGCCATCGACGACAAGAAGCTGCTGCAGTCGATCTGGGGCGAATACGGCACGCTGATCGGTTCCTTCGTGCCGCCGACCGATCCGTGGTACGTCGACCTGACCGGCGTCGATGCCTATGACGTCGAAAGCGCCAAGGCGCTTTTGAAGGAAGCCGGTTTTGCCGATGGCTTCTCGTTCAAGCTTGACACGCCCAACTATGATCCGCATCCGATCGTTGCCCAGTTCCTGCAGAGCGAACTGGCGAAGGTCGGCATCAAGGTCGAAATCAACATCATCACCGCCAACGAGTGGTACACCAAGGTCTACAAGGCGCATGACTTCCAGGCGACGCTGCAGGAACACGTCAACCACCGCGACATCGTGTTCTACGGCAATCCCGACTTCTACTGGGGATACAACAACCCGAAGGTTGTCGACCTGATCAAGGAATCGGAAGCTGCGGCCAACACCGACGAGCAGACCGCCAAGCTGACGGAGGCAAACCGCATCATCGCCGAGGACGCGGCAAGCAACTGGCTTTATCTCTATCCGCAGATCGTGGTTTCGAGTTCCGCCGTCACCGGTTACCCCGTCAACGGCCTGAACTCACAGTTCTTCGCCTACAACATCAAGAAGAGCGGGAACTGATCGCTCGTTTCCCAAGCGATCCGTTATAGTCGCGTACATGTAAGGAGCCCCCGAGCGAGTTGGGGGCTCCCTTTGCCTTGCAGCTGACGGCGATTCATTGCGTCGACAACGCTACGTCAGATCTTTTCCAAGCAACACGACAGTCATGGCGCGCCAAGGACGCATCAGCGTTCGAAACGTGCTGCATCATTCCCGTGAAATCGATGAGGGTATAAGGGATTATGCAGTAGCCTCCTCGTTGATTTTGTGCAAAAGCCAGCGCTCCGGCCCCGGGTATTACACCCGTCGGACGAAAGGAAGCCGACCATTCTCGCCTATGTCCTGCGCCGCCTCGCCATCCTGATCCTGTCGCTGCTGATTGCGGCGGTGGTGCTGTTTGTGCTGTTGCGCCTGCTGCCGGGCGACCCGGCGAACGCCCTGCTTTCCGTCGGCGCCGATCAGCAGCAGATCGAGGCCGCGCGCGAACAGGTCGGCTCCAACTTACCGCTCTGGGAGCAGTTCCTGCGCTTCGTCGGCAGCCTTGCGCGCTTCGATCTCGGAACGTCCTTCGTCAGCGGCAAGCCCGTTATCGAGGAAATCGCCGCCCGTCTAACCGTAACGGTGCCGCTGGCGCTGCTGGGCTTTGGGCTCGCCGTTATGATCGCCGTGCCGCTCGGGATCGTTTCGGCAGTCAAGGCCAACCGCTGGTACGGCGCGGCCATATCGACCGTGTCGCAGCTTGGCATCGCCATCCCGGTCTTCTGGGTCGGAATCCTGCTTGTCACCGTCTTTGCGGTCAATCTTCGGATCTTTCCGTCGGGCGGTTATCCCCGGCGCGGCTGGCAGAACGAGGGCCAGGTTCTCTATGCGCTCGCGCTGCCGGTGCTGACGATCGGGCTGGTCATGGCCGCCTCGCTGATCCGCTACATCCGATCCGCAACCCAAGATGTTCTCGGCAGCGACTATCTGCGGACGGCGCGTGCGCTCGGCGCCAGTTTCTCGCAGGCGCTGATCCGGCACGGCATTCGCAACGGCGCCGTGCCGATCGTCTCGATCCTGGGCATCGAGCTTGCAACGACCCTGCTTGGCGCGGTCGTGGTCGAGCGGGTGTTCGCCCTGCCCGGCCTTGGCTCGATGCTGCTGCTGGCGATCGAACAGCGCGATTACCCCAACGTCCAGGGCGTGTTGTTCATCTCCACCCTGCTGGTGCTGCTGATCGGCTTTGCCGCCGATCTGCTTCAGCGGCTGATCGATCCCCGCTTGCGCGAACGGGCGACAGGAGCTGCGCCATGACCGCGCTTGACCTTTCGACGGGTAGACCCGCCCGCAGACACTCGCTGTCGCTTTCCATCGGGCTTGCCCTTGTCGGCCTCAATGTCGCGGTTGCACTCCTCACCCTGTTCTGGACACCCTATGACCCGCTCAATGCCTCCGGCGGCCGGCTCGAAGCGCCGTCGCTGCTGCATTGGGTCGGAACGGATCGGCTCGGCCGCGATTACCTGACGCAAATCATGATCGGCGCGCGCACGGCGTTGATCGTCGGTACTGGCGCTGTTGCGATCGGCGCCTCGATCGGCGTGACGCTCGGCATCCTCGCCGCTTTCGCGACGCGCCTGCTCGACGATGTCATGGCCGCCACCCTGGATATTCTGATCGCGTTCCCGACGCTGCTGCTGGCGATGCTGGTGGTCGCGGCCAGCGACAGTGCTAGCCTGTGGTCGGCGACCCTGGCACTTGGCCTGGCGATTTCGGCGATCGTCGCCCGCTTGACGCGGATCCTTGCCAAGCGTGTGCTGCGCCAGGACTACATCGTCGCATCCCGGACCTCCGGCACCTCGTGGCCCGGCGTCGTCGTGCGCCATGTACTGCCCAACATCTGGCCGACGCTCTCGGTGAACTTCGCCTTGCAATTCGGCCTGGCAGTGATCGCGGAAGCGTCGCTCTCCTATCTCGGCCTGGGCGCACCGCCGCCGAACGCATCCTGGGGCAGGCTGCTGCAGGAGGCACAGGGCACGGTCTATACCGCCCCCGTCGGCGCGATTGCACCCGGCATTGCCCTCGTCGCACTGGTCATTGGCATGAACCTGCTTGCCGACGGCCTGCGGGACGTCGGCGACCCGACACGCGGGAGATCGCGATGAGCGCCTTGCTTTCCGTTCAGGGCCTGACCGTCCGCGCTAGCGGCAAGACATTGGTCTCGGACCTGTCGTTCTCCATCGGCTCCGGCGAGCGAATGGGACTGATCGGCGAATCCGGCTCGGGCAAGTCGATGACCGCTATGGCCATTACCGGCCTTTTGCCGGCGAACATCTCCGTCACCGGCTCGATCGTGCTCGATGGCCAGGAGGTGGTCGGCACTGAAGACAAGCGCCTGAACCGGCTGCGCGGGGTCGCAACCGCCGTCGTCTTTCAGGAGCCGCTGACAGCCCTCGATCCGCTGATGAGAATCGGCAAGCAGATCGCCGAGCCGGTGCGCCGCAGGCTCGTGCGCGAACAGGGACGCGCGACGCGTTCAGCGGTCGACCGCGAAGTGCTCGACCTGCTCGACAAGGTCGCCCTGCCGCAACCGGAGCGCATTGCCAACGCCTATCCGCACGAAGTGTCGGGCGGCCAGCGCCAACGTGTTGCGATCGCCATGGCGCTTGCCTGCCGCCCAAAACTTCTGATCGCCGACGAGCCGACGACCGCGCTCGACGTCACCACCCAGGCCGAAATCCTCAAGCTGCTCGACGGGCTTGTGCGTGAAACGGGAATGGCGCTGCTCTTCATCAGCCATGACCTGCCTGTTGTTGCCGAAGTGGTCGAGCGTGTGATGGTGCTGCGCGACGGCATCGCGCTTGAAGAGGGCGCCGTTGTCGACGTGTTTAGCAACCCGTCGCACGACTATACGCAGACGCTTGTCGATGCCGCGCGCATGTTCGACGAGGCCCTTGGACGGACGGGATCGTGATGCTGGACCTGCAGAATGTGAACTTCGGCTATTCCCGTCACCGCAAGATTTTGAGCGACGTGTCGTTCAGCGTGCGCGCCGGCGCCAGCGTTGGACTGGTGGGCGAGTCCGGTTCGGGCAAGACGACACTGCTGCGGCTGCTGCTCGGTCTGGAGCGGCCCACGAGCGGCACGATCCGCTTCGGCGACGATGCACTCGATCCGGCCGATGGCGCGTTCATGCGCCGTTACCGGCGCGCGGTGCAGCCGGTGTTCCAGGACCCCTATTCGTCGCTCGATCCTCGCCAGAAGGTGCTCGACATCATCGCTGAGCCGCTGCAATCGCTGCGCATCGCCGGTCCACGCAAGGATGCGGTGGCGCAAGCCCTGGAGGCTGTGGGCCTGCCGCTCGATGCCATGCAACGCTACCCGCACGAATTTTCCGGCGGACAGCGCCAGCGCATCGCGATTGCGCGCGCAATCGTCGCCCGTCCACAGATCATTCTTGCCGACGAAGCCGTCAGCGCTCTCGACCTGTCGACCCGCATCCGGATCGTCGAACTGTTCAAGACGCTGTCGGCAACGCTGACGCTGGTGTTCGTTTCGCACGACCTTGGTGTCGTCGCATCGCTTTGCGAAGAGATGGTCATCCTCGAAAAGGGACAGGTGGTCGAGAGCGGCAAGACGCGCGATATCCTGACGGCGCCCCAGCATCCCTATACACAGCGGTTGCTTGCCAGCATTCCGCGCATGCCGGCCTGAGCGCTTCGGTCACTCACGAATCTACCGTTAGCGACCCCCTCACCAACGAACAAAGTACCTTGATCTAGAACAACCCCCCGTCGAGCGGAGTTGCCCATAGTGCCGCCGGCCGCAGATTCCCTGCCGCCGCATGCCCTGAATGGCAATTTTCAACTTCTTCTGGGGGTCCGGAATCATGTCTACTCGCTCCATCCTGCCAACCGCCGCCGCACTCGTTTTGCTGGCGGCCTCGGTCACTGCGGCTCAAGCCGCGGACCTTACCGCGCCGAGCGAGGCCGCCGCTCAGCTACCGGCTGCAAGCGAGCAGAGCCCATGGATGATCCGCGCCCGCGCGCTTGCCGTTTTACCCGAAGACAAGGCATCGCTGCAGTTGAATGGCACGTCACTTGACGGCGAAAAAGTCGGCGTCAGCAACTCGGTCGTGCCCGAACTCGATATCACCTACTTCTTCACCGACAATCTTGCGGCGGAACTGGTCCTGGGCACGACCCCGCACAGCGCAAGGGGCAGCGGTTCGATCGCCGGTCTCGGCGAGATCGGCAAGGCCTGGTTGCTGCCGCCGACACTGACGCTGCAGTACCACGTCAATCTCACCGACACGATCAAGCCCTATGTCGGCGCCGGCGTGAACTACACCATCTTCTACAATGAAAAAGCCCAGGGCGACTTCTCCAGCTTCAACCTCAAGAACACCTTCGGCGTGGCCCTGCAGGCCGGTGTCGACATCAAGCTCGACGATCACTGGGGTATCAACTTCGACGTGAAGAAACTGTTCCTCGAGCCAGAGGTCAACGCGACCCTGCCGGGCGCCGGCACGGTGACGGGCAAGGTCAAACTCGATCCCTGGCTGATCGGCACAGGCATCACCTACCGCTTCTGACGTTTTTCGCCAGCGGATGACACCGCTTCAGGTCTACAGCGCCGCGCGCCATATTAGACGCGCAAAGGTCGCTGTAGCGCTTTGAATGGCTGCATGTTTTTATCCTTGAATCGAATAGGATTTAAGGAAACATGCAGTGGAAAATCTCCGCCCTCGCGTTACACGGCGAGGGCAGCAACCAAACGGACAGTCGTACGTCATGCGTGATGGGCGGTGACGGCCTTGACCAATCCGGTCGTCAATTCACGGCTGCTCGCATGCGAAATATCGCCGAGCGACAACATGCCGACCATTCGCTTTTCGTCATCGATCACCGGCAGGCGCCGTATCTTCTTGCTCTCCATCAGGCGAACAGCCTCCTCGATCGTTTCGCTGGTGCGGCAGTAGACGATATCCCTTGTCATGACATCGCGCGCAGTCAGCAACGCAGCGTCGTCGTGCCCGTTTGCCCATGCCCGCAACGCAATGTCCCTGTCCGTCACCATGCCGATGAGGCGATCGTTTTCGCCGACCGGCAGAGCGCCGATGTCTTCGTCACGCATAATCCTTGCCACGGTGCGCAAGTCCGTTTCAGGCGCTATCCAGCGCGCGCCGGGGTGCATCGCTTCCCACGTTCTCATTGCATCCTCCTACGGTTTGGAGGAATGACGATAGCCGAAGATCGTGGCCAATCATTGATCCTGACGGCCGACTTGTTCGCCGAACGTCGCTTATCGCAACTCCAGCAGGAAGTAGGTCGTCGGGCCGGACGGGCCGTCGTTGCTCAGGCGAAATTTAACCGCACCGGCGCCATCGACGACCGGTGGGTGAACTGTTCCGTCAAGACCCACCGGTGAAATGCGCCACTTGGCCGCCGTCTTCGACAGGGAGAGATCGACAGTCCCCTGCCGGATCAACACCGGCAACCGGCCAAAACTCTCGATGACCTTCTCTTCACTGTCACGGAACGTCATGTCCGTGTTCTGGGCGTCGGTTGCAAAGATCAACAGGAAACGCCGGCTGTCGGACAGGGTTGCCGGAGGATCGAGCGCCGAGAGAGCGACAAGACCGTTGCCGTCGGCGCGCTCCACCCGCAGCACACCGAGGTCGACCGGTTCGCGCAGGGACGCAAACGCCATCGCTTCCGTCGCCGGCGTCGCTACGCGCAGCTGCCTGGCGAAACGATCGAGAACGATTTCACCGGTGCTGCTTTGATAGATGCCGGCATCGACGGTCGTTGCGTTGTCCGGCTTCAACCTACTGCTCGCACGCAGCAGCGCCAGCACATTGTCGCTGCTTTCCCGCCGCGGCTGGGTAACCGCGATCGCATCACCCAATCGCTCGGCGCGTTCCAGACCGATACGACCGACCAGGGCAAGATCGGTCAGAGACTCCGGCTCGCGCGCCTGCATGTCGTCCGTCAGATCCTCCTCGCCGCGCACGGAAAATGGGATCGTCACATCCGAGGTCGCGACATCGCCGCGCCGATAGAGCAAGGCGGCCAGGGTTTCGCCCGCGCGCGCAACCGGATCGAGGGCGATCGCGTAGGGCAGCATCGCTTGCTTATGCGGAAACGGCTCACCATAGGCGAGCGCGATCGGTCCATGGCCGTGGCGGCAAAGGGCGTCCCAGCCCTGAAGGGCGGCATAGGCCGGCATGGCAAGACCACCCTCGTAGCGGTAGCGGTTCCAGAACAGGTGGTCGTATTCGCTGACGACAAACGGTTTTCCGAGCCAGCGCGATGCAGCGATCATCCTGATGTAGTTGACGCTATCGGCAATTGAGCTGGTTTGAAGGAGTTCGCTGCCCGGCGTGTAGCCGCCGACCCAATCGTGGTAGGTGTTCGCCGTGATGACTTGGAGGTCGCGCCTGCTGAGGGCCATCTGGCTCGACGGCCAGTTGTTGTAGTTGGTGATCAGGCCCGTGTAGCCAAGGTCGCGCAGAACCTTGCTCATGCGTGCGGTGGAGGCACGCTCGGTTTCGACAAAGAATGCCTGAAGATCGCGCAGACGCGGGCTGTCGTTATAGCGGTCCCGAGGCAACCTGATCCCGCCGGTTTCAAGCACTTCCCCGGAATCAAGCACGCCCCAGACCTTCGCCAGGCTCGCCGTCGTGCCGTAACGCTTCTTCAGCCAGAGATTGAACGGCTGAGCCAACCGGTCGTCATAGGGAGCCCGGCCGGCCGATCATGAACCACCGCCTCAAACTCCAGGCCATTCTCATTGGCCAGAATGACCAGGGCCAGGGCCTCGTCGCGGATCGGAGCTTCGCCTGTGTAAGGGTTCACGCGCCCGAGGACCGCCTGCTGCAACCGCCTCCAATGCTCAAAGGTCCGATCGTCCAGATGTAGCATGAGTTTTACATCGCCGCCCGTGTCCCAGCGGTCATCGAAACCGCCATAGGCGCCACGCGGCGACGACAGGCCGTCGATAATCCAGTGGATGCCGTTGCGCTTCAGGGCCGCAAGCAGATACTGGATCCGATCGAGCGTTTCCGGGTCGAAATCGAGATCCCGATCACGCCCGAACATCAGACTTGCGTCGACGAAATGCAGGCGCGCGATGTTGTAGCCATGCATCGCCAGCTGGCGCGCATAACGGTCCGCGCCTTCATGATCGGGGAAGCCGCCGGACGCAGGGCTCCAGGCAAGCGAGGCGCACAACATCCTGACCGGCGTATCCGGCGCTTTCGCATAGGCGAGACGTCCCTCCTTGCCGACAACCAGTCTATGACCGCCATCGATCCGGCCGTTGGGCAGGATGGACGAGAAGTCGAGCGGGCTGCCTGGTCGCAATTCGAGGGAGATCTCCTTCACCGGAACCCATTGATCCGCGGCGCGCGCAGGCACGCACATCACCGCAAGCGCCAGCACCGTAGCCAGACATCTCTGGCGCATCAAGCTACCGCTCCAAGCAACTTGCTCTCGATCGGAACCTCCGGTCTTCGCCGCCGCCCGAAAAAACCGACAGGCAGTGCAGCGGCGTGGAAGAACCAGGCGACGACCGTGTACAGCCCCATGTTCAAGCTGCCTTTGCGAATGCTCATCAACACGATGACTGCGGCGAGGACAGCGAAGACGATGCCCAGGCCGACAGCCAGGCTCGGCGAGAACAAAAGCACACAGAGCGAGAGCGCCCACCACAGATAGACGAGACACCAGAGCTTCAGCTCGGGCAGCTCACGCAGCAGCTGGAAGAAATACGGCCGACCGAGCGACGCGCGCAGAAGTTCGCCGATACCGAAGAGATATTTGCTTTTCCAGCGTCGAACCAGCAGGCGATAGGAATTGACAGTATGTCCGAAGTGCTGGACGAAACGCCGGTCAAGGCGATGCAACCCCCATCCAGCGCTTCGCAGCCGGATGCCGAGATCGAATTCTTCGTATCCATGCAGGTTGCGATCGGAGAGGTAACCGACCGCTTCGATCGCATCGCGCCGGTAGAGCCCACCGCCGTTCATCCGGTCGATCGATCCGATCCGGTTTTCCGGCGAGTTGCGATTGACGCGACGCGAGAACTCGAGATTGGACGTCAGCATCTCCTGGACATGGCCGGTAACGCCGGCAACCTCAGGATTGTCGGCGAGAAACGCCACGGCGACGGCGAGAAAATCACGGTCGAGCAACATGTCTCCGTCAAGCAGACAGAGATGGTCGCCTTTGGAGTATTGAAAGCCAAGCTGCGGGCCAATGCCGCAGCTTGGCCGCGCCGGCGGGCTGATCTGGGCGATGACGACGGGATATTGCGCGGCAATCTCGACCGTTCGGTCGGATGAGCCGCTGTCGGCGACGATGACTTCGCCACCTGTCGCTCCGAGGGCAGCAAGCGCACTTTCAATCGTGGCCGCTATTCGCTTCTCTTCGTTCAGCGTCTTGATGATGACGGATACTGACAAGCGCGCCTCCAAAATCACCGGGGCGTCTACAGCGCCGCGCGTCAAATATGACGCGCGAAGGACGCTGTAACGCTTGAATCCTGCTGCATAATTTTCTCCTTAAATCGATTCCGATTTAAGGAATTATGCAGTAGCCAAGCGTCCCGGCGCAGCCAGTTCTACCCGCGATACTTTGAGTTTTGGTTTATTTGCACCAGCAATTGCAGCAGACGCGACCGATTGCGGATAAGGACCCAACCCGAAGCCACGCCGCATGCACCGCCAAGCAATTTGATGGCGAGGTCCCCGATCCGGGCGTGACGGTCTGCCGACACCACCTGCAGCAATTCGAACCCGATGGCGGTGGCCAAAACGAGCCCGAGGACAAGCAGGAGCCGCCGGGGATAGGCAATTGCAAAGAGCAGCCCCATCAGCCCGAACGCGCCGAACCGCTCGACATGCACGAACGTGCCCATACGCGGGCGCAGATCGAGTGGTGATAGGGTCGAATAGGCGATCACGGCGAATACGAGCCAGCCAAATAGGCCAGCGGCGCGTTTGATATTCATACTGTTCTTGTCTCTCCGCACCGCACACAACACGGCAAAAATCAGCCCGACGGCAACAGGGATGTCGCGTGCGATTGCGCGCGATCTACTTTGCCACCAACGCGCTATACACCGCGACGGTCTTTTCCGCCACGCTTGTCCAGCTATAGGCGGCTTCGGCGTGCGCCGCACGGGCGCGCATCTCGCTTTCACTGGGCGGATTGGCAAGCTTCGCCGTCATGGCCGATGCCAGCGCCTCGACATCGCCGAGCGGGAAATATTCGTCGCGTGCAAGGCCAAGCTCGACATTGGCAACGATATCGCTCGCAAGAACCGGCAAGCCGTAGGCCATGGCCTCCAACAGCGCGATCGGCATGCCCTCGTGGCTGGAAGGCAGAACGAACAGGGCCGCATTGCCGAAAAGCTCCGCAAGCCGGTCACCGGACTGAAAGCCCGTTAGAACGACACCTGCGATATCACCTGCCAGCCTTCTCACCTCCTCGGTGTAGGACGTCTCGAATTCCGCACCGCCGGCCAGAACCAACCGGAACTCCGGACTGGAACATTTGGCATAGGCGCGGATCAGATCGAGCTGGCGCTTCTCAGGCACGATCCGTGCGGCAAGCAGAATGTACCGCCGTGGCGCAAGGCCGAACTCGGCAAGAATGCCGGTCTCACCCCTGGACGGCGTGACCGACACCCCGTTGGGCACAAGGGCCATGGACACATTGTGCCGCGCGCCCATGGTCTCAGCGATATCCTTCGAAATGGCGATCCGCCCGCTTGCAAAGCGCATGCCCAGGCGTTCACCGAGCTTCAGCGTACCCTTGGCAAGAGCACCCCATTTTTGCCGGTCGTAGTCATAGCCATGATGGGTCACGACCACCTTCAGGCCGAGCATTCTCGCAAGCGGGACGAACAGTGCTGGCCCGATCGCATGGATATGCAGCACGTCGGGACGCTGCCAGCCCGCGTAGCAAACACCCATGAAAGTGTGAACGATGGCTTCCAGCGCCATCCGGCGCGGCGCCCAGAAAGGAACGACACGAATGCCATTCCAGCTGAAGGGGACAGATGCCGGAAGATATCGGCGCCGCCCGATCACGTCGACGTCCCAGCCGTGCTTCGTGAGCTTGCCGGCAAGGATCTCGACATGCTTTTCGATGCCGCCCTGCACATCCGGAATTCCGCGCAGGCCCAGCATCATCACGCGCCGCCGTCCGGTTCGCGCGCTCAGCCGACGATCTTTGCCTGTCAGCTCGCGATGATTGTGCACGAGGTGGACTCCACGCTGGGCAGTACCGCCCTTCCCGTCGACGCCTTCCAATATTCCAGATTGTACAATCTCAGTGGAAACCGACGGCTGTTGCCGACGATCAACTTGCGAGACTCGTAACTTCCTGCCCATGGCGTGGCCTCAAAGATTGCGCACCCAAGGCCATTTACGTTAACAATACTTAATAAGATCGTAATTAAATCGTTAAATATCTAATTGTTCGATCAATAAACGAACATATTTAATGCCGCGGTAAGTATATTCGCAAGCCTTGGTTAATGACGCAAGGATAAATCTGCCAACTAGGTCGCCCCGAGCGCAGCGTAGAGATCAAGCGTTCTGTCGCGATAAGCATTGGCGGAGAAATCTCTGGATATCCACGCCCTGCCGGCAGCGCCCATGCGGGCGCGCGCTGTCGGCCCAAGAGCCGTCATGTCGGCCAGCGCCCTTGCCAGATCATCAGCGTCTCCCGACGTTGCCGTCATGCCCGTTTCCCCGACCTGGATCATTTCCGGAATGCCTCCGACGGCTGAACCGACCACCGGCCGTCCCAGAGCATAGGCTTCCAGCAAGCTGATGGGCGCATTTTCGTACCATTCCGACGGCAGTACGAGTGCCCTGGATGATCCGATCAATTTGTGCAGGCTCTCGCCTGAGAGATATCCGGTGAACGTCGCGTCTGCATTAAGCTCGCTCGCGAGCCGACGAAGCGATGCCTCTTCGGGGCCTGTACCGGCGACGACCAACCGCTGTTTCGAAAGTGCCGCCGCCTTGATCAGCGTGGCGATGCCCTTTTCGGGTGCAAGCCGGCCTGCGAAAACGAAATAGTCGCCCTCGTCCCAGGCGCTGCTGTAATCGTCCATATCCACGAAGTTCGGAATGTGCACCATCTGCTCACGCGGCCAGCCCCATTCGACAAGCTTCTCCACGTAGAACCGGCTCGGAACGACGATCCGGTCGACCTTGTTGCGATAGAGGCCCAGCGTACGATGCAGCACCGTTTCTGCCAGCACGACACCGCTCAAGATCGCCGAGCCCTTGACGCAGCGGTGACGCAGGACGTTGTAGACCCGTCCGCCGCGACAGTCCTCGCAGATCTTGCCGTCGCGCAGCATCTTGTAGGAAGGACAGGCAAGTTTGAGGTCGTGAGCCGTCATGACAACCGGCACGCCCGCTGCCTTCAACGTCGAAAAGATCGCCGGCGACAGGTGGTGATAGACGTTGTGTGCATGGGCAACCGACGGACGCGCGCGGTCAATCAGCCTGGCGATGTTGCGCTGGCCTTCGCGCGAATAGATCACGCTTGCCGCCTGCTCTATTTTCCGCAGAAAGCTCGTTTGCCGACCAAATTCGATTTCGGAGACGAAATACTTGGACCATTCAGAGCGCTCGTTGTCCTCGTGCTCCATGGCAAAGGGCACGACATCCCAGCCAATATCGGCGAACATCTTCATATGGTCGAAGAACACCGCTTCGGCGCCGCCGCGTCGATAGAAGTAGTTGTTGATGGCGAGAAGTCGCTTGCCGGCGGCTATCGTGTTGAGCACATCGTTCTCCTCATCCGCCAAGCCGATCGAGTGCCTTGTCGACCGGCAGGACGGTGCATCCCTTCTCGACCGCATAGCGGACCAGATGCTCGAACGTCTCCGGCGTGCAGCCATAAGGCGTCGGTCGTGGCGCGATGTCGTGCGTGAAAAAGACCAGCCATCCCGGCTGCGCGACGAGGTCATCGATCCAGCGGGTCAGCGCAAGAGCGTGCGCCTCGGGCTGGCGGATCTCGACCGCCTTCAACATCATTGGATCGACTGCACCGCGGTTGATCGCCTCCCCTGCGGCCCGGCACGTTCGGTAGCGCCGCCCCAATTCCCTGCGTGCCATCGGCCAGGCGGCGTTGTAGGGAAACGCAAAGTTCCTTGCCGGCTCAGCGACGCCACTGGCTGCCAGATAGTCCGCATTTCGGTCGAGGTCGCGCGCAAGCGCCCCCCCGGTGAGACGTCTTATCTTGCTGTGGCTGAAGGTGTGGCAGCCGACTTCGTGTTCGCGCTTGGAGAGAGCCTCACAACCCGCAGCGGTGATCAAGGTTCGATCCGGCTCAACCCGCCCTTCGAGCCCCCCGGCAATGTAGAATGTGCCGCGGACGCCGTGCCGTTCAAGGATTTCGGCACCCTGGTGCAAGGCGCTGTCAGGCACATCGTCGAAGGTGAACGAGACGAGCGGAACGTCGGTCGCAACGGCGAGCTTCTTCTGAGCAAGGCGCCAGATCAGACGATTTGCCAGCCGGTCGACAAGGCCGTCAACCTTTTGCAAAAACTCAGGCATAGGCCACGCCCCTTTTTTCGGCAGATTGAGACGGCAAGGCAAGGACCGCGCGGGCCTGCAAATGCAGACCGTAGAGCGAAAACAGGAAGGTGAACCACAGCAGGTTGCCGCCCTCGTAGAACAAGCTCTCAAGGCCGGCGTTGAAGATCGTATAGAGCCAGACGCGCGTAAAGAGCCGCGTGAGATGTGAATGCTGCTCGGCGGACGCCATGCGGGCAATATTGCGCAGCGGCAGGATGAGGATCCACAACACCGTGAGCAGCAGCCCGGGAAAGCCCGTCATCAAGGCGATGTCGAGATAGGAATTGTGGCCGTTGGCAGCCGCCACCGCCCAGGTCTCGATCGCTCCGCCGCTGTGGACCAGCTCTTCCGTTTGCCAGAATGCCTTGAAACCGTAGCCGGTGATAGGCTGCTCGGCGAGCGCGGTGAACGCGAAGCGCCAGATATCCGCCCGGTTGGTGAACGTCGCGTCGATGCCAAGTTCGGTGATGAACTCGCTGAGCGGCATGAATACGGCTGATCCGACGGCAAACAGATTGAACAGCCCGACGCCACCGATGACGATCGGGATGCGCAGGAGACGGATCTTCTCGAATATCCAGGCAAGCAACAGGATCGCCGGCAGCATCGCGGTCGAGGTCTTGCCGCCGGTATGGATGAGGAAGTTGAACGACAGCAGCACGATGGCGATCCCGGCCAATCGCGACCAGCTATTCATGACGAAAAGCCCGAAGAAGGCCGCGATCACCATCGCGGCGGCCGCACTGTTCTTGTGCGGGAAATGGCCGCGCCATAGACCCGCATTCATGGGCTCGCGCAGTTCTGACGCCTGATGAATAGAGAGCATCGGCTTAAAGGCGATGCCGTAATAGGCAACGCCGAGCATGATGAGCGTACCGATGCCCAGCATTTTGGCAAAATGCCGTTCGCTGGCGGGCAACAGCAGGTAGATGCTGGCATTGACCGTGACCATGATGGCAAGAACGGTGCCCTTGATCCCAAGCATTGGGTGGGCTGAGATCACCGATACGAAAAGGAACCAGGTAAACAGCACTGCAAGCAGCGGCCGCGGCTGCAGGATGATATTTCGCATCGGATGGCATAGGCCGTAACCGAGCATGCCCGTAAACAACAAAAGAGAAACGATCTGGTTCAATCGGTTCGAATTACCGGCCGACGGATCAAGCACTGCTGCTCCCGTCAGGTCGACGAACGGGGTGATCGATATCCAGAAGAACAGAAACGTCGTGATGAACAGGACGGTGCCGACACGCAGCCGCAGCGTTTCGGCGGCATTGGTTTCGGCGTAGGCGGCGCTCGTCATTGGCGCGCTCCCGTCAGGCAGTCGCCGGCTGCGGGCGGCGAATATATCTCCACAGGCCGAGGGCGATCGCTGCCGACACACCAAGGAAAAGGCCGAGCATAGCGCCGGCGACCAGCAGGGTCACCGTACGTGGCGGCCACGTGCGTGCGTTGGGCGGCAACGCCCGCGAGATCACCCGCACATTGGTCGTATCGATCTGCTGCTGTTCGGTAATTTGCTGGGCGCGCGCAAGATGCGTCTCGTAAATCGCCGCTTTGGCACGGGCATCGCGCTCCAGATCGCGCAGTTGCACCTGAGACTCATTGTCGGTGAAGACATTCGACTTCTCGACGTTTGCCTTACCGCGCAAGGCTTCAAGCGCCTGCTGCTCGCGATCCATGTCCGCCTTGGCCCGCTCCAGAATGCGCCGGGCCTCGTCGGCAAGCGCACCCTCGATCGTCGCGCGCTCGGATCGAGCCGACACCAGACGGGGATGCCGTTCGCCGAACGTGCGCTGCATCGAGGCAATCTGCTGCTGGAGCAAGTTGTACTGCTCGCGCAGGTTCGTCATGTTTTCGGACTCGAACTCCGACGCGCTGGCGGTTCTCCCTTGAGCGATTGCCGCACTCATCTGGTTGTAGCGTGTCTCCGCCTGGATGAAGCGCTGCTGTGCGTCCAGGACCTGGGTGTTGAGTTCACCGGAAAGCTGGTTGCTGACCAATTGACCATTGGTCGACTGCAGGCCGTTGACCCTGCGGAAATCTTCCACCGCCCGCTCGGCATCGGTCACGTTGCGGCGCAATTCGTCCAGCCGGGCGTTGAGGTTCTTGGCGACACGCCCTGCACTTTCGGCCGCCGACTGAAACAGCTCCTGCTCGAAGGCATCGACGATCGCGTTCGAGAGGGTCACGGCCTTTGCCGGCTCCTCGCTCCAAACCTTCATGACGACGACGAAAGAACGCTCCTCGCGCCGCGCCTCCACGCGCTCCGAAAGCCCGCGCATGGCTGCAAGCTCGTTGTTGACCTCTTGTTCCTGCTTCGATGAAAACAGGTTGCGCAGCGATGCAAAGGATGCCAGCTTGACGAACTCGGGATCGCGCGTGAGCTGCAATTCGTCGATCACCCGCGCCAGCACATTGCGTGACGTCAGGATCCGGAGTTTGCTCTCCACCTCCAACAGCTGCGCGTCACGCTGCGGATTGCTTGTAAAAACATCGTCGCTGACAACGTTGAGATTGGACGGGTCGACGACGATATCCGTGTAGACGGTGTATCGAGGCGACGCAGTCATTGCATAGACAAGGGCCGCAAATGTGCAAATCGTCACTGCGGCGATGATCCAGAGCATACCGTCGCGCAGCCAGCGAATACCGTCGTCTACCCCGATCTGGCTGACGAGGTGAAGCCGCGGGAAGAACAGGCCACCGACATGCGGCGTCGGCTGCGTCTCGGTCTGTGCCCGCGCAACCACCTGGGAACGCCGGACTTCCGGCTCTCTTCGCGGCGCTTGCTTTTCTTCAAAAGGAGGGAGCGCGTCCTCGTCGTCTGTCGGCAGAAGGTTGAGCAACGAACCGCCGCCGACCATCGCACGTTGACCGTGCGCTGGCTGAGGCGACCTTTGTTGTCGGGGCTCGTTCGGCCTATACATCCGCATCCCTCACGCCCGCTTCAAGACGCAAAAATCGCCGGCTTGCGCGTCTCGTATCTCCAATGAAGGATTAGAGTTGTACGGTGAAAATTCCGTTAATCGGCCCGGCAGCCGTTTACCTTGACGCTTAGAAGTCCGTCAGCAACCGGCTCCAGCTTTCGGATGCCAGACCGCCGATATAGAGGTCGTTGCGCAATGCCGCGTCCTTGAGATCTCCATGGCGCGTTACCATGCAGAAATAGCCACGGTGGCGGAACGTCAGCCAGCGTTGGCGCGAGATCGCGTTCATCAGAAATGGTTGTGCGGCGCCTGTGGCCTGGGCGTAACCTTCGCGGTCGAGGCAGGCAAACATCTCGGCCGTCACCTCAAACTCCCGACCCGGTTGGCAAAGCACATTCAGAACCGTCGCAGTCCTGTTCGCCCTGCCAAGAAAGAGGAAAACGCCAATCGCTCTTCCATCCGCCGTTACTTGTCGGAAATGCACTTCACCGAGGCCTTGGTTCTTACCGGCGATCGCGACGAGCCAATCGAACTCCTCGGTTGACCAAACGGGCCTGACCGAAAACCGTTCCATCATCGGTCGGGCGCAACCGAGAAACTCGCCGGCCCCGATCACCTTCGTCATACATCCTGAAGCCGGGGTGGGTTTGACGGATGGTCTTCGCCAGCGCAACACCCTGTCGAATGCACCAAGGACACCGAGCACCAATTTCGAACCCAATGCCGGAAATTGACGGCTGGCACGAATGGCGCTGCTGGTAGCCGGTCGAAACGATCGCTGCCACTCCAGGCTTTGTATCGGAAGCACGACCCCGCCCCCGGCAACCCAATGGTCCGCACTCACCGGCGACGAATTATCCGAGAAGCACATGTCCTGGCGCGCGGAGCGCATCGTACGAGCGAGACATGCCGCACCAACGGCACCCGCCTTGCCGTCTGACATGAACGCGCAAAGAAGCTTGCCGACGGTATGGCGACCGCGGATCGAGAATTCCATCGGCAATGCCAGGATTGCGCTGGCGATGGTGCCGTCATCGTAGACGATACTGCCATGCTCGGGAGAGTAAAGCGGACTGCCGAAGAAGACCGCTTCAAGATACTGCCGGAGGTCACCACTTGGCTCAATGTCGCGCTTGCGGAAAATCTTGCTGAAGAGCGAGCTAACTGCAGGGATATCGCCCAGCTCCATCGGTCTCACGCGGCCCGGGTGCTGCATGCGATGCCCGATGGCTGTGGCAGTTTCCAGTTCCCTCAGCTCAGCCTTCATGCGCCATCCTCGCCGGGACGACGTGCTCAACCGCTCCCTCCCTGTCGCGCCGGACGAAGCGCAGGAAGACACTCCAGGAAACGATGACCATCGCGATCTCGATCACATAGAAGGAGATGAACGTGCCCGCAGGTGGCGCATACCAAGTCGCCCACGCTGTCAACGCAGCGCCAAGGACGCTGCCGAGACCCATAACAGAGGCACGCGCAGGGTGATGCCCGGATGCTCCGAGCGCTTCCATTGCGACCGACCACATGGCAATCGGCACGACGACCCAGCAGAGAATTCGAACGAAGGACACCAACGAGACATAGTCCTTGCCGAAGAGGTAAGGCAGGACCGGCGCAAGCACGAAGACCGCGATCGCCGCCGCAATACTGATCGAAGTGGCAGCAACGAGCACCTTGCGTACCCGCTCGAAGGCATGGTGCAGGCCGGAGGCCGTTGCCTTGGCCGAACCGGGATAAATCAACCGGTTCAGCGCCTCGACCGAGAGATAGCTGCTCTCCAGCATGCGCCGCGCGACGCTATAGCTCGACATCACTTCTGCGGAGGCAACGAGGCTCAGGACGAGCAGGTCGGCATTCTGGCGCACCGCGCGCAGAATGAAGGGGATGCTGAAGTAGAGCCCCTGCGGCAGCTCTTCGCGCACGATCCCATAGACGGGCCGGCCAAGGCCCTTTACGGCATACCAGCAACCGATGGCGACAAGCACATGGCATACGAACTGCCAGACCGCCCAGGAGGCAACGGTCGCCACGCCAAAGACGATACAGGCGAGCGCCGCGGCGATGGTGCGGGCGATGGCGAAGCCGACGACAACCTTGTTGGCAGATGCGAAATTCGAGTGAGCGAGAAAGATCTGCTCCGTCAGCACGATGACGCGAACGAAGATGATGTTGGTGATCAGCATCAGCGTAATCACGGCAATGTTGGTAGCCGGGTCAGCTGACAGCGTGAAGAAGAACGGCAGCGCAATCGCGCCAAGCAAAACCAGAACGATGCCGCTGATGGCGGTCAAGATGACGTTGTGACCGAGCATGCGAGAGTACATGCTCCGATCGCGTGCGACGCGGCGCACGAGGCACTCCATCGCCCCCAGCCCGCAGAGATGCACGGCAATATTGGCAACCGCCGTGATCGCCACGAAGACACTGAACTCATGAACGCCGAGCCAACGTGCGAGGATCGCGAACGTCAGAAGCTGGGCAGCGGATCCAATGATGAGGCTGCCGCCCGAGGCGGCATAGGACATGATCATCGACAGGAACGGTCTGTGCGCGCCCGGTTCTCTGAGACCTTCCGATGCCATCCCGATCTGCCTTTGACAACAATCCGACGAAATGTGCGTCCGATGCCGGATGGGCGTTGCCGCAACAGCCGAGCACACGCTTCCGATCATCGCAAAGAATAGCACTTAGAAATGATTGCGCGGTTAACACTCCCGCATCAATTGCATTTTAGCTTCCGTTTACCTGATTGCAGTAGTGTGGATCGTGCAGCCATCGATCGACGCATGAAGGAGAGGCCGTGCCGCAAAACAACAATCCCCTTCAGGATGATCAGGCAAGCGGCGAGGCGCCGCGTCTGCACCGTTTCATGGACGTCGAACTCGAACTGGCACCCGATGTCTTGGTGCCACGAGAAGAAACGGAGCTGCTCGGACGCACGGCTTCAAGGATCCTGCATGACCGGCCATCCGGCGCAACCGTCATCGACATGTGCTGCGGCTCCGGAAACCTGGC
This sequence comes from Ensifer sp. 1H6, assembly GCF_001976035.1. Classification (NCBI taxonomy): domain Bacteria; kingdom Pseudomonadati; phylum Pseudomonadota; class Alphaproteobacteria; order Hyphomicrobiales; family Rhizobiaceae; genus Ensifer; species Ensifer sp. 1H6. Next base: position 99,240 of record NZ_MOAI01000005.1, on the reverse strand, counting down.
GCTCGGGCTTGCGGCCGATGTCGTTTCCGCCCGCGTCTGGGGTGCGGACTTGACCGATAGCACCGTTGCGCTGGCCCGCAGAAACGTCACTCGCCTGAACGTCGCCGATCGCGTCACCATACGACAGGGCGATCTGTTTGGTGCGCTGGCCGACGACAATCTCGAGGGCTCGGTCGACATGATCGTCTGCAACCCGCCCTATATTTCGACATCTCGGCTCGAAGGTGACAGCGCCCACCTGCTTGAAGCCGAACCGCGGGAAGCTTTCGATGGCGGCCCATACGGCATCTCGATCCATCAGCGCCTCATCCGCGATGCTGTGGCTTTCCTGAAACCGGGCGGCTGGCTGCTCTTCGAGTTCGGCGCTGGCCAGGATCGACAGGCATCCGCCCTTCTCGCCCGCACCAAGGCCTATGAGGCCGTCACCTTCGCCACCGATGTGGAAGGCCGGCCACGCGTCGCCATCGTCAGGAAACTTGTTGCTCAAGCATCCGTTGCGGCGGGTGCCGGGAACGAGGAACGATGAGTAACATCCGGCCGCTTGAACCCGCAGACATTCCTGCGATCGCTGGAATGTTCCAGAGGGTTTTCTGCAAGGATCAGACGGAGCCGCCAGCTGCGCTCGTCGACTATATGCGGCAGCTCTACCTGGACGCACCTGGCTGCGATCGCGAGATTCGGCCCCTCGTCCACGTCAACGGCGACGGCCGCATCTCCGGTTTCGTTGGCGTTAACGCGCTGCCGATGACGTTTAACGGTCGGCCGTTGCGAGCCGCCATATGCGGCTCCCTTATGGCCGAGGATCGTGAAAGCGATCCGATGGCGGGTGCACGGTTGCTGAAGGCCTTCCTCGCGGGTCCACAGGATCTGTCGTTCAGCGAGACCGCAAGCGAAGTATCGACTCAGATGTGGACGAAACTGCGCGGTATCGTACTGCCGCAATACAGTCTTGATTGGGTGCGTGTCATCCGGCCATCGGCATTCACGCTCAGCGTCGCCGAGCACCGGATCAAGCTCGCTCGGCTGGTCAATCCGCTCGCGCATGCGTTTGATCGTTTCTATCGCAACAGGATGGGTCGCGGGGAGCGGCGCTGGTCGGCCGTCCCCGAAAGCGGAACGGGACAGGCAAATTTTCGCGTTGGTGAAATCGACAGAAGCGGTTTCGCCGATCTCGTCGGTCCGCTCACTGCCCAATTCCCTTTGCGCCCGGATTGGGCGGAAGGGCAGCTCAACAACATCCTCGCAGACGCGGTGCAAAAACCTGATCAGGGTAGCGCAATCTTCGCATCCGTCACCGCGCGCACCGGAACCGTCGTCGGCGCCTTTGCCTATCACGCTCGCTCCGGCGATATCGGCCGCGTGCTGCAGATCCTCGCCCTTCCCGGACAGGCCGGCCCCGTCATCGATTGTTTGATCGACCACGCAGCCGCGCGCGGTGTCGCGGGTCTGCGTGGTCGGACGCAGCCAGCTCTCCTTGAGGCCATGCTCGGTCGTCGCATCGCCTTTGTGCACATGGCGTCAACCGTGATCCACTCGCGCGACGACGAACTCGTTCAGGCGTTCCGCCATTCGCAAGGATTTATAAACGGGTTGGCCGGCGAACATTGGAGCCGACTTATGGGCGGCCGCTTCGACTGACCGATGCGGCCGGATTGGCCATCGCACCCTATGCCAATCAGTCAGCAATCTCCTCAACGGTCTGGACGAGTCGCGGCCCGAGATGAAGGTAGCGCGTCGCCTTGCGTTTGGCGGCAATATCCGCCCAGACGCGATCGACCTGCGTTGCCGTCAAGCCCGCAGCCTGCGCAACCGCCTCGATCGCCAGTCCGTTGTTGAGGCCATAAAGGCATAGATCCATGCGGTCGTAGGGCAGCGAGAAATAGAACTCTTCCTGCGTCTGCTCCAACGAATAGGTATCCGTCGTCGGCGGGCGGCGGCGGATTTCCTCGGGAATGCCGAGAGAGGCCGCCAACGCGTAGACCTGCGATTTGTAGAGATGCGCTATCGGCTTGACGTCGGCGGCGCCATCGCCGTTCTTCACGAAGAAGCCTTGGTCGTATTCCAGCCGGTTCGGCGTGCCGAGGACGGCGAAATTCAGCCGGTCGGCATGGTAATATTCGATCTGCTTGCGCGTGCGCTGCTTCATGTTGGTGGCGGCAACGATACCGAGATAGACAGGCGGCGGCATGCGCAGCTTGGTCTGTTTGCCCTGTGGATCCTGGACCACCAGCGACGAGATGTTGTAGCCCTCACCTTCGAGCGCGTTGGCGATCACGATCTTCGATGCCCAGCCTTCGCCGTAGGCAGGAACAAGTTGGCGGATGAAGGCGTCGCGACGCTCGTAGCAGCCCATTGCCTGCAAGATCGGCCCGATATCCTCAACCACGGCATCGACGCCAAAGGTTTCGGCGACCAGACGGCCGAGCCTCAGGCTTTCCGGGTCGCTGTCGTTCTCGGGCATGAACAGACAAAAGACGTTCTTCGCACCCACAGCTCGCACAGCCAGGGCGACAGACACGCTGGAATCGATGCCGCCGGAAAGACCTAGCACGAGGCCGCGCTTCTTCATTCCACGCAGCTGCTCACGCAGCCCTGCCACGATGCGGTCGGTTTCAGCCGCATGGTCGATATCAAGCGTTTCGGCCGAAAACGCAGCCGTGTCCTGGGTCGGGCGAATGTTCATTCTGCAGGCTCCATCGTCTCGGCCGCAAGTCGGCGGCTAACCTTACCCGTGTCCGTCTTCGGCAACTCGATGCGAAATTCGACAACCTTCGGGACCATGAAGTCCTCCAGATGGCGCGAGCAATGACGGATGATGTCCTTGTCGCTGAGCGTCTGGTCCGAGCGCACGACAAGTGCCGCGATCGCGTGGCCGAGAACCGGGTCGGGCACACCAAGCACGACGGCTTCCGCAATGCCTGGATGGGAATGCAGGACCGTCTCGACTTCCTTCGGCGCAACTTTCTCGCCGCGGGTCTTGATGATATCGTCCTTGCGCCCGACGAAATAGAGGAAGCCCTCCGCATCGGCCTGAAACAGATCGCCGGTGTAGAGCACCTTCTCCCAAGGGTGCGGTCCCGGCCGAAGCATGCGTTCGGTCGAGGCATCGTTGCGCCAATAGCCCTGCATGACGTGCGGGCCACGGATGACGAGTTCGCCGGGCACGCCCGGCGGAACGCGCTTACCCTCATCGTCGACCACAAAGGCCTCGGTGTTGGGGATGGCGATGCCGACGGAGCCCGGCCGACGATCAAGTTCTTCGGGCGGCAGATAAGTGCAGCGCTTGCATTCCGTCAGCCCGTACATCGAGTAGAGCCGCGCGCCGGGAAAGAGTTCTCTTAGCCGGGCAATATGTGCCGGCGGCAGCGCCGCGGCAGTGTTGGAAAGATAGCGAAGGCTGGGTAGAAAACCCGGCTCCAGATCGCGCATCTGCAAGATCATCGCCGCCATCGTCGGCACGAGCGGAAATCCGGTGACACCCTCCTCGCGAATGCGCTCGAAGATCGCATGCGGAAACGCGAAGGACTTTTCGAGAACCAGCGTCGCTCCGAGCCGGACCGCCATCAGCAGCTGATAGAGGCCGTAGTCGAAGGCGAGCGGCAGGACGTTGAGGATGATGTCGTCGTGCTGGTTGCGCAGATAGGTGGTGATCGATCCGGACGCCGCATCGATATTGCGATGTGTCATCATCACGCCCTTCGGGCGCCCAGTGGAGCCGGAGGTATAGATCAGCATCGCCAGGTCAACATCGATCCCGCCGTGGACAACCGGCTGCGGCTCGCCTTCCAGGCATGTGTCGAATGCGGTGGCACCCGCAGGCACCTGGCCGTTGGGCGCCGCCGTGGAAGCAACGAACAGCATCGCATCGCCGGCAAGCGCACGGGCATCGCCCACGACCGGCATCAGTTTTGCCTGTGTGAGGATGGCGGCTGCCTCGCAATCGCCGATGATGTAGGCCAGCTTGTCTGCCTTGGTCGACGAATTGATCGGACTGAAGGTCGCGCCTGCCTTCAGCACGGCAAAGATCGAAACAGCGGCTTCCCAGCAATTGTCCATGAACACCAGCACGCGGTCATTGCGCTTGACACCGTTCCTGGAAAGCGAGGCCGCCAGTTGGCTCGAAAGCCGATCGAACTCGTCATACCGCAGCCGCTTGCGGTCGGTGATCAATGCTGTTTTCGCCGCATGCGCCGCGGCGTTGTCGATAAGGAATTGCTCGAACCGCATCTGCGTGGACCTCACCCGTTGTCGCTTACGCCGCTACCGTCGCGCCAGATTTGGCTTCGATGAAAGCCGAGATGCGCGCGAGCGAATCCAGGTTCGCCGGTACGATATCGGCGTCCGCCATGGCGATGCCGTAGTGATCCTCGATGAATGCGACCAGCTCCAGCACGCCGGTGGAGTCAATGATATCGTTCTCGATCAGCGATGCCGTGTCGGCAAGGTCGTAGGACGTGTCGCCGAACAAGAAGTTCTCGATGACAAAGGCCCTGACCTTGTCCTTGATCGTCTCCGTCATGTCTTTTCCTTTCCTTTCCTCAGTCGTTCAGGCCGCCTGGGCGGCGTGGATGCTCGTGCCAGTGAATGTCTTCAGCCATAGCTGTGTCGACAGGATTCCGACGAACGCTGCATTGTCGCGGAAGCCGGATACCGGTTGGGATTGGCACTTTTCGTAGAGTTTCGTGACCGCCTTCGGGTTGAAGAGACCACCCGCGGCAATTCTGTCTTGGCTCATTGCCTCGCGGACGTAATCGAGTTCACCGACGCCGGTGAACGAAAGGCTATCGGGTGCTCGATAGGGTTGCTTGGTGCGCTTGCCGATCGCTTCCGGCATCAGGTCCTTGGTTGCCTCGCGCAGGATGTGCTTTTCCACCAGCCCCTTGAGCTTCATCTCCGGCGGCAGGCCGGACGCAAACTCGACCAGCCGATGATCGAGGAACGGGAAACGCCCTTCGATGCCATGCGCCATCGCCATGCGGTCGCCCTGGCTCGAAAGGATATAGCCGGGCAAAAGGAACCGACCCTCGAGATACTGAGCCTGATGCAAGGGATGCCAGCGGCCGAAATCCTGAGGCAGACGGCTCGCCAGCTCCTCTGCCGCGTCGTAGCCGGCAAGGCTGGCGCGCAGATCGGGCGAGAAGAAGATCTTCGTCGCCGCCGTGCTCTTGAAGCGGGGGCGATGGGAAAAGAGCGGATCGTCTAGCGCAACGTCTCCCGCCCCGAAGAACGCGGCGAGATATTCAGCCGACTGCTGCTGTAGGCCAGGGAGATAGGGATAAAGCTTGCGGAACAGATGCGGGCGGATGTGCGAGCCAGGCTGACGCCCGCAGAACCGACGCACGCGCGCTTCCTTGAAGATATCATAGCCGGCAAAGACCTCGTCGGCCCCCTCGCCGGTCAGTACGACCTTGAGCCCCTGTTCGCGCACCAGGCCCGAAAGCTGATAGAGCGGCGCCGGCGCCGTCCTGATGATCGGCCTTTCAGCAAAACGTACCACATCCGGGAACACCCTGGCGATATCGCCGGCACGGCAGGCAACGGTGCTGTGCTGCGTGCCGAGGGCCGCGGCCATCTGCATCTGGTAGGCGCTTTCGTCGTGCTCGACGCTGTCGAACGTGACGGAGAACGTGCGCAATCCTTGCGGCGCCATACCCGCCGCCAGCGCCGCGACGATGGAGGAATCAAGACCGCCCGACAGATAGGAGCCGACCGGCACATCGGCCCGCATGCGGATCCGCGTCGCGTCGCTCAACAGCGCCCGCAATTCGTCGGCGGCTTCGTCTTCATTGACGAAGCGTGAAGTGGCCTCGCGATCCGGATAGTCGAGACGCCAATAGGGCCTGATCGTCTGACGCCCCCGCTCGGCGATCATGAAATTTGCGGGTTCCAGCTCGTGGATATCACGAAAGCCTGTCCGCGGCGCGATCGGCGCCCAAAGCGTGAAGATCTGGTCGAGCGCGATCGGGTCGATCTCGGCTACGATGCCGGGCACCTGAAGCAGCGCCTTGATCTCGGATGCGAAGTAGAGTGTGCCGCCTCTGGTCGTATAGAAAAGTGGACGCACGCCCATGCGATCGCGAGCGAGCATCATTCGGTGGCGGCGGGCGTCCCAGATTGCAAAGGCAAAGTCGCCATTGAGGACGGACAGGCAGTCCTCGCCCATCTCATCGTAGAGATGGAGGATAACTTCGGTGTCGCTCGAAGTCCGGAAATGCCGGCCCTTGGCGCGCAGTTCCTCGCGTAGTTCGACATAATTGAAGATCTCGCCGTTGAAGGCGATTGTTAGCTCGCCCGTCGCATCTGACATTGGCTGCTGGCCGTCACCAAGCCCGACGATCGAGAGCCTGACATGACCGAGGCCGGCTTCCGGCGCCACGAATGTGCCATGCTCGTCCGGTCCGCGATGCGCGATCGCGGTCACCATCCTCTTGAGAAGGGTTTCTGCTTCCCGGACCGAACCGAAATAGCCGCCAAAACCGCACATGTTCAGAACTTTCACACGGGTCAATCACAACCGAAACATAATCCGCATGAAGAGTTCATGGGTTAACCGCCGGCGTTTTCTGGTTGTATGGTAAATTCTCCAGGAAGACAAAAATACGTCATCAAAACATCACAGAAATACCTTTACCCCTGCGGAATTTTTCTTTTCGTTACAATTTTAAACATTAGATAGAAAATGAGCACCGGCCAGAAAATACAGATCACAATGCCGGCGACACGATAGACATTCCAGGGCGCGTGCGCCTGCAGACCTTCCAGATAGGTCATCGCCAACAGGAAAAGCGTAGCGATACAATAGGTTGCGCCAACAAAATACATCCAGGACATCTGACCGCTCTCATGGCACAGCAGAAAAACCGAGGAATGAAAATAGAAACTAGCCGCTTATACCAGCAGAAGTAACATTCTTAAACCAAGAATTAACCTTGTTGCAGACGTGGTTAATTCGTGGACTCAGCGCCTTTCAGCTAAGTCCTGCTTCCACAAGGCATGTATTGGCTGCGGCCGTGGCTCAGAACGTCAGCGACTGTTTCTCTTCAGCGCGCATCGTTACGGGTCGCTGACCTTGCAACAAAGAGTAGATCGAACCCGCGGAATTCACGCCGGAAGGTGGATTTCTTGAGGGCAGTCCATATCGCTGATGGATTGTCGAGGCGGAAGCCGCGAAAGCTGCGCACGAGCCCGAGGGTGGCAACGACGGTGCGCAATGCCCTGACGATTGCCGGCCCGCTCAGTGACGCAAACAGGATCTGCGGATGAACGGCGAGCAAAACGCCCGTCGTCCGCGTGCGGTCGATATCCCGGAACTGGGCCAGGGAACGGTATTCGTAGCCTTCGATATCGATCTTGAAGCATAGCTTCTCGGTTCGCGCCAGCGACTGCAGTTCGGCAATCGTGATCGTTTTCGCCTTGATCGCCTGCCCCGTGTCGTCGGCGATCAGCGCCGAGGTCTCCGAGCTACCAAATCCGCCGACCGAGTTCAGCACCAGGACGTCATCCTCGGAAAGTGCAGCATTGATCAGCGCGACCTCCCCTTCGTTCTGCGGTTCCATTTCCTTGAGGATGCCGAAGCAGACGGGGTCGGGTTCGACCGTAATGACGTTGTCGGCTATCTGAGCTGCCCAATAGGGCGTCACGCCGATCCAGCCGCCGATATCGACAAAGGTCGTGTTGCCGTCGACCAGCCGCTCGATGTTTTGAAATGTGCACGGCTCCCACTCGCCGCTTTGAAGCCGCGCAAAGAAGCGCTTCTTCTCAGGCTTGTCAGGGAAATGGACGGTCTTGCAGAAGTAGGTGATCGCACGCATGGCGCTTCTCTAGCCCATATCCCGGTCAAGCGGAATCGTTTTTGCGAAGGTCTTCCATGCGGCCAGGACATGCCAACGACGGGCGCCGCCGGTTCGATTTCACGCTTCCATGCGCTCGTTTCGGCTGCGCGCTTCCGTAAGTTCGGCCGTCGTCTGGCTGAGGCGGTCAGCGAGCACGCGCATGATTTCCACCGCCATTTCGGGGAAGTCGGCCAGCAGCTTCAGGAAGTCGTCCTTGCGGATGCGCAGGGCTTCCAGCGGTGTCGTGGTGCGCACGGTCGCCGTGCGCGGGGTGTTACAGAGAATGGCGATTTCGCCGACGATCGAATTCTGTTCCACTTCCGCAAGCTTCAGCGGCCCGCTTGCAGTCGTCACCAGCACGTCGGCCTTGCCTGAGAGAATGACATAGGCGGCATCGCCAATATCGCCCTGATAGAAAAGGGCCTCCCCGGCGCTGTACATGACCCGGTCAGAGGTGAAGGCAAGGAGTTTCAATTTTGCAGGCGGCAATCCTGAAAACAGGGTTATCCGGCGCAGCATTTCGACTTCATCCTTGAGCAACATCACAATCCGTTTCTCCGAGTATCCAGCCGGGGCGACCTGCCTCCCGCGTTGCCGCGGGACCTTATGCTGGTGCCCTGACATTAATATTACATCAAGATGCCATTTCCTTATAGTCGGGTCCTTCGTTAGCCCCCACTTCCGTTTCGTTGTCGCGAACCAGTCGGCCATTTTCGAATACGGCGACACGATCGAACAGTTCCATCACCGCCGGATTTGCGACCACCCAGACGATTGCCGGATTGCGCCCGCCCTGCCGCAAGAGCGCAAAGACGTTTCGGACCACCTGCTCCTGGACCCGTTGGTCGAGCGCCAGCAGCGGTTGGTTGAAGATATAGAAGTCGCAGATGCGGATGAGCGCGCGGGCCAGGTCAAGCTTCTGGCGCTGGCCTGCGGTCAAGCGTTTGCCGCCGGCGCCGACATTGAATTCGAAGCCGAAGGCCAGCACCTCGTTATAGAGGCCAACGGCTTCGAAAAGATCGCGCACGATCGCCCGGATTTTCTCCGATCCATCGGCGTGCTTGTGACCGATGCGCCCGAAGAGCACGTTGTCGATGATGCTGCCGGACGCGATGTAGCGGTTCGGACGATAGTGCTCGATCATGCCGGCGAGGTCCGTCGGCAGGCCCTCGTCGAACTCGCGCCGGGCAGCTACGATCTTGGACATCAGTTCGTCGGTCAGGAGACCAAAGCGGTGTCGAGGCTCGATGTAGCCGAAGCACAGCCGAATGATCTTGACTTGGTCATCCTCGGCAACGTCCGCGCGTGGTCGCCCACGGACCTTTTGCAGCAACGCCTCATAAACAGGAATTTCTTCGGCCGTCATGAATGTCAACTGCTGGAAGAACGGGTGATCCGGCGGCAGGTCGCGGAACAGTTCGACGACGTTCTCGGCGATTTCCAGCCCCATTTCGTAGAAGACGTCACGCAAGCCGACGCGCTGAAGCACGGTCTTGAAGAACGGGTGTCCCTCGAGCGCACCGTCCCACATCACCTGATCGGTAATCGTGCCGAAGAGCAAGTTTTCGCCGATGGTCGCTTCGATGTTGTACGAGCCGGGCTCGAAGAACACCACGAGATCGCTGAGCTTTTCCTGTTCAAGGCGCTCCCGAAGCGCGCTGCGCATCTCGACGATACCAGAGGCAAAGGCCGCATTGCGGTTCGGGTCGATGGTGGAGCGCACGGCAAGCGCCAGAACGTCATTGGTCAGGAGGACAGCATCAAGGACAGGCCTGATCTTGATCAGAAGATCGTCTGGTCCGGTCGCCCCGGCTGCCTGATAATCGACCCAATCGCTGTTGACGTCGAAGGATGGATTGCCTGCAAGCTTGGCTTCGACCAGCTCCCACTTGCGATGGGCCGCCCTTTCGCCTTCATACCGGACCTCGGTCATTGGCGCGTGCTTCAAGCCGTAGAGCAGGTTGTCGCCAAGGCTGCCCTGAAACACATACACGTCTGAGGAGGCATAGGAAATCCGCCGGCCAGTGACCGACTCCGGCATCTCCAGTATATCCTGACCGCCGATGACAACACGACCGCCAGCCGGCCAGATCAGTCGAGCGAAGGCCTCTGCCAGAACTTCCCCGCCGGCCTTGAGTGCGACCGCCTCGCCGGGCTGCACCTGCAGCGAGACGTGGTCGAGGAGTGTCACACCACCATCATCGGTCACCGTCAGGTTGACGGCCGCGAGCGAGCCGTTCAGCGGCGCCGGACTTGCCGCTGCGAGGGCGTGGACCTTGGGATCGAGCAGCGGTTCGATGCTGAACTGCTCGACCACCTGGGCGTACTTCACCTGCACGTCCTGGCGCGCCTGGTCCCAATCGATGAGCTCTTTCAGCGGCCCGGGCAGGTCCTTGTAGGCGCCGATGACGGCGACAAGCTGGCCGATATCGAGGCGGCCCTGAAGCGCGAAATAGCCGCCGATCGAATAGAACATGAACGGCGTCACCTGGGCGAGAAAATTGTTGATGAACTTGACCAGGAATTTCCACTGATAGAGGTCGTAGCGGATCTTGAAGATGCGCGCGAGCCGCGACGCGATGTCGGCGCGCTCGAGATTGGAGGTGTCGTGGCCGCGGATCGTGCCGATGCCGTCAACGATTTCGCTCACCCGGCCAGACAATTCGCGCGCAGTCAGCTGGCGCTCGCGGCCAAGGACGAGCAACCGCTTGCGCATGCGCGGGATGATCACCGCCTGAACGGCGACGATAACAGAGGCGATCAGCCCGAGCCAGAAGCTCTGTAGCAGGATGAAGATCAGCGCCGTCAGCGCCTGACCGCCAAGCAGTGCGGGCGACACGAAGGCATCGCCGGTAAAGCCGCCGAGCGGCTCCACCTCGTCCTTGATCATCGTTGAGATCTCGGCCGGTTTCACCCGTTTGAAATGCGTCGGTGGAAACCTCAGAACGCGATCGACAAGCTCGAAGCGAATCCGCCGCAGGAGACGCTCGCCGAGCCGCCCCTTGAAGGTGTTGATATAGAATTTGAAGAGGCCGTTGACGACAACCAGCAGCAGGAACACGAGGCTCAGGGCCAGCAACATGCCTTCGCGACCGAGTTGGAAGCCGTCAAAAAGATTGATCGTCCCGAGATAGGGCAAGTCAAAGGAGATCGCCAGGAACGCCTGCGTCGCTTCCGGGCTGTCAAAACCGTCGCCCTGAATTGGTCCGTTGACGATCTGCTTGGGCAGATCGAAGGACAGGAAGTAGGGGACCATCGAGAACGCCACGACCAACAGGATCCAGAGCTGGTCCTTGCGCGTATGAGTCCAAATGTAGCGGGAGAGGCGTGGTTCCATGTTTCTGGCAACGAGACCTTATTGAACACTGCGTTGTTTGCGGCGCGGGCAGCCACCGATACCCGGCCACGATATGCTTGCTTGTGGTCCTTTCCGACTGAACTGCCACGGGCGGCCGGTCGCGAAGGCGTTTCGGCAAAAATCTGATCCGGTTTCGAATCCGGTTTATTAGATTATGCAGGAGCGCGAGAAAACCGCAATGGACGCCTGAACGCACCTTCAAGATCGGCGCTCATGCCTCCCTGCGGCGGATCAAGGCGTGGGGAACGAAAAATGCCCATATTGCACTCGATTGTCTGCCAGCTTACAACGAGTGCATGAAACACACCAGCCATCCCCCTACTCCTGCGAGCGACTGGTACGAAAACGCTTTCGACCTGACGCGCGGTATCGCCGCCTATACCGGAAGCCCGCTGATCGATGGCATCGCCAAGGTGATTGCCAGACACCCTGACGCCGATATAGCCAATGCCTTCAATCATAGGCAGGTTGCCTGCAAGCTCTGGGCTCGCGACACGCTGCTGCAAGCGGCGGGCAAGTCTTATAAGCGGATCGTCGTTCTCGGCGGGTGGTACGGCATCCTTTCGGCGATGTTGCTTGAGGATTGTCGCTTCGAAATCGCAATGGCTGAGAGCTACGACATTGACGCCTCCGTCGAGGCTGTCGCCCGCACCCTCAACGCGACCTTTGCCGATCGTTTCCGGGCCATCACGGCCGACATGTATGCGATCGACTACGCAAGCCTCGACGCCGACCTGATCGTCAACACGAGTTGCGAGCACATCGCCGATCTGCGGAGCTGGCTTGCGCTGATCCCATCAGGCACACGTGTTCTCCTGCAGTCGAACGATTACTTCAGCGAACCGACGCACATCAACTGCGTCGAGTCCGTCGATGCTTTCGCCGACCAGGCGAAACTCGCGACGCTCGATTTCGTCGGTGCGTTGCCGACGAAGAAATATACAAGGTTCATGCTGATCGGGACGGTTTGACCGCCACTTGCGAAAGCCGCTCACGCAGGATCGCCGCCGTGTGGGCGGCGCCTTCGAGGTCGAGCGGCGGCATCGTGGGCTTGGCCCGTGCGAGCTGCGTTTCAACGTCGCGCGCCAATCGGGCCGGCGTTACCTCGCTCTCCGGCAGGACACCGGCAAGCCCGAGCTTTTCCAGTCGAACCGCACGCGTTGATTGCTCCGTTTCCCCGCCCGCCGTGAACGGGATCAGCAGCGACGCACAACCGGCGCGAATGATGTCACACACCGTATTGTAGCCGGCCTGCGAGACGGAAAGCCGCGCACCCGAAAGCAGACTGGCAAAATCCTGCCGGAAACGGAACAGCTTCACATTGCCAGGCGCGGCGGCCTCGAATGCGTCATAGTCGACCTGCGGAAGGTTTGGCCCGGTAATCATGCACCATTGCAGCCCCGGCGGCAGGAGCTTCGCAGATTCCAGACCGGCGCCAATCAGCTCCTTGCCGACTGCGCCGCCACCGGCCGAGACCAGCACATCGAAACGCTCCAACGGCGGCGCCGGCGGATCGCCCGCGACCAGACCGGTATAGGCAACCTTGTCGGCGATCTCCTGCGCGTAAGGGAAGGTCTCTTCAAGCCGAGCGAAGGCGGGATCCCCATGCACGAGTACAAGGTCAAAATGCTCCTGTACCAGATCCAGCATCTCCTCGGCACGGCCGGGCTTCGTCCGCTCCTGCAGGATATCGCGAAGGGATGTCGCCACCAGTGGGCGCGGGCTCGATGCCTCGATGAGGTCGAGCAGCGGCATCAGTTCAAACCGCATCTGGCGGCGACCGAACGGAAACGCCTCGAAGATCACGACATCCGGGTCGCAGGTGCGAAAAGCGTCAAGCAACATCTTCCGTCGGCGGTCCTTGAAGTCATCATCGACCGGATTTCCGGTTTCGTCCGCCAGGCCGGAGAACCCCTTGTCGCCGGCAACAACCGGCGGCAGGGCTACGTGTTTGAGGTCGGCGCTTGGAAAGCCGGGAACGGCCGTGCCTCCGGTGACAACCGTGACGTCGAAACCATCGGCGGCAAGTGCGCTGGCAATGCGGCTTGCCCGGGCGAGGTGGCCGATCCCCAGCAGATGCTGGACATAAAAGAAGACCCGCCGCTGCCGCATCACGCCGCTTTCCATTCGTTTGCAAACAGGGTCGTCAGTTGTTCGATGCTGGAGTGGTGGTCAAAGTGCGCCCTCACCCGTTTCTCGGCGGCAGCGCCCAGCCGGCGGCGACCCTCTGGGTCGCGGATCAGCTGTTCCAAGGCGAGAGACAGTGCCTTCGCGTCCTCGGAGAGCACGATACGACCGTTTTCTCCGTCGACCAGGAGTTCCGGCACGCCCGAGATTGCCGTAGACACACAGGCGAGCCGCTGGCTCGACGCTTCGACCAACACGTTCGGCAGTCCGTCACGGTCGCCATCTGCCGTCACCCGGCAGGCGAGCGCAAAGATATCGCTGGTGCGATAGTGGGCGAGCACGTCGGTCTGATCGAGCGCACCCTTCCAGGCAATTCTGTCCGAGATACCGAGCTCGCTACCCAGGACCTTGAGCTTTGCTGTCAATTCGCCGGCGCCGATATGCTCGAAGCGCCAGTGAAGATCCTCAGGCAAGAGGGCTAGAGCTTGAAGGAGAACATCGTAGCCCTTCTTGCCCACCGCCCTGCCGACACTGACGATGCGCACCGGGTCTGCCTCATCGGAACCGTCGCGGCTCGAATGTTCGCCGTCGAAACGCGGGAAACGCTCGAGATCGAGGCCGTGATAGCTCAGATGCACTCTGGCCTTTTGCGAGGTCAGGCTCTGCAGATGCTCGTAGCCGGTCCGGGTGCAGGTCACCGTCCAGCGCGCGCGGCCGAGCTTTTCGGAAAGCTCCCAGTCGGGCGATGTCCAGATATCCTTCGCATGCGCCGAGCACGTCCAGGGCGTACCGGCGATGACGCTGGCATAAGCTGTGACGGAAGCCGGCGTGTGGATGAAGTGGGCATGCAGCCAGCGCGGATCGCCCGGCCATTCCGATGCCAGAACCAGCGCCTGCCCGAAACGGCGGAAGCGATTGCGCGTCAGGTCCCGGCCCAGATCTTTCACAAACAGCCCAAGCGCCTTCCAGAATCCGGGCTTCGGCAGCGAACGCACCAGACCCTTGAGGACACGCAATGGCTCCTCGTGCAGGTACTCCGGCAGATAGTGCACGTCGGCGCGGATCTCGTCATGCACGGGATGGCGCTTGCCGTCGGTCGGGCGCCTCAGCGCGATCAGGACCAGCTCATGCCCCGCTTTCTCAAGTCCGAGCAATTCCTGCGCAATGAAGGTTTCCGAAAGGCGCGGATATCCCTTCAGAATGACGGCAATCTTGCGGTCCGTTGGCAATGCTTCAGCTCGATTTCTTGACAATACTCAGGTGCTCACTCGACTGCTCGTCGAGCCACCCGCCTACGATTTCGGAGATATGCACCAGCCCCTCGAGCCGCAGGCCGTTGGCACAACTTTTCGACGGCGGCGCGCGTTGCGGCAAAGCCTTCAACGCGGCGGCGAAACGCAAGGGATCCACCGCCTCGTCGGGCAGCAGCATGTCGATGAGACCCCACTCGGCGGCACGACGTGCACGGATCAGTTGCTCCTCGCGCGGCTGAATCCGCGGGACGATCAGCGCCGGTTTATCGAAAGACAGGATCTCGCAATAGGTGTTGTAACCGCCCATCGCCACCACGCCCTTGGCGCCGGCAATCAGCTCTTCCATGCGATTATCGAACTCGATGATCTTGATGAAAGGGATCTTGCTTCCTTTTTTGATCAGCTTTTCGCGCTTCTTGACCGGCATATAGGGGCCAAGGACCACAAGCGCCTTATGCGTCAACTCCGGATCCTGCTGGTAGGCGTGAATAAAATCGTGGATCAGGTCGGCACCATCGCCGCCACCGCCGGTGGTGACGAGAATATAGTCGCCTTCCGGCTTGTGACCGGGCAATTCCTCGCGCGGTACGCTCCTCTGCAGGAAGCCGACGAAGTTCATGCGCTCGCGCACGGCGGGCGGCACCTCGAGTTCCGTCAGCGGGTCGTAGAAGTCGGGCGGCCCATAAACCCAGATCGTATCGTAATACTGCTCGATCTTGCGCATGGTGTCGCGGCGTTTCCATTCCGCTTCGAGCAGATGCGGCGCATCCATCACCTCGCGCAGGCCGAGAACGAGCGTCGTGCCATGGGCCTTGAGATAGGTGAGCGTCTCCTCGACCTCGCCTCGCAACCCCATCGGCTCCTTGTCGACGATAAAGATGTCTGGCTTGAAGGTTTCCGCCGTGTGACGGATGATCGACTGGCGCATCTTCAACGTCTCGTCCAACTCGATATGGCGATCGAGAGACGTGTAGTCGCCGTTGTGCAGCTTGATGACGCTCGGAATCTTCACGAAATCGACGCGCGCGCGATAATCGAAGGCGCCGGCAATCGTCGCACCCGATATGATCAGGATATTCAAACCCCGATAATCTTCCACCAGCGAATGCGCAATCGTGCGGCATCGGCGCAGGTGGCCGAGCCCGAAAGTGTCATGGCTGTACATGAGTATCCGGGCATCTTCTAAGCGCCGCGTCATGCCAGAAACCTTTCGCTCAGGAAAAAACGAATCAAAACTCGCGACGCCGGCTTGCGGCCGGCGTCGAAACGAACCTCATTTGTAGGGATCGGCGGCATCGCGCAACCCGTCTCCCAAGAAGTTGAACGCCAAAATCACAAAAATGACCGGGATCGTTGGGAATAGCAGCCAGGGGTAGAAGGCGATGACGCTCACGCTTTTCGCCTCCGTCAGCAGGATGCCCCAGCTGGTGATCGGGGGGCGCAGCCCCAATCCGAGGAAGCTCAGCGCCGTTTCGCCGAGGATCATCCCTGGAATGGAAATGGTCGCAGTGGCGATGAGATGGGACATGAAGCCCGGAACCAGGTGTCGACCGATGATGCGGCCGCTCTTTGCGCCCATCAATTGCGCGGCAAGAACGTAGTCCTCCTCGCGCAGCGCAAGCAGTTTCGAACGCACCGCTCGGGCAAGCCCGGTCCAGTCGAGAAGCCCGAGGATGATCGTGATACCCAGATAAATCAGGATCGGGCTCCAGGTCGCAGGCATGATTGCGGCCAGCGACAGCCAGAGCGGAATGCTCGGGATCGATTGCAGCACTTCGATGATGCGCTGGACGATGAGATCGAAGACACCGCCGTGGTAGCCGGCGAGACCGCCGATGACGATGCCGAGCACGAAGCTCACCGTAATGCCGAGAAGGCCGATCGTCAGCGAAATGCGCGCACCATAGATGATGCGCGACAGGACATCGCGGCCGAGCCGGTCGGTGCCGAGCAGGAAGAGCTGACCGTCCTTTGCCGGGCATGCCAGGTGCACATTGCTTTCGAACAGGCCCCAGAAGCGGTAGCTGTCACCGCGGCAGAAGAAGCGGATCGGCTCGACGTCCTGCAGGTTGTCGGTGTAGTTGCGCTTCAGCGTCTCCATATCGAGTTCCATCGTCCGCCCGTAGACGAACGGGCCAACGAACTTCCCCTCGTGGAACAGGTGCACAGACTGCGGCGGCGCATAGATGTAATCCACATTGCGCGTGTGCAGATTGTAGGGTGCGAGGAACTCGCAGATCGCGATCATCAGGTAGAGCGCGACCAGGAAAATGCCTGATATCAGCGCCAGCTTGTGCCGGCGGAACTTCCACCACATTAGCCGCAGCTGCGAAGCCTGGTTAACCCGCACCTGTTCTTCCGTCATCGCTTCGACGGAATAGGGATCGAATGGTGCTGTCGATACGTAGTGCGGCAGCGGTTCGCCGGGCGCCGGAAGGAATGACGTCACTTGGTGCTCCTGCCTTGCAGCCGTATCCGAGGATCAAGAATGGCGAGCGCGAGATCGGAAATCAGCACGCCGATGACGGTCAGAAATGCGAGGAACATCAGGAACGAGCCGGCCAAGTACATGTCCTGGCTCTGCAACGCCTTGATCAACATCGGGCCGGTCGTTTCGAGAGACAGCACGATCGCGGTGATTTCCGCGCCGGAAATGATCGCCGGCAGGATGGAACCGATATCCGAGATGAAGAAGTTCAGCGCCATCCTGAGCGGATACTTGACCAGCGTACGCATTGGCGAAAGCCCCTTTGCGCGGGCGGTCACGACATACTGCTTCTGCAATTCGTCAAGCAGGTTGGCGCGCAGACGCCGGATCATGCCGGCGGTCCCCGCCGCACCAACGATGATGACCGGTATCCAGATATGTTCGAGGATCGATTTCGCCTTCGCCCAACTCATGGGCTCTGCCAGATATTTCTGGTCCATGAGATGGCCGATCGAGATGCCGAACCAGATATTGGCAAAGTACATCAGGATCAGCGCCAGCATGAAGTTCGGAATGGCTATGCCAATCAGCCCCACCAGCGACAGCCCATAATCGCCCCAGCTATACTGGTGAGTCGCGGAGTAGATGCCGATCGGGAAGGCGATCAGCCAGGTAAAGATGATGGTGACGAACGAGACGAGGATCGTCAGCCACATCCTGTCGCCGACGACGGCGCTGACCGGCAGTTCGTACTCGAAGGAGTAGCCGAAATCGCCCTGCAGCATGCCGCCGAGCCAATGAACATATCTCAGCAGCGGCGGCTGATCGAAGCCGTATTCCTTCCGGAGAGCCTCGATCTGCTCCATGTTGACGCCTTCGCCCTGCGCCCTGATCTCGGCGACGTAACTCTCGAAGTAGTCGCCGGGCGGCAGCTCAATGATGGTGAAGACGAGCGCTGAAATGATGAGCAAGGTCGGGACCATCGCCGCGATGCGCCAGAGGATGTATCGCAGCATGTCAGCCTTCCTGCTCGATCCAGAACGTATCGGGTTTGTAGACGCCGAAATAGCTCGTCGGATCGAATCCGTAGAGCCCTGCTTCCGGGACATTCTTGATCTTGTTGGCAACGAGAATTGGCTGCAGGGAGGCATTCACGATGCCGATCGAGAAGACCTGGTCGGTGTAGATCGACAGCATCCTCTCCCAGACCTCGGTGCGCTCGGCATCCTCGGCCGAGTGCCGCCAACGCTGCAGAAGCTCGGTTAGCTCAACGACGGCCGGAAGATCGGGCGCCTGCCCCATCTCACCATGCGAGAGATAGTTGAGCCCCCAAACCGGCCATTGCAGCTGATCGTCCGCAGTCGGCGCCAATTGGCCTGGGTTCATGTCCGCAGTCGGCACACCATTGTCGAGTCCGAACCACATGGACATGACGATCTCACCGCCGACGGCACGGCTGCGGAAGGTGTCGCGTTGCGACGTGCGGATGAAGAGCGAAATGCCGATCTTCTGCCAGTAGTCGGTGATCAACTGCAGGACATCGGTCTCCAGGGTGCTTTCGCCTGCGGTCTCAACGACGATCTGAGCGGCACGGCCGTCAGGGAGAATACGAATGCCATCGCTGCCGCGGTTCGTCAGGCCAGCCTCATCCAGCAACGCATTGGCCTGCACCGGGTCGTAGGCGATCCAGGCGGAGGCGAACTCCGGCCGGAACAGCGGGCTGTCCGGCAGGACAGTGTCGGCGCTCTCCTTGGTCAGTCCGTAGAAGACGGCCTTGTTGATTTCAGAACGATCGATCGCCAGCGACAGCGCCCGGCGGACGCGCACATCCTGCAGCAACGACCGCCAGACCGCATCGGAGCAATTGAGATTGGGAAGCAGCGCGACCCGTGAGCCTTGCGTCTTCTTCCAGAGGAGAACCTTTACCGGATAGCGCTTTTCCGCATCTTTCAGGAAGGTGTAGTCGATAAAGTCGATATTTGTCGCCTGCAGGTCGCTCTCGCCGGTGCCGGCCTTCGCCGGGATCAGCGCCGGAGAACTGACGTTGAGCACGAACTTGTCGATGTAGGGGAGCTGCAACCCGTTCTCATCGACCCGATGATAGAAGGCGTTACGCTCGAAGACAAACTGCTCGGCCGGCAAGGATGTTGTGTTGCGCCACGGGTCAAGCGTCGGCAGATCGGGATTTTCCGGGCGGTAGGAACGGGCCATGCGCATATGCAGCTGGTTCCACTTCTTGACCCTTTGCTCCTTCAGAAGCGCCTTGAGTTTGTCCTCATCCTGATATTTATCGTGGAACTGCTTGAGGTACGTCGCCGGCATCACCAGCACCAAGGGCTGTGGTGCGGCGAGCTTTTGCAGAAAATCGGGATTGGGCGTGGACCAGGTGTAGCGCACGGTCCGCTCGTCGAGCACCTCGAACTTTGCCGCCTCGCCGTCGATCACCAGCGCCATCGGCAGGCCCGCCGGGCTCAGTTTCTCGTTGAGCAGAACATCTTCCCAGCAGTAGCGGAAATCGTCCGTCGTAAGCGGGCTTCCGTCCGACCACTTGTGTCCCTCGCGCAGATGGAACGTGAAGATCCGGTCCTCGACCGTCTCGAAGCTTTCGAGCACGTCCGGCTGCAGTTCGAGTTCTTCGTCGTAGCCGACCAGGCGTGAGTAGCCGTAAACGGTCATCAACCGTATGTCTTTCGCGCTGCCAATCAGGCTCTGCACGGTGCCGCCGTGTTTGCCTGGCTGGCGTCCCATGGCCGCAACGTTGATGACGCGCGGGGTCTTCGGCAACCGTTCATTGACGGGTGGCAGCTTTCCCTCGGCGACAAGCGCCTCGAAAAATCTCGGCTCGCTTGCCGCTGCAAGAAGGTACTTGGGAAACGCCACTGTTGCGAGCAGGGCGAGCGCAGTTCGGCGAGTGATCATGGCCGTAACTCCCTTGCATCCACTGACTTGCGCGCGAGAACATAGTGGTCGCCACCGAGGTCAGCAGGAAAAAGCGCACCTTCCTCGCCGTCGTCGCTGAACTGCGGTCCCCAGCGCCGCATGTCCGACCCCTCAATGGCCTTGAGCAGATCGAAGTCCAGCGGACGATCGAGATCCGGATAGGGGACGGCAGCGAGCAGCGACTTCGTATAGGGGTGCACCGGTTTGCGCATCAGAACTTCGCGCGGCGCGAGTTCGACGATGCGCCCCGCACACATCACCGCGATCCGGTCGGCCATATAGTCGACCACCGCGAGATTGTGCGAGATGAACAGGCATGTAAGCCCAAGTTCCTTCTGCAGATCCTTGAGCAGATTGAGGATTTGGGCCTGGACGGAAACGTCGAGCGCCGATACCGGCTCGTCACAGATCAGCAGTTGCGGCACCAGAGCGAGCGCCCGCGCGATACCGATGCGCTGGCGCTGGCCGCCGGAAAAACTATGCGGATAGCGGTTGACGAACCGCTGGTCGAGCCCGACGGCCTGCAGCAGCGAGCGCACCGTCTCGACACGCGACTTCGCCGTTCCGCGCCCGTGGATTTCGAGCGGCTCGCTCAGGATATTCCTGACAGTCATGCGTGGCGAGAGCGACGACACCGGATCCTGAAAAACCATCTGGATCTTCGAGCGCAGCGTCTTCAGCTCATCACCTTCCGCCTTGAGCACGTCGATCGGACCTTCGCCGTCATCGAAGCTGACGCTGCCGCCATCAGGCGTGATGGCCCGCATCAAAATCTTGCTGACCGTCGTCTTGCCGCAGCCGCTCTCGCCGACCAGACCCAGACACTCGCCACGACGGATATCGAAGCTGACATCGTCCACCGCGCGATGGCGAGACGGGTCCTTCTTGCCGAACCACGAGGTCTTGCGCGTTCCATAGGTCTTGGAAAGGTTGCGTACGGACAGGAGAACGTCGGGGCCAACCGCCCTAGTGGAGGCCTTGGCACCCAGCAGTGTCCCAGCCTTGACCGGCACCTCCCGCAATGCCTTCAACCGCTCGCCCGGCTTCATGTCGAAATGCGGGACCGCGGCCATCAGGCCCTTGAGATAGGGATGCTGCGGATTGCGGAAGATCGCATCGACCGGACCTGCTTCGACAATCTGGCCGTGATAGATCACCACGACTTCGTCGGCCATATTGGCAACCACGCCGAGGTCGTGGGTGATCAACAGCATCGCCATGTTGAGCTTGACCTGCAGCTCGCGCAGCAACTGCAGGATTTGCGCCTGCACCGTCACATCGAGCGCAGTCGTCGGCTCGTCGGCGATCAGCAGCGCCGGTCGGCAGATCAGCGCCATGGCGATCATGGCACGCTGGCGCATGCCGCCGGAGAGCTCGAAAGGATACATATCATAGGCACGCTTCGGGTTCGAAAACCCGACATAACCAAGAAGCTCTTCCGTTCTGGCGCGCCTTTCAGCTTTTTCCGCATCCGTATGAATTTTCAAGACTTCGGAGATCTGGTTGCCGATCGTGTGAAGCGGCGACAGCGACGTCATCGGTTCTTGGAAGATCTTGCTGATGCGGGTGCCGCGCAAGGCACGTATTTCTTCACCTTCGCGCTCCAGCGAAAGCAGGTCGATCGGCTTGCCCTTGGCCGCCGGATCGTTGAACAGGACATGTCCACCGACCCGCGCGACATTCGGCAGGATACCCATGACGGCCTGACTGATGGCCGATTTCCCGGAACCGGACTCACCGACGAGGGCGGTCACCTTTCCTGGCAAAATTCTGAAATTCGCTTCCTTGACGGCTTCAACTTCACCGCCGAGCACCGAGAATGTGATCCGCAGACCTTCAACTCGAAGCAGGTCCGCCCCTGATGTCATCACAACACACTTCCCTCATTGCCCTTGTATCCGCCGCCTCTAAAAAAGACTATCGCAGCTTCAGGGGGCTGTCCAGCTTAGCCCCTTGCAACCACAGCATAGTTTACGGTCGCGTCGCAATCTCAGGGAAGAGGGCAAGTTTCTTGGGGCAGCACGTCGGCGCAGCGCGGCGATCGACGGAAATCGTCATAATAGAGCGTCCAGTCGGTCGCATCGGCCGCGCGATAGGGGCCGAACTTGAAATACTGATTACGGCCGAGCCCCTTGTCAGCATGCCCGACATGGCCCTTGACCGTGATGATCGGCTTACCATTGGCAAAGAGCTCGATATGGCCGGTACCGTCGGCGCCCGGCTTCGTATAAATCGCGAAATCGATCCAGCCCGACTTCGGATCGGGCAATGGATTGCCGTGGTTCTTCACCGTGATCGCATCTGTGCAGGCGTTGAACAGATTGCCGTCATCCGTCTTCCACGCGGGATCAGCGGCCACAAGCATGCGCATCTGGTTGACGCCCGGGCGTCCCCATACCGGCACTTCACCCGGCCTGCAGGCGGCGGCGACCCCGTCCGGCCCGGTGGAAACCGGCGCGATATAATTGGTCTCGATAGTTGCGAACAACTTGCCGAAGTTCATGCGCAACGCCAGGAACGGGCTGAAATCGCCTTCAGCACCCGGGTCGATCTCGCGTTTCCATTGCGCCACGAGATAACGATGATCGCCTGAGGGGATCGGGTCGGCAAACTTCATGGAGAACCCGTACCAAATACCCTGGTCGTAGGGCACCCGCAGCGCCGTCTTCTCCCAGATTTCCGCTCTCTCACTGCAGCCGTCGAGCGAATCCGGACAGATCGGCACGACGCTCAGCTTCAGTCCGCCATTACCGTTGCGCTTGACGATGCTCTGAAACTCGGCCGTCCCCGCGCTCTGCTCGAAATTCTCCCGGTAGTAGAGCCCGCCGTCCGGCGAGAAATCCTTTCCCTCGAACCCGTCGAAAAGCTTGGTTTCCCACGGCTGCGCTGCTGCAACGCCAGTGATGAAGAAGCTCGCGACGATGAGGGCTGCTCGGAACATTGAGGTCCTTACTGAAGCATCTTGTCGATAAGGCCACGCGGCGGTTGCAGCGGGCGGGTGTTGCGATGGAGCAGCATGACATGCTCTGCTTCCGAAAGTCCATCCTGCAAAACATCATCGAGGCGCTCATCCGGCTTTGGCAGAAGCGCTGCCTCATTTGGGTAGAGAATGGTGAATTTCTGGCGCACGCCGCGCAGCTTTTCCTGCCCGAGCGCGGTCCAGTCGCCGCCGCAATAATTGGCGAAAGCCTCGCTGGCGACAACGCTGTGGGCGTATTTCTTCGTCAGGTTCTGCAGCCGCTGCACCTCGTTGACCGCAGAGCCGAAGGCCGAGAACGTCAACCGGTCGCGAAGGCCGACATTGCCGAACATTACATTGCCGACATGAAGCCCAACGCCATAGCCGATCGGGTCACGCCCTTGCTTGCGCCGCTCGGAATTGAGCAATTCCATGCGCGCGGTTGCGGCGCGCACCGCGCCGAACGCCTCGCGCGCGGCAAATTCGGAAGGTTCCTTGTGCCGGCCGCAGGGATAGACTGCCAGGAAACCATCACCGACAAAGCTGAGGATATGGCCGCCGTTGCGGTTGAACGGCGCAGCAATCGCATCGAAGTAACCGTTCAGCGTTTCGATATAGGATTGGCGGCCCTCCTTTTCGGCAAGCATGGTCGAGCGGCGCATATCCGCCATGACAAGGATCGCACGCACCGTCTCGCCGTCGCCGCGCCGGACCTGCCCGCTCATCACGCGGCGGCCGGCGCTCGAGCCGAGATAGGTGGTCAGCATGTTGTCGGCGAGCTTGCCGAGAACGGCCATCTTGGCCGCAACAGCGAGATGGTTCTGCAGGCGCAACAGCGCGCCGATGACGTCATCGGTGAAGCCGCCGTGGCGGTCCGTCGTCCAGGAGCCGACCATACCGTGGCCGGAATCGGCGCCGAGCGACTGCATGAAGGCGATGTAGTCGGTCGCCCCCTGTTCCTTCAGCTCGTCGAAGATCGGGAACTCGGACGGCGTATCCTTGTAGAGGCGCCGACGGACATGCTCGAGATTGTTGTTGAGCAGGTAATAGTAGGGGCTGCGCAGGAATCGCTCCGGATTGAGCGCGAGTTCCTCGTGCCGCAGGCCGCTGACCTCGACGCCCTTGCCGCGCGCCCAGGTGAAGCCGAGCGCGTCATAGAGCGGATGCAGCATGGAAAAGGAAAGGTGCACGCGCATTAACGGCAGGCCGGCAGCTGCCAGCCGCTCGCAGAAGCCCTTGACGATCGTCTCCAGCGACTCGTCGCTGAGCGACGTCCGCATGAGCCAGTCCGCGACCTTGTCGATCAGGATTTCAGATACGTTATCGTTTACCGGGCCCATTTCGCGTCCTCACCGTGACAGACAGTCCAGCACCATGCCCAATTGCGATGGGCGAACGGCCCGACGATGTGTCGGCGTTCGCTCGCGGCGGCTGATGATGATACGTGCCCGTTAAGAAAATGCTCCAACCGATTCCGGCGTCGATGACGTGCAGGCACCCGGAATGCGGCACTTATATACTGCAGATATTGATGGCCCTCTGCAATTTCCAGAGGCGCGCGAATTTTTTGTTTCGCGCCACGGCCACACGAAGATTTGATGGCACGCCAATGCACCGCAGTCAGGGGAAGGCATCCGCGCCACGCTTGACTTGTACCTTGTTTCTATCCAACAAACCACGACATGTCGCCAGGCTGGCGCCTCCCGTTCACAAAAGCTGGAACCGAAAATTGACCTCACCCCATCACGAAAGGCTGCTGGCGTCGATTTCGGCTCGCACGGCCCATGTCGGCGTCATCGGACTTGGTTATGTCGGCCTGCCGCTCGCAGTTGCGGCGGCACGAGCGGGCTTTTCGGTGACCGGATTCGACATCGACCCGGCAAAGATCGTCGCGCTCGACGCGCACAAATCCTATATCGCAGCCGTACCGGACGCCGTGCTGGCCGAGCAGGCGACAGCCGGGCGCTTCAGCTCCACCACCAATTTCGGACAGCTGGGCAGTTGCGATGTCATCGTCATCTGCGTGCCAACGCCCCTGACGAAACACCGCGATCCCGACCTTTCCTTCGTTGAGAATACGGCACGTGCGATTGCAGCAACGCTCAGGGCCAGCCAGCTCGTGGTGCTCGAATCGACCACTTACCCGGGAACGACCGACGGCGTCGTGCGCACGATCCTCGAGGAGACCGGCCTCAGGTCGGGCGTTGATTTCTTTGTCGGCTTTTCACCCGAACGCGAAGACCCCGGCAACCCGGTCTACGAGACGACCAGCATTCCGAAAGTTGTGGCAGGCGACGGGCCGCTCGCCGCAAGCCTGATGGAACGCTTCTATGCCGCGGTGGTCAAAACGGTCGTACCGGTATCGTCCAACGCCACCGCCGAAGCGGTCAAGCTAACCGAGAACATCTTCCGCTCGGTCAACATCGCCCTCGTCAACGAGCTGAAGATTGTCTTCGAGGCGATGGGCATCGACGTCTGGGAAGTGATCGAGGCGGCGAAGACCAAGCCGTTCGGCTACATGCCGTTTTATCCCGGGCCAGGGCTCGGCGGGCATTGCATACCGATCGATCCCTTCTATCTCACCTGGAAGTCGCGCGAATACGAATTGCCCACCCGGTTCATCGAGTTGGCCGGAGAGATCAATTCGGCAATGCCACGCCACGTGGTCAGCCGGCTCGCCGAGGCGCTCGATCGCCATGCGGGCAAGGCGCTCAGCCGTTCGAAGGTCCTTGTCATCGGCCTCGCCTACAAGAAGAACGTGCCCGATATTCGCGAAAGCCCTTCGCTGAAATTGATCGAACTGATCGAGGAACGCGGCGGTCGGTGCGAGTACCACGACCCCTATGTCGCCGAGATCCCATCGACGCGCGAATACAGCGCTCTGAAGGGCAGACGGTCCGTGACGCTCGACGAGCAGTCGATCCGGCAGTTCGATGTCGTGCTGGTGGCAACCGACCACGACCAGGTCGACTACGCCGCCCTTGCTAGCGCCTCACCGCTTATCGTCGATACGCGCAACGTGTTTCAGCGCCACGGCCTGACCGGCGCGCACATCGTCAAGGCCTAGCCAAGGCCGCCTTCAGCTTGCTGGCGGCAACCGCATAGCCGCCTGAGGCTCCGTCCACGAAATGCATGTGATCCCGGCTCATCGGGGTGGGCACGATGCAGGTCATCAGTGCAGAGTCCTGTTCGTGCAGGCCGTAGCGGCCGACGCCGGCCGCCTCGGCCCGACGCAGCCGCGCCTCGATCAAGGCGAGGCGCGCGGCGCTGATATCGATCGTCATCTTGAGGCCGTCATCGAATTTGCGGAAATCGGTGTTGTTGGCGAGATCGCGCCGATAACGGGTCGTATCGAACGTGCCGAGGTTCCAACCCATGCGAAAACAGATGAACAGCGCCAGTGTCTGCAGCGTGATCCACAGGCGCGCCAGAAGCCGCCCTCCACGCGGCGCCCTCGCCCGCGCCTCGGCTTTGATGCCTTGAGTGGAAAAGCGTGGTTCAGGCCCGAGCTCGGGAACCGGATGCGCGTGTCGCTCTTCCTCGTCGGCAAGAGCAACGATGTCGGCGATCAGCGCCTGAAATTCCGGTCCGCTGCCTTTTTCGCCGGGCACTGTAATGATCGAGGCGATCGAGCCGTGTCGTGACTGGATTGGGTTCCATCGGCACGATAGACCTGTGAGATCGGGTCGCGTGCCCGGCGGTGCCGCCTCCACCTGGTAACGCCCCGCCTTCATGGCCGCTTCCGCCCAGCTTGCTCCGCCGCCGGCAAACATGGCGTAGGAAACCTCCTCGCTCGCCTTGAAGCGGGCGACGCGCATGTCGAGGCCATCCGCCCTGATATCTCTGACCGGCACCAGTGCCGCGCGCAACTCGAGCCCGAGTTCTTCAAGGACCCACGTTTTCACCGCGGCAAGCGCCGCTTTCGCGCGCTCCGCCATCGATGCTGGCAGAACTGCCAGTGCCCCGTCGCCTCCGAAAACAAACGGCATGGATTTCTCGTCAAGCCCGTTCATCAGCGCGGAGATGACGCTAGCGCCGGCCATGTTCACGGTCTTGTAGCGGCCCTCGGCGATCGCGCCGGTTGAATTGACGATATCGGCGAGCGCGAGCATCCAGTCGTCCGGTAAGGCACGGTAATTCGTTTCGTCGGCAACCCCTTCGAACGCGTCGAAGAGCGGCACGCTGTCGTAGAATCGTGTTCCACTCGTCTCTGCCATCGATGCTCCGAGCTTTTACCCACTGGCTATGTCGATAGATGTTCCACGCAAGACCGCAAGAAAAAGTTTCAAATCCCGATACCCGTGTTGAGGGAACCTGCGACGACCCCGGCAACGCAAGAGGCCCGCGAAGCGGGTTTCAGCATCAGCCGTCAAAGACCTTGGCAACTGGACGTAACGCCTTGGCAACAATCCTCGATTGTCCGAGTTTCCTCCTAAAATTTTGACGGTTGTCAGGTCTCGGCACCCGTGGCCCTATCCATGTCGCTAGAACAATCGCCGATCATCAGCCTTGGATTGAAAACGGCGTATTGGAGCAGGGGGGGGCCATCATGCATCTTGTAACGCAAGGCCGCCCGGACGGCATACCCCTCTCTTTGCTGCGCTTTCGGCGCCAACGAACGGAGGACTGTCCTTGCCGGCCCTGGCGTCGCGTCGCCCTAATGGCCTCAACCGCGCTCGGCCTCATTCTGATCCAGGACGTAACGGCTAACGCTGCTTGCACGTTCGCCCCTACCGCGGGCGACGACGTCTATGTCTGCGACAGCGGTACGTCGGGCAGCCTCAGCGACCTCGGCGGCAACAACAGCCTCACGCTTCCCGCCGGTGGCACCGGTACGATAAACGGCACCGTGACCTTCGGCCCCGGCGCCGACACCGTCGCGATTCACAGCGGCACCATCACGGGCAACCTGCAACAGGGTGACGGGATCGACGATTTCACCATGTCCGCCGGCGTTCTCCAGTCGCTCAACCAAGGCGGTGGCTTCGACACATTCTTCATGTCCGGTGGCAGAATCGTGAATTTCTTCGACGACGGGGATCATGCGGTCATGACCGGCGGTCGGATCGGCCGCGTCAACATGCTTCTCGCAGATAACGTCTTCGACATGTCCGGCGGTGCGATCGACAACAACCTCGTCACCGGCTTCGGTAACGACACAATCATCCTTTCCGGTGGCACGATCGGCGGCAATATCAGCGTCAGCGGCGGCACGGACAACGTCACCGTGACGGGTGGATCCCTCGCTGGCGACGTGTTGATGAGTTTCGGGGCTGATACGTTTACCTGGGATGGCGGCGGCGTCATCCAGGGCACAGTCGAACTCGGCGCTGACAACGACACCGCGACGCTGCGCAACCTCACAAGTGCGAATCTTGGCGGCACGGACGCGATCACGGGCGGCCTTGGCATTGACAACCTGACACTCGCGAATGTCACGACAAACGGCGTCGCTCGTCTGCAGAACTGGGAAACCATCGCTGCCACCAATGGCACAGTACTGACTTTCGATGGAAATCTGACGCTTGGCGACAGCGGCACCGGAACGGGGACACTTGATGTCGATTCATCAAGCACCCTTCTGGCGGGCGGCACCAATGTCGCGATATCAGCTGCCACAGCCGGCCAATTCGCAAATCTCGTCAACAGCGGCAGCATCGACCTCACGAATGGCGCAGCAAGCACGAGCGACACTTTCACGGTCAACGGCAACTACACCGGCAATGGCGGCCTGCTCCTGCTCAACACCGTGCTCGGCAACGATTCTTCGCCGTCCGACCGACTGGTCGTCTCGGGGGGCACGGCTTCCGGCACCACCGGCATCGGTATCGCCAACACTGGCGGGCGCGGAGCATCGACGTTGCTGGACGGCATCATGGTGGTCGAGCTTACCAATGGTGCAACGGCGGCCGCCGGCGCGTTCGGGCTCAATGGGCGGGTTGCGGCCGGCGCCCGCGAATATTTTCTCTTCAAGGGCGGTGTTTCAGCCGGCACGGAGGAGAACTTTTACCTGCGCTCCACCCTCATTGCGCCTCCGGTTGTCACACCACCGGTGATCGTCCCGCCGGTAGAGATCGTCTCGCCGCCGGTGACGACCCCGCTGCCGGAGGTCGTGACGCCGGAAGTGGTCATCGTACCGCCTGGACCTGGCGTTACGCCCCCTTCAGAGGATGCCACGCCAGTACCCCCCGAGGTGGTGGTTGTGACGATAGACGGTACGCCGACAGCTGTGGAAGTCGTTCCACTCTACCGTGTCGAGGTGCCTACCTACGCGGCCGTGCCGCCCGTTGCCCAGTATCTTGCCCTCTCCAGCCTCGGCACGTTCCACGAACGTCGCGGCGAGCAGGCATTGCTTGACGGCGCAGGAGCGCTGCCGACAAGTTGGGCGCGTGTTTTCGGCCAGAACACCGAAATGGAGTGGGATGGAACTGTCGCGCCGGGATTCGATGGCAACCTGTTCGGCTTTCAGGCCGGTCAGGACCTTTTCGGATGGGAAACCGATACGGGCCATCATGACCGCGTCGGTCTTTTCCTCAGCCACGTCCGCGCCGACGGCGACATCACCGGCCAGGCGCTCGGCTGGAACAATCTGAGCGTCGGCGACATCGAGGTCGACGCAAACAGCCTCGGCGGATATTGGACCCATATCGGCCCCAATGACTGGTATCTCGATGCCGTTTTGATGGGTACCTGGTTCGACGGAGATGCGAACTCCAACGGCGGCACCGGCATCGGGGTTGACGGAACCGGCATTACGGCATCGCTGGAGGGCGGCTATCCGATAGCCTTGACCGAGAGCTGGACGCTCGAACCGCAGGCACAGTTGATTTGGCAACATCTCTCGCTGGACGAGCAACAGGATGCATTCTCGACGACGTCCTTCGACAGCGAGGACGCTGTTACCGGCCGTTTGGGCTTTCGGTTGCAAGGCGACATTCCGACAGAAACGGCAACGCTTCATCCCTACGTCAAAGCCAATATCTGGCACGGCTTCGATGCGGACCAGCGCATAAACTTCGGCTCAGACGCGATCGTCACCAAAGTCGGCGGCACCGCTTTGGAAATCGGCGGTGGTCTCGTTGCAAAAATATCGGAATCGACCAGTCTCTTCGCGACGGCGGACTACACGACCAACCTCGGCGGAGACAAAACGCAAGTGCTGGAGGGGAATATCGGCATCAGCATAAAATGGTGACATCGTGACCAGACGCTGCCGCAAACGTCATGAGTAGAGGCAGAAGCAACGCTTGGGATGTGCCGCTTCATATCCGCTGGCGATTGCAAGAATTCGCTGCATCAGCTCGAGGAGGAGCAACAGCTGCGATGGCCACGTCGCCGGATAAGCTCCCGAAAAGCCTGACGATTGTTGCAAAACGGCCGTTGGCCACTGCCCGCAACAAGGCTTCGGACCACCCGACACAACATCGAATATGCCATCGTCATTTGTGGGCATTGATAAGGTTAATGTCTAAACAATAACCCATGCCATTGCAGGGGGGTGGTCATATGTGCTTGTCTATCAGTTAAGCGCAGGCAACTAGGCTTGCGCGGACAGCGTGAAGCCGAAACAGGAATGCAAGAAGACAATTTTCGAGTGCGGTTCTGGGGCGTAAGAGGGAGTTTGCCGGTATCCGGCGAGCAGTTCCTGCGCTATGGGGGAAATACATCCTGCATCGAAATTCGATGCGGCAAGGAAGTGTTGCTCTTCGATGCAGGATCAGGATTGCGCGAAGCGGGCGCCTCTTTGATTGCCGAAGGCGTCGATAATTACGACCTCTTCTTTACGCACAGCCACTACGACCACATCATCGGCCTTCCGTATTTCAAGCCAATCTACAAGTGTCAGTCGTCGGTGCGGTTCTGGTCGGGGCATCTGCACGGCTTGACGACGACCAAGGAAATGATCCGCGATTTCATGCGGCCGCCATGGTTCCCCGTCGATCCGGATATCTGTCAGGCAAGCCTTGAAGGCGTCGACTTCAAGCCCGGAGACGTGCTGACCCCGCGCGAGAGCGTGACGATCCGCACGACGAGCCTTACCCATCCCGGCGGCTGCGTCGGCTATCGCGTCGAATGGAACGGCCGCGCAGTGGCGCTCGTCTACGACACCGAACACGAACCCGGCATCCTCGACCCGGCGGTCCTTGAGCTCATCGCCGGCGCCGAATTGGTGATCTACGACTGCACTTATCTCGAAAGCGAGATGACGCATTTTCGCGGTTTTGGTCATTCGACCGGGATGCATGGCGCGCGCCTTGCGATGGCCGCCGGCGTCAAGCGCTTGGCAATGTTCCATCACGACCCCGCGCGAACAGACGCACAGCTGGACGCGATGGAAATCGACGTACAGTCCATGTTTGCCGGTGCGTTCGCTGCCCGTGACGGTCAGATCATCGATCTATGAGGTCTTTCGCCTGACGCCACTGGCAACCGGGGTGCCCGGCCGTGACGGTGAAGAGCTTCTCGAGAAAATCCCAGACGGCCTCGTCGTGCACGAGGTGATGGGTCAAGAGACCGACCGTGCGGCCCGACTGATGCTCCTTGCCCTCTATGTCGCCGCTGACCTGCCGCGTGCGCGAGACGATATCGGCAATGATAAGCCCGTGGTCCCGACATCCGCGCGTACCGCGCCAATCCATGACGTCAACATGAGTGTTGACCAGCGGGAAAGGCGACGGCTTCTCCGGTCCGAAAACCGAAAGGGCGGCAAATCCAGCCTCGGGCAGTCGTTGCAGCAGGGCCGGATCGATCCGGTTCCACGGCGGGACGAGCATCGGAATGAAATGTTCGGGAAAGAGCGTTTGCAGACGCTCGACGCCGCATCGCAATTCATCGAGGATCAAGACGTGCGGCCGGTGGGCACCGAGTTCCTGCTTTTTCTCGCCAGGCGGCGCATGATTGCGGTGCGCCCAGCCATGCACCGTCACGCAGACATCGGCAAGGCCGGCGAGACGTCGCGCCAGCGCTTCGGTTGCCGGCGCAGGCGGCACGGCGAGCGTCACCGGCACCGCATGGCTTGCGGCAAGTAACAGAAGCCGGTCGAGCGGAACACTCGGCTCGATGGCATCGTCGTCCCTCAGCCAGAAGTCGACCTTTCGTCCCCGCACGTGCGCGCGATCGAGTTCATCGACGAGTAAGTGCCAGTTGGCATCAATGGTCACGCGGGCTCCTCCAGAAATTGATCGAAAATCTCGCCCAATCGCCGTGCTGCGGCGGGGAAGGACCGCTCTTCGTGGACGAAACGTCGGGCATTTTCGCCAAACCGTTGGCGGGTCTCTGGGGTGTTGATCAGACAGCGGATCGCTGCCGCATAGGCATCGACGTCGCCCTCGGGTGTCAACAGCCCGGTCTCGCCATCCCGCACCACCTCGGGCACGCCCGCTGTGCGCTGCGCAACGACAGGCAGTCCGGCAGCCTGTGCCTCGAGATAGGCCAGCCCATAGGCTTCACCGCAGCCCGGCCAAAGATAAAGCGCGCTTTCACCGAGGATGCCTGGGATGTCGCTCGCATCTTTTTCGCCAAGCCAAATCAATCGGTCTGCCGGCAAAGTGGAAAAAACGTCGTGGACATCCTGCCGGCACGGCCCATCACCCACAACGGTCATCGTCCACGGCCGATCGACAACCAGCGACAGGGATCTGGCAAGCATACGATAGCTCTCCATCTTGTCGCCGCTGCGCATCATCGCCACGGTGACGAGGCGACAACCATCCGCAGCACTGCGGAATGCCCGTGTAAACGGAGCCGTATCGATGAAGGGGGGAAGCATCGCCTGCCGGCAGGTGGGTGCTGCCTCGACCAGGCCATCGCGATCCCGCTGCGTCAGGCAGATATTGACCGCGGCCTGTTCAATGGCGCGCAGTACATGCCGTTGAGCAACAGCGCGAACGCCTTCATTGCGGCGGAAGGAGTAGGAGGCCTCGGCTGTGACGTAGGGAATGGAAAACTCGGCAGCAAGCCCTGGCCCGATCAGATCCGGCGCCTTGTAATAGGGGTGATAGCAAAACCAGACATCAGGTGGCGTTAGGGACTGCCAAAGCGTGCGAAGACGCTCCGTTTCGCTGGCCGCGGCTGCCGCCAGCGACGCGAATTGTACCTCGCTGGCATCCGCCATGAAGCTGCGCAAATCGCTGGCAATCCACACTTCATGTCCCGCCTGCCGCAGCGCGTCGATCAACAGGCGCGCCATCAGCCGGTCACCGGATGGAACGGGGTGGCTGGGGGATTTCAGCGGTGCGTAGAAGGCGATTTTCATGCAGATCGAGCTATCGCGTCTTCGTTTGACACTGTCAACGGCAGCGGCAGTGCAAGCCGGCCTTCGGGCCGCACACGGACCTTAACCGGATCAATTGACAGGTATGTCGAAATAGTCCCTTCGAACAAGCCTGAGCGATCGATCCGGCTGGATAATGTATGTCTCTTTGACAAAGCTGTTCCCGCTCACGAAAGTATGCGGCACCATGCTGCCCACCGGCGCCTTCGTCAGCTTCGTCCTCGGCTGGCCGCCATAGGTGATGCTTCCCGGTATCGGCTCCAGATCCGGAGTGGTGCAGCCGGCCAGAGCCAGGCCCAACACTGCAAGCAGCACCAATGGCCCGCAGGGACGGAACGCGCGTCTCGATACAACCATCACCAAAACCTCCTTCGGGCCGGCCCGGACGAGGCGCTCGTGACCCAGTATCCAGCGCCTCAAAAACGTACGTCATGGTCGCCGCAACATTTCACACTCGCCCAAAAATGCCTTCATCCGATTGATTGAAGGCATCATTCAATAGGCCGGTCGGCACCATCAGGTCCAGTTGGCTTTCGGGTCTCTGTCATCAGGAACGCCTCGGGCCACTCAAGACGACGTGATGCAAATCTACTGCGCACTGGCATTGGCAGCGGCCGAGGATTTTATTGTGGTGGCTTCCTGAGCCTGCTCCGCCAGCAACCCGTAGGCAACGTAGTACTTGTAGATATTGCTGACATATTGAACCGTCTCGCGCCCAACGATCGCGGCCGCGGCATTTTCGACATTGCCGAACCACAAATTCGGATCGAGGCCCATGTCCTTTGCCTTTGCACGGAACTTGTGCAAATTGCCGGGGCCGGCGTTATAGGCCGCGAAGGCGAAGAGCATGCGGTTGCGCGGCGTGACCGCCGGGTCATCGAGATAGGTATCGATCAGGTACCTCAGATACTTCGATCCGGCCTCGACATTCAGGTTCTGGTCCTTGTCGATGCCATGGATGCCGACAGCCTTGTCGGCGGCGGTAGACGGCAGAAGCTGCATGATGCCGACTGCACCGCGCGGGCTGCGCCGGGACTGGTCAAGCTGCGATTCCTGATAGCCCTGCGCCATCAGCATCAGGTAGTCGAAGGAATAGGTACCGCCGTGCTTGCGGAAAATCTCGACCAGCTGCTGGAAGCGCTCCATGTCCTCAGGCGCATAGGCACGCTTCAGCATCTTGTCGCTCTTGTAGTAGGTGTTCTTCAGGATGTTGCCGAAGGTGGTGCCGACCCGGTGGGTCTTGACGAAGGCATCGAGCGCGGTCTTGAGCCGAGGACTATCCTTGCGGATCGCCCAGGCAATCTGTCCGTGATCGGACACAACGATATCGTCACGCATCTTGATATCCGTGAACACCGTAGCCCAGATGCTGCCTTTGTATCTGTCGACCACCGCCCAGGGCAAAAGGCCGGCATTCACCATCTCGAGAATGTCCTCGTCTTCGAGATTGTCGTCCATCTCCTTGATCGTGATCGGCGCGCGCCCAGCCTTGACGAAACCATCGCTCAGCGCGACCAGATGCTCGTGGTAGCTGCTGGACGTACGAACCCGGACTTCCCGGCCGCTCAGATCGTCCAGATTGGCGATCGCCGGCGCCGACGGTCCCGTAACCAGTACTTCCTTGGCCTCGTTGAACAACGGATCGGTGAAGTCAACCTTGGCCAGCCGTGCCTCGGTGATCGTGAGATTTCCCATGACGATGTCGCCAAGGCCTTCCTCGAGCGCCGTCAACAGGTGCCCACGTGCCATCGGCACGAATGCGACCCTTATCTTTTCGATCTCCTTCTTTCGCCCGGCATTCAGCTCTTTTTCGAGCGCCGTTCCGAACTCGACTGCCGTGCCGAGCTGCCGACCGCGATCGATGAAGTAGATGGTCTTGCTGAAGGGCACGATGATCCGCACCAGCCGCCGCTTCTCCATGACGTCGAGATCACCCATATGCGGGGCGATGATCGGCTGGAATGTGCTTTCGTCCGATTGAGCCCATAGATGACCGGTCCCCGCCACGGCGAAGAACAGCAGAAACAATGCGAGGCGTCTCATTGATGGCCTCCCCAGCCAGAGAAAACCCTATTCCGGTGGTGCACCCTCGGCGAGCGCTGCCGCTGCATTCTTCTTGGCGATCGCATCGCGCGTCGCGGCTGCCGCAGCCGCGTTCTGTTCGTCGCCGGCCACGTGCATTGTCGGCGAAGCGAAGGAGATGCCGTTCTTGTCAAAGGCCTCCTTGATCATCGCCTGTGCCCGGCGCCGGACCTGTGTCTGATGTCCCGGCTTGGTCGTCATCGCAAAACTCAAGGTGATGCCATAGTCACCGAAGCTCTCGACGCCCTTCATCTTCACCGTCTCGATAATCGTCGGCCCCAAGTCGGGATCATCGAGAAGCGCCGCGCCAATGCCCTTCACCACCTTCTTCACCTTGGCGATGTCGGCCTCGTAGGACACATTGATCATAAACTTGTCGATCACCCAGTCGCGACTCATGTTCTGAACCGCACCAAGAGACCCGAACGGCACGGTGAAGACCGGACCGCGATGATGCCGCAGCTTCACCGAGCGTATGCTGAAGGATTCCACCGTCCCCTTGTAGCTGCCGCTTTGAATGTACTCGCCAATGCGGAAAGCGTCATCCATCATGTAGAAGATCCCGCTGATCACATCCTTGACCAGGGTTTGAGAACCAAAGCCGATGGCGACGCCAAAAACGCCGGCGCCGGCAATCAGCGGGCCGATCTGAACGCCAAGGCCGGAAAGCACCATCAGCAGCGCCACCACGAGAATGAAGGCCGCAAGGAAATTGCGCAGGATCGGCATCAGCGTCAGCAAGCGGGTGTTGCGTGCGCGTTCGGAGGGGTCAGTCGTTTCGACGGTAGCGTGCTTGACGCGCAGGCTGATCAGGCTCTTCGTCAACTGCCATATCAAGTCAGCCGCGAGCAGAATGACGACACCGGCAAGCGCACCACGGAAAATCCGATTGAAAACGTCGTCCTGGACCATCATCGCTGCGTTGACGCGGAAGACAAGCGCGAGCCATCCGGCCGCCAAGGCAATGATCGCCAATCTGGCGCCGCGTTCGATCAGCACATTGCGCATGACGCGCATATCGTCGTCCGCCGATACATCCAGCATCGTGCGGGCAAAGGCACTGGTGAAGCGCAGGAGCGGCGGCAAGCCGATGAAGTAAAGGCCGATCCAGAACAGAACCCTCATGTCGGCCACCCACAGCACCCAAAGCAGCACCAGGAAGGAGACCAGCAGAATGTTGCCGACCACACGGCGCGATCCTGTGGTTGCGGCTGGTCTCCTCAGCACGGTGAGGATTGCAAGTGCAAGCACGATAAGACCGAGCGCGGCAGCCACAAGGTTGCGAACGTCGGGGGCGACAGAAAGGGCCTGCATGGCGTCGCCGATACCCCAGATGGCGGCGGCGGCACAAATGATTGCCACTGACGAGCGGTACCAAAAACGCGCATCCTCAGCCGTCAGCGAGAGATAGCCGGCTCGACCGGATGGATCGGTCGCATCGACCGCTCCACCAGACATTACTGCGGCCCCATTGGTGATCAGCAAGCGGGCTCCGATCCAGGCAACCAGGAGCGGCGCGATGGTTTCTTCAAGCCGCGATGGCCACTCAGCGACGGCGAGCACGGCGGTCGTGGCAATAGCGAACACCAGGAGCGGCAGCACCTTGACCAGAATCGTGCGCGCCGCCCCGGTCAAGGCCGCCGAACGCAACGTCCGCCTCAAAAGATAGCGTAGCGCGTATTCGGCGCCGTACCCGACCAGCAAAATCAAGAGGAATCCCTTGAGGATCGGGGCGAGCCATGGTTTTCCATGTCTCCAGCGAGGCGGATGCGCGCCGCGTCGAACTCGGGGCCAATGCGCGGCACGGCGTTGGTGATGCCGGTCAGATGGTGGCGGATCTCAGCCGTCCAGCGGGCCGCAAATCCGGGCTCCGGCTTGGCATCGGCCGATGTCGTTGCCGCCGGCGCGGTCGCACCGGGCGCCGCCGGCTGCTTGGTGGCCAACCATTGCCGCACTTCCGGATCATGAGCAGCTCGATCAGTTGCTGAACCTTGGCCGGCTCCGCAGCGGACGTGGAG
Organism: Ensifer sp. 1H6; assembly: GCF_001976035.1. Taxonomy (NCBI): domain Bacteria; kingdom Pseudomonadati; phylum Pseudomonadota; class Alphaproteobacteria; order Hyphomicrobiales; family Rhizobiaceae; genus Ensifer; species Ensifer sp. 1H6. Next base: position 61,970 of record NZ_MOAI01000005.1, on the reverse strand, counting down.
CCTTGGCTCTGCGCGTGGCTTGCGGACGCAAGTCCTAGGAACACCATCAAGAAAGCGAGAACGCGGGCCATCGGCCCCCAGAATCCACGCAACGAACTGACACCGACCATGCTGATCATACCCCCAACGACCGGCGAGAGCCGATCGATTCCTGTTCTCATTTGCACAAACGCTAACACAGTCCCCGACGTTTATACCAACTTCCGTTTTCGGTGCACATTTCTGCGGTCAACGGCGCCGGAAACCACCACCACCGTGGAAGCCACCACCTCCGTGAAAACCACCGCCGCCGGAGAATCCGCCGCCGCCGCCGTGGAAGCCACCGCCACCAAATCCGCCGCCACCACCGCCAAATCCGCCGGGGCGATCGAACCCGCCCCCTCCGAAGCCGCCGCCGCTCGGGAAATTCAACGGCCGCTGGTCGAAGGACTGATGTTCGAATGAACGCTGATTGCCGATCTGGCGGCCCGCACGGTCGATTGCCAGATGGTCGGGTGCACGGTCACCAATCGCGCTGCCGTCGCCGATCTGACCGCGATTGTCTATGCGCTTGTTCAGGTTCTGCGCCGCATCCGGGTGCTGGGTCGCGAACTGCTGGCCGGCTTTCTTCGCATCCTGAATCGATGGCTTTTGAACCGGTTGCCATCCGTCGGGCGTATGCTTCTGCCATTGGCCATCGTCGCGGCGATAGACATTGCCGTCGCGTCCGGCATAGACGTCGCCGCCCTTGCCTCCTGCGACAAATCCGTGGCTGCCATCGGACGTGCGCCAATGCGCACCGGCGCCGCCAGCGGTCGACCCGCCGCTGATACGGGCGAAGTCCGAGCCATGCTTGACGGCGGCCGTCCCCCAGCTGCCGTAAACATTGTTCCCGCCGCGAGCAATTGCAGCGTTGCCGGTACGGGGATTATAGGCTGCGACAAAGCCGCGTTCACCCGCAGGTCCATAGCCTGCCGCACCGCGGATATAGGTGCCGGTGCGTGGATTGTAGGCAGCGCCGGCAGCGATGCCGCGATAGGGGCCATAGGCGTAGCCGTAACGACCGAATGTGCCTACCGCCGGATTGTAGAATGCGCCGACGCCATAGGTTACCGGGCGCGGATAATATGGCCAATAGCCGCCACCGGCCCAGCCGTAGTCCCAGTAGTCGTCATAGTACCAGCCGGTGCCGTAGACGAACGTGTCCCAGGCAAGATACGCGCCGAGATACCCCATGGTATATCCGAACCAGACTGCGTCCGGCTCGGTCTCGTAGATCCGGACATAGGTGGCATTGTAGACAGGCGACGACGGCGGGATCGTGTAGACTTCGTCCGGAACGGCCTTCGCAACGGTGAACGGCCCGGTCGGCGTATCGCCGACAAACCACACTCCATCCTTCAACACGAAATACTTGTCGGCAACCTTGATGACCGTCTCATTGGTGTTGACGGCGTAGGTGAGCGACGTTCCGTCGATTTTCTCGAATTTCGGGTCTCCGCTATAGGCGACGTCAACCTTGACCGAGCCGTCCAACGAAACGCGAGCCTTTTCGGGGATGCTCGCCTTCAGTCGCGCTTCCGCATTCTCCGAGGTGCCGGGAACCGAAGAGCGGACCGTATAATAGGAGGCATCCTCCGGAATATTCTGGAAATCCTGTGGAAGGTTAGGCGTGGCGAAGGTCCAGGGACCATCAAGCGACGCGGCAGAGAACCAGCGGCCGGAGACAAGAACGTACCAGTTCGAATCCGCGGGCAGATAGAAGACATCGCTCTCGGTGTTCGTCGCGATCTTCAGGCCGATCCCGGGCACCGCCTCGAGCTTCGGTTCACCGTTGAAGACGAGCAATTCTGACGGCTTGTCGGAATAGATGACCTTTGGCGTCACGCCCTCACCGGTGGCAAGCGGGATTGCCGCCCTGGCGTCCTTCCAGTTGTCATCATCCGGCAACTTGCCGAAGATATTCGGCAGCGACGTTGCGGCCTGCCAGCCGCTCGACAGGTCTTTCGACTGCAGCCACGCCTTTTCGTTGCGAAGGTAGTAGGTGCTGTCGGCGTCGAGCTTGAACAAGTCCCAATTGGTATTGACGGCGAAGGAAAGACCCTCGACGGCCTTGACCGGCGCAAACACCGCCTTGCCGTCGGTCTGGACAAGCACCGCCGGCTCCTTGCTGACATAGATCGGCGGTGGATCTGCTTTCAGCCCTTCGACATTGCCGAGCCGCTCATAGTCGGCAAGGCTCGCGGTCAGCTTGTCCTCCGACAGCGTTATCGTGCCTACAGGCATCAACTTGCCGACTTCCAGTGCCAGGTCGGCGAGTTCCGGACGATCGAGAACCGAGAAGTTGATCTCGTTGACCTTGATATCGGAGACGACGACCTCGTCCGAGCCACTGTCCGTCACGGTCTTGCCGGTGACGCCGATGACGCCGAAAATCGGCTTGGCATCGTCGGACTGCTTGTATTCGGCGGCGATCAGGGCGTCGAGATCGACGAAATTCTTCCAGGCGTTCACCTGTGGCTGGTAGAGTGTGATCGTCGCTCCCTTGTCGGTCTTGTAGGCGCGTGGCCAGCCAAGGGCTTTCGGATCGGCAGCGTTCAGATACTTGCCGCTGACGAAACCGTCCTTCCCCTCAAAGCTGACGGCGCACCAGGTGCCGGAATCGTCACATTCCTTGACGTCGACCTGTCCGCCCTCGTCTATCTTCCCCATGCTGTCGAAGCCGGTGCCGGGGCCTGCCCGAAAATTGACCGATGCAGTCGTCGTGGCCGGACCAGCCAACGCCGGCGCAGCGGCTATGGAAAGTAGCGTCAAGGTCAAGGTTATTCCGCGCATCTCGCATCTCCGACGTTGCCGAAATGGACTTCGTTGCAGGCGGGCATGGCCCACATTGCTCAACAGCAACCCGCTGCCCCGGCCGGGCGCAAGTACGTAACAGTAACAACGGCCGTAACGCCTGCCATCCAATGGGGAATGAGTCGTGCCATACAGCGCAATTATCCGTGTTTTGGCGCGTAGTGATTGCATCGAGTCATTTATTCGAGCAAACTCATATGTATGATTTGGTCACGCCTACATGCGGAGGAAACACACGTGAACACAAAAGCACCCAGCCAGATTGATGTCTTTGTCGGTTCCCGCGTCAGGATGCGTCGGTTGATGGCCGGGTTGAGCCAGGAAAAGCTCGCAGACGGCCTCGGAATTACGTTCCAGCAGGTCCAGAAGTACGAAAAGGGCACGAATCGCATCGGTGCCAGCCGGCTGCAAGCCATCGCCGACGTTCTCGGCGTTAATCCGAGCTTCTTCTTCCAGGAAGGCGAAGAGGGTGCATCCCCGAGGGCAGGCCTCGGCGATGTCCGCGAGCCGAACGAGATCTCGTCCTTCGTCTCGTCAAAGGAGGGCATTGCGCTCAATCGGGCCTTCCTGAAGATTACCGATCCGGTCCTGCGCAAGAAAATCATCTCGCTGGTGGCTGCCGTCGCACAGACACCCGAGGCGGAAACAGTCGCAGCCCACGGCAGCACTGCGCCCGCCCCAGACCTGCATGGATAGCCGCCACCGGTTGCCGATGAGATAGCCAGATGAAATTTAGATTGCAGACCCTCGGGCGATTACGTCTCGTTGACGAAGACGACTGCGATGTCGCTTTCCCTGAGAAGGGTCTGCTCATTCTCGCTCAGGCGATCGCCGGCGGCCATCGCGAGCAATCCCGAAACGAAGTCGCCAAGCTCTTGTGGAACGAAGTCGTTCCGAGCCAGGCCTTGGTCAATCTGCGCAAGACAATCTCCCGCATCACGTCGCGTCAGGAAGAACTCGGCCACACGTTCCTCAGTTTTTCGCCATCGACTGTTCGGATGCAGCCGGATTCGATTGCGAGCGACCTCGACGACATCGGCCGGAACGCCGAGCAGGACGCGCTATCGCGCTTCCAATGGGCCGGGGAGAAATTCCGTGACGATTTTCTCAAGGATTTGAAGTCGCAGGGCCGAGCGCTTCACGACTGGATCGAGCAACGGCGCGCCGATCACGCAGCCCTGCTGCGCGAGTGCCTGATCAATGCGGCCGAGATTGCGACCGGCCCGGATCGAAAGCTCGTCAGGTCCGCTGCCGTCAAGCTTCTGGAGAAGAACCCCGACGACGACGAGGTTCGCAAAATCCTCAAGACCGTCCTGACGCTGGAGGGCCGGCACTATGACACGCGCCTTCTTTCGGGCGGCGGACTGGTGGCCGCAACCGCCAAGGCGGCACCACCGTCTAGCTTGACCAACACCCAGCTGCTGGAGACCATGGGCGAAACCCGTCCGCCGCGTGTGGTACTGCTGCCGCCGGGTGCCGGCAATGCCGACGCTGCTGCCACGCTGTTTGCTCACTCCCTGATCGAGGACGTGACCATCGGCCTTTGCGCGCTCCGCTCGGTTTCGGTGATAGCGCCCTACACGGCAGCGCAGATCAGCCTGCAGGCGGACAAGGCCAGCACCTACGAACAACACGCCATCAGCTATATCCTCGATACGCGCCTGACGAACGAAGGCAGCCGACAGACACTGTTCACGCAGCTGATCTTCTTTGCCAACGACGAAGTGATCTGGGCCGATCGCTTTACGCTCGATGACGATGGCTTGATGAGGTCACGCCAGGAGATTGCGCGACAGATCGCGTTTGCCATTGCCAGTCAGGTCGAGCGCAACGAGACCATGCGCAAGACCTATGAAAGCAACGGCAGTTCCTATCGCAGCTACCTGCTCGGCCAGCGTTATCTCAAGCAACTCAACCTGCCGGAGGTTCGGCGTGCTCGAAAGAGCTTCCGCGAGGCACTCAGCCAGAATGCCGATCTGGCTCCGGCGATGAGTGGACTTGCGCGAAGCTATTTCGTCGAGTGGCTTCTGACTGCCCGCGGCGACAGCGAACTTCTGGCGCTTGCCGAACAGCACGCCCGTGATGCGATCGCCATCGACGATACACTTGCGGCGGGCTACCGCGAGCTCGGTGTCGTCAAACTCTACAGCCGGCAATTCGACGAAAGCATCGAATTCCATGAGAGGGCCGAAGCGCTCAGCCCGCAGCATGCCAATGTGATTGCCAGCTACGCCGATACGCTTGTACAGGCCTCGCGCCCGGATGGCGGCCTGCGCAAGATCGAAGCGGCAATCAATCTCAACCCGATGGCTCCGGACGAGTATTTCTGGACCGCCGCCGGCGCCTGCTACTCACTTTCTCAATACGATCAAGCACTTGACTATATCGAGCGCATGCGCGATCCCACCCCGGCCGATCGTCTCGCCGCGGCGAGTTGGGGTATGCTCGGCAATCGCAAGAAGGCAGGACAATACGTGCGCAAGACGTTTGAGGTCCACCCGGACTTCAACCTGGACAAATGGATTGCAATCGTTCCGTTCCGCGAGGAATGGCAGCGAACCCATTACTGCGAAGGCCTGCGCAAGGCCGGATTCTAAGTATCATCACCACATGAGGGACAAGGGGAAAGATGATGACGACGACTCAGGTAGTTGTATTTGGCGTTGAGGGCGACGATGGCCTGTGGCTGGCCGATCTCGGGACGGGAACTGTCACACGCATTGTAGATCCGCTCACGGGCGCCCTGGCTTCGGCCAATGAGCACAGAAATGCCGGCGCCACGGTGGTCAAGGGCGTCAACTTGGCCGTGCGTGCAAACTCCGCGGGCTCCGTGTCCGGCGGGTTCATGGACGGCTGAGTCTCAGCGCGCTTGCGCATGGTTTCGGCCACACATCCAGATCGGGCGAGCGAAAGCCGCCCGATTTCAGACAGTCCCTGCATTGCAGATCATTACTCCGACCGCGTCTGCGCGCCCGAAGAGACCTTCGCGCGCGTCGCTCGTCTGTTGCCCTCATTCGGCATCAGCAGGCTTGCCCGTCTGACCGGGCTCGATAGCATCGGCATACCCGTCTGGAACGCGGTTTCGCCGAATGCGAAGTCGATCGTCATCAACCAGGGCAAAGGCATCACCGATATCGACGCGAAGGTATCGGCGGCGATGGAAGCGCTGGAGCGCGCGGTCGCCTGCAACCCGTCAGCACCAACAACGCACGCGACGCGGCGTGCATTGCTGGAAAAGGGCGAAAGAGCGCTCACCCTTCCGGGCCTTGTAGCGGCCGGCGAAGCCGATCTTGACGATGACGAAGCAACGGCGTGGCTGCGCGGCTTCGACCTTCTCGATCAACAGGCGACCTTCGTTCCACTTCAGGCGGTACTGCTCGATCGCACGCTCGAGCGCTGCCGCTACTGGCAGTCGTCGGACGGGCTTGCCTCCGGCAACACCGAAAGCGAGGCAGTTCTGCACGGCCTGCTGGAGCGGATCGAACGCGATGCCGAGACCCTGTGGCGGCTGCTGTCCCTGACGGCGCGACTGCGCACCTGCATCGACGCCGATCTGCTCGACGATCCCATCATTAACGACATGACGCGCCGCATTGCTGCAGCGGGCCTGACGTTCCGCCTGTTCGACATGACCAGTGACATCGGCATCCCATGCCTGACCGCCGTTATCGCGGATGCGGGCATTCTGGCGGCGAAAGAGCCGCGTTACCATGACGTCACCGTCGGGCATGGCGCCCATCCCGATCCGCGACGTGCCGCAATCCGCGCCATCACAGAGGCGGCGCAATCGCGTCTCACATATATTAGTGGCGCACGCGACGATGTTTTTCCGGAAACCTTCACACGCAGGCTGCCGCGCGAGACGCAGCAACTGTTCGAGGCAGCGCCGGGCGCACACAACCCCCTCGCCTCGGTCGCTGGCAACGGAGCCAACTCGCTGCTCAAGCACGTGCTCGAAGCGCTGAAGCACGCCGGTATCGGGACTGTCGTTGCGGTTCCACTACTCGCCGCGCCGCTACCGTTCTCCGTGATAAAAATCTTCGTACCGGAACTCGAAAATCCGGACGGAGCACGCAAGCGCCGTTTTGGCGCAAGGGCACTGTCGCGCGCGCTGGAGGTCGCATGAAGATCCTCTTTGCCGGCCCGACCTTGCCGGACGCGCAAGCGCTCATCGACACCGACATCGTGTTGCGCCCGCCAGCCGTACAGGGCGACATCCTGCGCGCCACGCAGGACGGCGCCACTGTCATCGGGCTCGTCGACGGTCACTTCGAACAGGTCGCACCCGTGTGGCACAAGGAGATCCTGTTCGCGTTATCCGAGGGTGTGCGCATCTACGGCGCCGCCAGTATGGGCGCGCTTCGCGCCGCCGAATGCGCGACCTTCGGCATGATCGGCGTCGGCAGGATCTATCAGCAATATGCGACGGGCGAGCTTGAGGACGATGCCGATGTCGCCCTTCTCCATGGCCCGGCGGAACTGGGCTATCTGCCCTTGACCCTGCCGCTGGTCAATGTCGTGGCGACCCTTGAAGATTTGCGCGCACGCCAACAGATCGACGCGGCGTCTGCCGCGCAACTGCGGATGGCGTCCGCCGAGATCTTTTACAAGCACCGCAACTGGTCGGCGATCGTGGCGCGTGCCAACCTTCCACCCACCACGGATTTGAAACGGATAGAGGCGCTTCTCACAACCGGCTCGGTAGACCAAAAGCGCCTCGATGCCCTCGATCTGCTCGACATTATGCGCTCCGCCCCCGCCCAAAAGACGAAGGCCCCGGGAGGCTGGGCATTCAATTCTACAAGCCTTTGGAAGCGGTTGCTCAATCAACTTGTCGCTTCATCCTAAGAATGCAGATTTCCCATGCAACGTGTGTCACGCTGATGTCACGCGCATCAATAAAAAGTCACGCTATGATTTGCCATGTTGAAGCGGATCGGGCCGATCCGTAGGGAACTGGGGAAAATCATGCAATCTTCGATCGCCATGTCCTTTGAACCTGAAGACAAGGAGAAGGAGCTGCTCGCGCTGGCCCGCCTTGTCACCTACGCGCGCGATTCTTCGCGCACACTGAATGTCGAAGGTGTTCAATATTGCCTCGAGCTGGCGCTCGCCGCGCTGCTTAAGGAAGTCGAGGAATGCGGCGACAAGACCGCACTGCTGACCAACGAACTCATGAGCCGCGCCAGCCTCGGAAACTGCTGAGCAGACGAGGTCGACTTCAATTTCGCTGGTGGCACAGAAAAGGGCCCTGCTTCGCGCTCCCGCAAAGCAGGGCTTTTCATTTTAATCGGCCTGGCAATCCCACCAGAAGCGCGAAAAGTTCAGGTCCCAGCTCTGCATCGGGATATAGGCGTAACCCTGCAGGCATTTGCTTGCTGCATAACGCTGAGACTCCACCGTCAGGAATACATCGGCCTGTGCATCGGCGACCTTGCGCTGTATCTCCTTATAAAGATCGTTTTGCGTGGCGGGGTCCAGCGTCTCGCGTGACTTGTCAATCAGGGCGTCGATCTCAGGATCCTGCAGCCATTCCATCGAGGCCCAAGTGCCTTTCGCCTTGGAGTGATACTGCACATAGAAGACGCTGTCGGGTGACGGATAGGTCGGGCCGTAGAAGACCTGCGTGGTCGCCGGCGTCGTCTCGACCTTGGCCGCCAGTTCGGTGATGCGGTTCCACGGTTCCGGCTTGATGTCGAGTTCGATGCCGATCTGCTCCAGATTGGCCTGCATCAGCAGCGCCATATCTTCTTCGAAGGCCAAGCCCGTGACATAGGTATGGCTGAGCTTGATCGGCCCCTTGCCGGCATATTTCGACTTGGCGAGTTCTTCCTTCGCCTTCTCCAGGTTGTACTCCGGTGCAGGAAGGTCGTTGAGATAGGCGTCCTTGAACACGGATGCCAGCGGTCCGTTCATCGGTTCGCCGGGATGAATGACGTTGCGCACCGTTTCATAGTCGGTTGCGAGCGCAATCGCACGCCTGACGTGAATATCATCTGTCGGCGGCACCTTGGTGTTCATCTTGATGTAGAAGCCGGTTGCCGTCGTGCCGCGCAGGATCTTGTAGCCCGGCATCTTCTCGATCGCCTCGAAGGTCTCGTTTGCCTGGGCGCGCGCCGACATGCCGAGTTCGCCCTTGGCCGCGAGCGCCTTCACCGTTGCTTCGTCATGGGTGATGACGAAACGGATCTCGTCGATCGGCTTACCCTTGCTCCAGCCGCCGTGATAGCCCTCGTAGCGATTGACGACCATCTGCGAAGAACGCTGCCAGGATGAGAGCATGTAAGGCCCGGCGCCGGCCGGGTGATCGGCCAGATAGCCCGTCCCCCACTCTTCCTTGCTGTTTTCCCTGATCAGCTTTTCGTTGAGAACAAGGATCAGTGGCGTGTTGCTGATGAACGGCGCGTAGACTTTCTTCAGCCCGATCTCGACGGTCCGGTCGTCGACGACCTTCAGCTTGGCCGGGTCGACGATATCGGTGAAAAGGTAGGACGGGCCTTCGTTGATCGCCAGCAGGCGCTTGACGGTGTAGACGACATCGGAGGCCTTGACCGGCGTGCCATCCTGGAATGTCGCACCTTCCTTCAGCTTGAAGGTATAGGTCTTGTCGTCGTCTGAAACGCTCCAGCTTTCGGCAAGCTCCGGCACCACGGAGCCATCAGGGTTGACTGTCGTCAGGCCCGAATAGAGGTTCACGGCGGCCATGTATTCCGTGTAGTCGTTGATCTTGCCGGGATCGATGGTGCCGAATTCCTGCGTCGCATTGACGACGATCGACACCTTCTCCTGAGCCGCGGCCGGGGCGGTGAGTGCCGTTGTCTGCACCAGCCCCAGAAGCAGCCCTGTGATCAGTGTTCTCTTCATGTCTCAGTTCCCTTTTCGTTGATTGTCGTTGTTTTCGAATCAGTCGCCCTTAGGCGGCCGGATTGAGCGCCTCGACCGGCTCGTAGGCATGGTCGTAGCCAAAGTAGCCGGGGCCGGCGAGTTCGAGCCCCTTGGCCGTCCGCCACTGGCGATCGCAGGGAAGTCCGGTGAACTCGACCGTCAGGCCATAGCGCAACTGCTCGGTGGTAACGGGCAGCCCGCCATCGGCGTCGAGCGCGCAGATGAGGTCCGGCGTCGAGGCGATGACCTGTCCCCCATCGCCGCGGGCAACCAGGAACTCGTTCTGAAACGCGACTTCGAAGGTGCGGCCGGCAAAACCGTCGATGCCCTTGAGCAGGGCCCTCCCCCGCGCAAAACCGCCGGTCGTCGCCCGGTCGACATCGACGACGCGGCCGGTAAACAGATGCCGACCGTCGAACTGCTCGCGAAGCGCAATGCCGGGATGGCGCTTGGCGGCGCGCTCGGCCGCGATCGTCTCGCCGATACCCTTGATGAGACTGAGCGTGCCGCGCAGGATCCCGGCCTTCATCTGCGCGCCTGTCATCGGATAGGCGGCGACAAGGCTGGCGCCGCCCATCTGGATCGCCTGGACGCGGGCCAGCCGTTCGGTCCACAGGTTCGAGACCGCATTGATGATCGAGCTGTTGCCCTTGTCATCGGCATGAACCAGCGGCGTGGCGCTGATGTCATGCATGGTAAAGCTCACCATTTGCAGCTCGGGAAAGGCGCGGCCCATGCCGTCCCCGTCAATCAGCGGCAAGCCGGTTGCGGCGGCCACGGCAAACGGGATGGTCGAGTTCAATCCGCCGGCTTCCACGCAGATCAGGGCATCGGCCTTGCGTCCGAGAAACCTTTCGAGCTGGCGCAGCGCCTCCAGCGCCTCGTCGCCGCGTGGCAGTTTTTCCACCATTACCGTCGGCGCACCCATCATGAAGACGGGGACGCAGAGCGCGTCATCGGCGATGGCATCGGGCTGAACCACGCGAACCGGACCGTTCGCCTCGATTGCAGTTCGGGCCATCAGCTTGCCGATATAGGGATCGCCGCCGCCGCCGGTGCCGAGATAGGCACCGCCGATGGCGATCGCTTCCATGTCGGCAGCGGTAATGAGCCGCTCGCTCATGGCTGCATCTCCTCGATCGGCTTGAAGGTGATGTCGTCGAAGCCGAAGGCTTTCGGGCCGACCACCTCAAGCGCTGCAGCCGAGCGCAGCAGCGAATGGCAGGGCAATGCCACGATCGCGACGCGCTGGCCGTAGCGCAGCATTTCGGTGGTGATCGCGTTGCCGCTGTCGACATCCAGAACGATGATCAGATCCGGCACCGACACTTCGACTTCGCCGTTGCGGCTGAAAACGAGGTTTTCGTTCTGGATCATCACCGAGGCGGTGTCGCCGTTGAAGGCATCGATGCCGGCAAGCTTGGCTTCACCGATGACGAAACCGCCACGCAGATGGCGTTCGAGATCGACGATCTTGCCGGAGAAAACCTGTCGGCCGTTTTCCTGGGCGCAGATGGCCGCAACCGGATCGGCGTGCTCGCGCCGCGCCTTCAGCACTGCCCGCCCGAGCGAGACCGCCTGGGTGTAGGAATGCGGGATCGAGTACTTCTTGAGGAAGGCACCCGTCATCGGCGCCGAGGCGAGTGTCGATGCGCCCCCTTGCGAAACGACGCAGGCGCGCGCCATTCGCTCGTGCCAGAGTTCGGATGCCGCGTGCTGGAACAGGACGACATTGCCGTGCAGGTCGCACATGACGCTCGGGGTCGAGCGATGACCGTAGATCGAGAAGGTGGTCATCTGCATTTCCGGGAAGGCGCGCCCCATGCCGTCGCAATCAACGACCGGCAGGCCGGCAAAGGCGGCCGCGATCAGCGGCTCCATCGAATTGGCGCCGCCGATTTCTTCGCAGACGATCGCGTCGATGGCGATACCGAGATGCTCTTCGAGTGCGCGAACACAACGCAGGCCTTCGCGCCCTTCCTTCAGCCGCTCATAGGCAACGACCGGTGCGCCGATCCCGCCGAGCGAGATGCAGCGCGCATCGTCCGCCAGCCGGTCGAGCGGCAGGATCGACAGGCTATAGCCGCTTCGCATCGCCAGTCGCGCCCGCAGTTTGCCGATGTAAGGGTTGCCACCGCCGCCGGTGCCGAGAATACCGGCACCGATTTCCAGCGCCTCCAGGTCCTCTTCGTCGAGCACCCAGAGATCGGACGGATCGTAGTTCAGGGCCTTCAGTGCACGCTCAGCCATGGAAGCCTCCCATTTCGCCGACAACCTTGACGTGGATGCGGGTGGCATTCCCCGGCAGATAGGCAAGCGGCACGTCCTCCCGCTCGATGACCTGGATCGTTTCGGCGATGGCGCCGGCCGAAAGCGCACGTTCCGTCGCTTCCTGCTCCGCCTGCTTCAGGCAGATTTCGCGCGTCAAACCCTTTTCGAGCGCAAAGACGCGATCGACTTCGCCGCTGATCTGGGCGATGGCCGCACCGACCGCATTGGCGACGGCGAAATTCTCAGGTCGGATGACCTCCAGATCCCCAAGCCTGTCCGGCATCAGGATCGAACCACCGCCAACCGCGATGACCGGGATCGGATCGGACGAGACGCGGCTGCGCTCCACCGAGTTTGCCAGCATCGACACGATCCGGGCATGAGCCTTTTCGGCCAGCGCCCGGTCGAGATGCGCGACCTTGGACGCATCGCCGATATCGGCCTTGCCGAGTGCGACGGCGATATCCGTCGTCGTCAGGGTCTGGCCGCCGAAGACCAGCGCCTCCTTGGCGATGCGATAACCGACCGATTGCGGGCCGACCGTAACCTCGCCATTGGCAAGTTCGCGCACCAGCGAGCCGCCGCCAAGCCCGATCGAGAACACATCGGGCATGCGGAAGTTGGTGCGCACGCCGCCGACGTCGACAATTGTCGCCGCCTGGCGCGGGAAGCCGTGGTGCAACGCGCCGACGTCGGAGGTCGTGCCGCCAATGTCGACGACGATCGCCTCCTTGCGGCCGGTCAGGAAGGCTGCGCCGCGCATCGAATTGGTCGGGCCGGAGGCGAAGGTCAGGACAGGAAAGCTTCTGACCGTGGCAGCCGCCATCAGCGTGCCGTCGTTCTGGGTGATGAAGAACGGGCAGGAAAGCCCGGCATCCTTCAGCGCCTTGGCGAAGGCGTCCACCGTCTTGGCCGCAAGCGACAACAGGCTCGCGTTCATGATGGCGGCGCTTTCACGCTCGAGGAGCCCGATGCGGCCGATGTCGCCGGAGACGACGATCGGAAGGCCAGGGCAATGTTTTTCGATGACAGCCTTGGCCCGCTGCTCCATCTCGGCGTTAATGGGGCTGAAGACGCAGGTGATGGCGGCGGCCTTGACATTCTTGAGGCGAATGTCGGCGGCGATGCGGATCAGTTCCTCTTCGTCGAGCGGCGCGATGGCACGGCCGTCGAATTCATAGCCGCCGCGCACGAGATAGGTGTGATGGCCAACGGCCTCGGCGAGATCGTTCGGCCAGTCGACCATCGGCGGCAGGCAGGCGGTTGCCGGGAGGCCGAGCCGGATGGCGGCGACATGGTTGATGTGCTTGCGCTCGATCACCGCATTGGTGAAATGCGTCGTGCCGATCATCACGGTGCTGATCTTGGAGCGAGCGATGCCGGCCTTGGCGATCGCACCTTCCAGCGCTTCGATGACGCCTGACGTCACGTCTTCCGTCGTCGACGCCTTGACGCCCGACAGCACACTCCGTCCTTCCATGATGACGGCGTCGGTGTTCGTACCCCCGACATCTATTCCCAATCGATACACGGACAGTCTCCTTGTTGGCGGGCCTTCGGCCCTGTTTACTCGTTCGGCCTCAGGCCGTTGATCTCACCAGGAAGCGCGCTCTCTCCTCGACGCTTACCGTTGGTTTCAATGCTTCCTCCTCGTCGCTCATCACCGGAATCGCCGAGATGAGCGCGCGGGTATAGGGATGCTTGGGGTCGGCAAAGACATCCGCCGTGCGCCCCTCCTCGACGATCTCGCCCTTCAGCATGATGGCGATGCGGCTGCAGAAATTGCGCATCAGCGAAAGGTCATGGGAGATGAAGAAATACGTCAACCCAAGCTCGTCCCTGAGGCGTTGCAGCAGGGCGATGACCTGCTTCTGCACCGAGACGTCGAGCGCCGACGTCGGTTCGTCGAGAACGATGATCTTCGGCTCGGCCGCAAGCGCCCGGGCGATCGCCACGCGCTGCTTCTGCCCGCCCGAAAGCTCGTGCGGATATTTCGAGAGGTGGGCGGACGGCAGATTGACCAGCGCCATCAGTTCCTCCATCCGCACTGTCGCTGCCCTGCCGCGAAGACCGACATGGCTGAGCGGTACGGCCAAGGTCTGCGTCACGGTGCGTTTGGGGTTCAGCGACGTGCCGGGATTCTGATAGACGATCTGGGTCAGCCGTTGCGACGCGCTTGCCTGCGCAGGCGAGCCAACGCTGATCGTGCCGGAACTCGGCGCAATCAGCCCCATCACCATGCGGGCAATGGTGGTCTTTCCGGAACCGGATTCGCCGGCGAGGCCAAAGATCTCGCCCTCGGGCACCGACAGCGTCACCGGCTTGACCGCCTCGTGGCGCTTCATGCGGCCGAGGAAGGGCTTTTCGACATAGACCTTCCCGGCCCCTTCGAGCGTGATGATCGGCGCATTCGACGAAACCGGCTGATCAACCACCTTTGACCCGTAAAGCGGCGGGATCGCATCGATCAGATCGATCGTGTAGCGCTGCCGCGGCGCCTGGAAGATCTGGCGCAGATTGCCGCTTTCGACGATCTCGCCATGACGCATGACGAAGACGCGATCCGCCGTTTGCCGGACCACACCAAGATTGTGCGTGATCATCAGCAGGGAAAGGCCCTCGCTGTCGACCAGCCGGTTGATCAGCTTCAGGATTTCGTCCTGGGTGGTCACATCAAGCGCCGTGCCGGGTTCATCGGCGATCAGCAGTTGCGGTTGATGCAGGAGCGCAAGGCCGATCAGCACGCGCTGGCGCATGCCGCCGGAAAGCTGCGAGGGATAGGCGTCGAAGACCCGTTCCGGATCCTGGAGCTGCACGCGGCGAAGGACCTCGAAAATGCGCTGCTTGCGGTCTTTCGCCGAGCTTCGGACGCCATCGCGCCGATCGGCGTAATACATGACGTCGTCGAGGTGCCGGCCGATCCGGAATACCGGATTGAACGAAGACAACGGGTCCTGCATGATGATCGAGAACGCCGTGCCCTTCAGCGCTTCGCGCTCGCGGCCAGGCATATCGAGCACCCGTCTGCCGTCATATTCGATGTTGCCGCTTTCGATGCGGGCATTGTCCGGAAGCGTACCGAGGATCGCCTTTGAGGTGACCGACTTGCCCGAACCGGTCTCGCCGATCAGCGCCACGCGCTCGCCCCGGCCGATCGCGAAGGAAACATCCTTCAGGATATGCTGGCGGCGGCCATAGGTGGTGAAGGCGATATTGAGGTCTTCGACCTTGAGGAGAGGAGTGCTCATCGTCTCAGGCCTCCACATCGAACATGTCGCGCAGCCCGTCGCCGAGCAGGTTGAAGCCGAGCGTGGCGTAGAAGATCGCAAAGCCCGGGGCCAGAACCTCCCACCACTTCTCCGGCAGGAACTGCCGGCCGTCGGCAACCATCGAGCCGAGGTCCGGTGTCGGCGGTTTCACGCCGAGGCCGAGGAAGGAGAGCGTCGCGCCGAAGAGGATGACGAAGGCAGCATCAAGCGTCGTCTTCACCGAGATGACCGAGATGCAGTTCGGCAGGATCTCCTTGGCGAGGATGTGCAGGTGGCTGGCGCCGGCGAGCCGCGCTGCCTCGATATAGTCTTCCGCCGCGATCGACTTCGTGACGCGATAGACAAGGCGGGCATGCCAGGTCCACCAGAGCAGGGTGATCGCCAGCATGGCATTGACCAGATTGGGCTCAAGCACGTTGCCGATCGCCAGGGCCATCACCAGCGGAGGGATCGCCAGCATGATATCGGTAAAGCCGGTTAAGAGCCGCTCCGTCAGGCCGCCGGCATAACCGGCGATCATGCCCAGCGCCGAGCCGATCGGCACTGCCACGCCAAGCACGCCGATGACGAGCAGCAGCGACACCCGGAAGCCGAAGACCGTGCGCGAAAAGATGTCGCGACCGGCCTTGTCGGTGCCGAACCAGTTGTCGACATCCGGCGGCATATGACGGTTGCGGAAGTCGACGACGGCGCCGACATGTTCGGGAAAGCGCGCAATCAGCGGCGCGAAGATGGCCATGGCGATGACCGAGAGCACGATCAGCGCGCCGATCACGGCGGCCGGATTTCGGCTGAACCGGTACCAGGTCATGTAGCCGGCGGACAGGCGGGTCGTATCCTGCATCAGCGGGCCTCCTTGAAGCGAAGCCGCGGATCAAGGATGCTGATGATCAGGTCGATGACGAGATTGGCGGCGATGAAGAAAATACCCGAGACGAGGACCACCGCCATGACGGCGTTGAGGTCTTTCTGCAGGATGGCGTCGAGACCGTAGGAGGCAAAGCCGCCCCAGGAGAAGACCATTTCGACGACGAAGGCGTTGCCGATCAGCGAGGCAAATTCGAGCCCCATGATCGTCAATGGCGCGATCGACGAAAGCTTCAGCAGATAGCGAAACACGATGACGCGGTCCGGCACGCCGAAGGACTTCAACGTCAGCACATGATCGCGACGCTGATGATCGATCATGGCCGAGCGGGTGATGCGGGTGATCTGGCCGATACCGGCCATTGCCAGCGCCAGCGCCGGGAAGACCAGATGCTGAAGCGCGCTCAGAAACACATCCGGGCGGCCGGCAAGCAGGCTGTCGACCAACAGGAAGCCTGTCGGGCCAGCGGGCGCGCCGAGCTGGAAATCGACCCGGCCGAGAGTGGGCCAGGAAGGGAAATGATCCGCGGCAATGATCTGCAGGGTAACCGCGAAGAGAAAGCTCGGAATGGTGACGCCGATGAGCGAGAAGAAGCGGCCGCTATTGTCGATCCAGCTGTTTCTGTAGCGCGCCGTCAATACGCCAAGTGGCACGGCCACTGCGAAGATGATGACGATGGTGGCGATCACAAGCTCCAGCGTCGCCGGCAGGAAGGTGGCGATATCGGCGCTGACTTCCCGATCGGATACGATCGAGCGCCCGAGATCGCCGGTCACCGCATGGCTGACATAGCTCACATACTGGGTGACCAGTGGCTCATCGAGCCCCATGCGCTGCCGGAGCTGGTCGACCTGCTCCTGGGTTGCGCTCGGACCGAGCGCCATGCGCGCCGGATCGCCCGGCACGATGCGGGCGAGGACGAAAATCATCAGCGACAACACGAACAGCACCATGAGGAAGCCGACCGCGCGCCGCGCAAACAATGCGACGTAATAATTGCCCATTGGCAACCCTTTCCCCTCGGCCGGTTATCGCCCGGCCTGTCTGCCGCTTTTTGCGGTCGAGGGCAGTTTCAAGCCGAAAGGGTCGTTTGCACAACGGCTTGAAAGGATAGGTTTTGACAAGAAAGGTATAGGTTTTGTTCTGGCCCACGAAGGAATGGCGCATATCATGCCGGCTGCAACCTGGTCAGGAAATGACGCCGAGTGCCTTTGCCGCGGTAATCGCTTCGCGCCGACGACCGCAGCCAAGCTTGCGATAGAGATTGCCGAGATGGAATTTCACCGTCGCTTCGCTCAAGCCCAAAGCATGGGCGATGAACTTGTTCGACGCTCCCTCCGCAATCATCAGCAGCAGACGCGTCTCGCGCCGAGTCAGGCCATTCTTTTCGCCGAGCGTCGTGTTGGGCAGGCCGGTATCGCGCAGGCGCCGCATGATCTGCTGCGCGGTGGGCGTCGTCTGCAGGAAATCGCTGATGCGCCGGTCGCCCGTCAGCTCGCGCAGGAATTGGCGCTCCTCCGAGAGTGGCGCGATGGTGCCGAGCCGGGCTGCATTCTCGAAGGTCTTCTGCAGGATGGAGCGCGCACTTGTCAGATTGCGCCGGCGGCGGGCGACATAGGCCTGCCAGACTTCGATGCACAATCGCTGACGGCCGGTCAGGTTGAGATTGCTGGCCATAGCGGAGAGCTGTCGGTCGAGATGGACGCGACCCGGCATTTCGAAGACGATGTGGCGCAGCCAGACGACGGCCAGCGCGATCTCGTCGCGGTCCTGCAGGCGGGTCAGTTCGTCGACGGCCGCCTCCACCCAGGTTCTGTTGATGCGAGCCTGCACGGAAGCGAGCTTTTCCGCAGCCTCCTGCCAGCGGTTGCCGTTTTGAAGAATGACGGCGTCCCGGACCTCGATCATCAGGCGGAACTGCCTGTTGTAGACCTGATAGGCACGCCAGCGATCGAGGAAGCCTCGTGCCGCAATCATCGAAAAATGCTCGCTCAGCGCCTGGCTGCCGTATTGAAGCGCGAATTCGATCAGGCTCGGCCAGATCTCCCCATGCGAGAAATCATCCATCTCGGAGGTCAGGAAGCGCGCCAGCGGCTCGGGCTTGCCGTCCTCATATTCCACACAGGCCTCCAGCAGTGCCAGCAGTCGTTTGTCCATGGGGCTGTCGAACGGTACGCGCGACATCTGTTCAGCGGCATCGACAGCATTCTTGCGCGCCCGCACCGCGTCACCGCTCATCAGATGCATCATCGCCTGGTGCAGGTTGATGTAGAAACACAGGAGCGGCACGCCAGCACGCTCATAGTGGAAGAGCGCACGGTCGGCGATGTCCTGCGCGACAGCGAACCGCCGTCGCCGGATGTAGAACTCCAGGATCGAATTGTAGATGCTGCCGCGCTCCAGATCGGCGTCGAGCGGAAATTCCGACAGAAGCGTGGTCGATTGCTCCAGCAGGTCGTCGCCAAGCACGACATCCTCGTAAATGAGCATCACCAGGCGGAAGGAGCGGAAGGCCGCCGAGAACGCTGCACGGTCGCTCAGCACCTTCTGCACATTGTTGGCGCGCGATCCGTAACAATCGGCAAGCAGCCGCTGCGCGCGCAGGACCTCGCCGCGCTTCAGCGCCTGCAAGGCAAGCGCCGTCACGATGCCTTCGTTCTGCGCCGCCAGCTCGGCCGGAAACCCGGCGAGAACCCGGTCGAACGCCTCGGAACCGTGGAAAAAGATGTAATACCGCCCGAAGGCCGCAACGAAGGCGCGAACTGCCAGTTCGTGAAGCCCGGCGCGCTGCAAGACAAGGATCGCTTCCGTCTGCATGCCGTGCGCGGAATAGGCCGCCGAGATCACTGGTACGCGGGCGCCATCCTCGAGCCGTTCGGCCAGCACCATGTCAACGGCTGCGGCAAGCACACCGCCGATGCCGGTTGCCTGCAGATAGGCAGCGCTGGCCAACGGCTTTGCCGCCTGCTGGCCAAGGCTGAGCTGGACGAGCTCGGAATCTGCCATTTCGCGCAGGACATCGTCTGCCAGAAAGCGGATGACCGCCGCCTCGCCTCGCGATTGCCGGCCCAGCAGCCTAACCAGAAACGGCCATCCTCCTGTTTCGGCCAGCAGCCGGGCCGCCTCGGTCTTACCATAAGATGTCTCGAGTTCGTCGAGCGAGAAGCAGAGGTCGTCAGTACCGAGGCAGAGCGCCTTGCCATAGGCAATCGCCCGATCGAGGCCGAGAAGCCGGGTTCGCGGTCGTTTGGCAATCACGACACGTCGGCCCCCGTCCTGCCAGCCGGCAGCAACTTCGGCCTCATGGACGTCCGACGGCACGTCCCAGAGCAGCACCTCGCCGAAGGTGTCTTCGCCAGGCGGAAGCACCGATCGCCATATGGGACATTGAAGCTTCGACGCCAGCTGAGACAACAGCGTCGATTTCCCCATGCCCGCAACGGCGTCCAGAACAACGATCGGCTCCGCTGCCGTTGCGATGCGCCGCAGGAGGTCATCTCGCCGGATGTCGATCGCTTTGTGGGACGTATCAGCCATTCATTATCTGCCCGTCGGGATCTGGGCCCGGTTATCGCCGAAACCTAGTCAATGATGCTCGGGTTAGAAAGACCGAATGGACCGGGCGACTTGCGTCGCGACCGCTTTATCCGCCACGCCGTTTCAGAAATCGCGAAAACAATCGACCAATGCGTCGACCGCGATGCGCAAGCGCGGGGTCGTGCCGAGCCGGTGCGGCCAGAGCGCGTAGACGGGAAGAGGTGTCGGCGCATAGGCTTCGAGGACGGGAGCCAGACGACCATCTGCGATCGCGTCGGCAACGATCCAGCCCGGCAATTGCACCAACCCGTGTCCACGGCAGGCGGCGTCCGCCATCAATGCGTGATCAGCGATGCTGAGGGTGCTGCGCACGTTGATGTGCCTCGTCTGCCCGGACTCAGTAAACCGCCAGCTCTCGGCTACAGGCCCTCGGGATTGTGTTACGCAGAGATGCGCAGCGAGCCCCGAGGGGCGCGACGGCGTCCCGTGCCTTGCCAGATAGTCCGGCGCGCCGCAAACCGTCAGGCGTTGCTGGCCGAGCTTCCTGACCATCAGGTCACCCCCACCAGCGAGCTCGCCGACGCGCACGCATAGATCGATATTCTCCTCGACCAGATCCACAAGCCGGTTGGTAAAGGCAATATCGAGTTCCAGCTTCGGATAGTCGACTGCCAACGCGATCAGACTAGGCGCGGCAATGCGCCGACCGAGCAGCTCCGGCAAGCTCACTTTGAGCCGGCCGGCCGGCTCCTCCATGCGCGAGGCGAGCGCGCCTCGACGGCGGCCAGTTCCGCCGCGGCGCGTTCGCAACCCTCCAGGAACACCCTGCCCTCTTCGGTCAGCGCAAGGTGACGTGTGCTGCGCTGGAAGAGCCGCACGCCCAACCGCCCCTCGAGCCGCGAAACCGCCTTGCCCACCGTAGAGGTGGAAAGGCCGAGCCGCTCCGCAGCTTCTGAAAAGCTCGAGGACCGCGAGGCCTGCATGAAGGCCCTGACAGCACTGAGATGATCGCCGGGAAGCATGGCACACTCCAGAATTTAAATCGCAGGTACTGCGAGACGTGTTCTCATAAGCGATTTTCAATCGCGGATATAGTGTCACCCAGCCATTCACATCTCAGGGATCCGACAGAATGAGAAAGCAGAGAGTAGCAATCATCGGCGGCAGTTCCGGTATCGGCCTGCGTGTTGCCGAGCGCGCCATCGACCTTGGCGCAGAGGTGGTCATTGGCGGGCGCGATCCGGAAAGGTTGCAGCGCGCAACGATCAAGCTCGGTCCGAAGAGCCGCGCCGTCGTTGTCGACAATATCGATCAGGACTCCTTGCGCCGTTTCTTCGAACAATCCGGCCCGATCAATCATCTCTTCACACCCGGCGCATCCTATTCGCGCGGCCGAATCGACAAGGCGTCCGACGACGTCGCCGAAAGCTCCTTCCGATCGAAGTTCTGGGGCCAGTATTACGCGGTGAAGCACGCCCTGCCCTATCTCGGCAAGAACGGGTCCGTCACCTTGATGGCGGGCGCCTATAGCGTCAGGCCGGCGGCAGAAGGTGCCGCCTATGGCGCCTGCAATGCCGCGATCGAAGGTCTCGGGCGGGCGCTCGCCGTCGAGTTGGCGCCGATCCGGGTGAACGTCATTTCACCAGGGACGATCGATAGCGACCTATGGCGCCGCCAGCCCGACGCCATCAGGGAGGCCTCGTTCTCGAGCTACGCCGAGGCCGCGCTGCTGAAACGGGTCGGCACCACCGACGAGGTGGCGCATACCGTCATCTACCTCATGGAGAATGGTTTCATGAACGGCTCGACACTCTATCCCGACGGTGGCTTTGCGTTGCGTTGACGAAGCCGCCGGGAGCAGCCGCTGATTGGCTGCTCCCAGCACGCCAACACCATTCCCACAATGATGCGACTGAAGAGAACTGCCGCCCACTCCACACTCCACCACGGCCGAGGTCGCATTTTTCGCTTGTCCACCACCGCGCCCGGCGCATGGCGATCGCAGTGATCAATGCCGGTCATGAGGCATCAATGCGACGGCCGGCGATCCCCCTGCGATCCGGAGCAGAATAGAAATTCTCGCAAATGGGATTGTTGCCCAAATGCTTCTGCGCCTGCGGCTCCGTATTTAGTCTATATTTTCAATAGACAATATTGAATAACCGGCGCCGACAGGTAAGCTTCCCTCAGCATCTGCGGCCTGCCATTTCAGCGCCGTGTCGGCTTCACACAGGAGAAGACGGCATCGCCACCCGTCGCAGCCTAGAAAATGAAGGGAGCCACCATTGACCGACGCCAACTCATCCTTGCCCGTTCTCGATTTGCAACGCTTTGCGGCGGGCCATCCCGAGCGGCGACGGCGCTTGAAGAATTGCGCAGCGTCGCCCGCTCGGTGGGCTTTTTCTACCTCGAGGGACACGGCATCCCGCAGGAACAGATCGATGGCGTCCTCGATCTCTCGCGCCGTTTCTTCACCCTGCCGGAACAGGACAAGCTGGCGATCGAGATGCGCAAGTCGCCGCACTTTCGCGGCTACAATCGCGCAGGTCTCGAATATACCCGCGGGACGCAGGATTGGCGCGAGCAGGTGGATTTCGGACCCGAGCGCGCGCCCCTCGCGATCCACGCAAACGATGCACCGTGGAAGCGCCTGGTCGGCCCCAACCAGTTTCCGGACGCCTTGCCCGAGCTGAAGCCGGCGATCCTCGCCTGGATCGAGGCGGTGACCCGACTTGGCATCCGCCTGATCGAGGTTTTCGCCGAGGCGCTCGGACAGCGCGCCGACGTGTTCGAGCCTATCTATCGCGACGGCCCCAACCAGCTGTTGAAGATCATCCGCTATCCCGGCCGCGACAAGACCGAAAGCGACCAGGGCGTCGGCGCACACAAGGACGGCGGTTTCGTAACCATCCTGCTTCAGGATGAAGTCGGCGGCCTCCAGGTCGATGACGGCAAGGGTGGCTGGATCGATGCGCCGCCGAAGCGCGGCACCTTCGTCATCAATGTCGGCGAACTGCTGGAACTGGCATCGAACGGCTACCTGCTCGCCAATATCCACCGCGTCATCACGCCGCCCGCCGGCGGCGATCGCCGCTCGGTCGCCTTCTTCCTTGGCGCCAACCTCGCCTCGACCATCCCGGTGCTCGATCTGCCGCCCGAACTTGCGGCCGAGGTTCGCGGCGTGACGCAGGACCCGCTCAACCCGCTGTTCCACGAGGTCGGGCGCAATGTCCTGAAATCACGCCTCAGGTCGCACCCCGACGTCGCCGCTGCCCACCATGCCGATCTTGTCGAGCAGCTGAAGGCGCCGGTGCCGGCCTGATCCATCCCACTGCAACCAATCGAACGCTGAAGGAAGCAATCCATGACGATCCATCAAAAGCCTGAGGAGCCTGCAGTCGAAATCAAGGCTCCGAGCGGCCTGCGCGATACGTCGCGACCGCTTCAGCCCGAAACGCTGGCGCTTCATGGCGGCAGCTACCGTTTCGATCCGGTGAGCGGCGCCGTCGCCGTGCCGATCTACCAGACGACGTCCTATCAGCTGCCGGGCACCGATGGCGCAGACAAGCTGTTTGCGCTTGAGGCGGCCGGCCATCTCTACACCCGCGTGTCCAATCCGACGCAGGACGCATTCGAACAGCGCCTCGCCGAAATCGAGGGTGGTGCCGCCGCCCTCGCGCTTGGCTCCGGCCAGGCGGCGTCGGCCTTCGCCGTGCTCAATCTTGCTCGATCCGGCGACAATATCGTCAGCGCCGCCGGGCTCTACGGCGGCACCTGGGCGCTCTTTGCCTCAACGCTGAAGAGTTTCGGCATCGAGGTGCGTTTCGTCGATGCGTCCGATCCGGAGGCATTTGCGAAGGCGACCGACGAGAGGACACGGGCCTATTACGCGGAGTCGCTTCCCAATCCGAGCCTCGAAGTCTTCCCGATCGGCGAAGTCGCCGAGATCGGCCGTCGGTTCGGCATTCCGCTGATTATCGACAACACGGCGGCGCCCCTGACCATCCGCCCCTTCGATCACGGGGCCGCTATCGTCGTCTATTCCACCACGAAATATATCGGCGGACACGGCACCTCCATCGGCGGCGCCATCATCGATGGCGGCACTTTTCCGTGGCACGAACACGCCGAGCGCCATCCCAATCTGCACGAGCCGGATGCGAGCTATCAGGGCAAGACCTGGCTGGAAAAAGCCGCCGCCATCGACTTTCACCCCTATATCTTGCGTGCCCGCGCCGTTCTCCTGCGCGACCTCGGCGCTGCCATCAGCCCGCAGAATGTGTTCCAGTTCATTCAGGGGCTGGAAACCTTGCCGCTGCGCATCCGCCAGCACAGCGAAAACGCCATCAAGGTCGCGGATTTCCTCCGCGCGCACCCAAAAGTGGCGCGTGTGATCTTTCCGAAGTTTCAGGACGGCGACGCCAAGGCACGCGGCGAGAAATACCTGCGCAACGGCCACTATGGTGCACTGGTCGGTTTCGAGTTGAAGGAGGGACGCGAGGCCGGACGCCGCTTCATCGACGGACTACAATTGCTCTACCACGTCGCCAACATCGGTGACGCGCGGTCGCTGGCGATCCACCCGGCTACGACCACCCACTCGCAGCTCTCCGAGGTGGACCAGCTCAGAACCGGTGTCACCCCCGGCTATGTCAGACTGTCTGTTGGCATCGAGCATCCTGACGACATTATCGCCGACCTGAAGCAGGCGATCGACGCGGCGTAACCCGGCGAAATCAACAATGGGTTCAATGGCCCAACCGTCGGCAACGGTTGGGCCATTGTCATATTCGATTATCGGCCAAAGCTTCGAAAGTTCGGCACCGAGCCCAGGGCCAGAAGTCGCGGCTTGCCGTCTTGAGTGACGCCCGCGAAGGTAGCCAACCAGAAACATCTTACCCGCTACGCTGCCACAGAGCGCATGCGCCAGCGGCGGAAGGAAATGCCATGACCTCCGAAAACACCCAGATCCTTCTTGCTTCCCGCCCGGACGGCAAGCCGACACAAGACAATTTCAGGATCGGTCATTCCGCCATCCCGGAGCCTGCCGATGGCCAGGTCCTGCTGAAGATCGTCTACCTGTCGCTCGATCCCTATATGCGCGGTCGCATGAATGCCGGGAAATCCTATGCCAGGCCCGTCGAGATCGGCGATGTGATGGAGGGTGGGACGGTAGCCCGCGTCGTGCGCTCGCGTCACCCGGATTTCGCCGAGGGCGATTTCGTGCTTTCTCATTCCGGCTGGCAGGCTTACGCCGTTTCCGATGGCGCAGCCCTGCGCAGGCTCGACCCATCGGCGGCCCCGCTGTCAACCGCTCTCGGGGTTCTGGGCATGCCCGGCTTTACCGCCTATTCCGGCCTGCTGACGATCGGCAAGCCGAAGGCGGGCGAAACAGTCGTGGTTGCGGCGGCAAGCGGCGCTGTCGGTTCGGCGGTCGGGCAGATCGCCCGCATCAAAGGCGCGCGAGCCGTCGGGATCGCAAGGGGTGCCGCAAAATGCGCTTTCGTTCGCGACGAACTCGGCTTTGACGCGGTGATCGATCACCACGCAGCCGATTTTCCCGAACAACTGGCAGCCGCCTGCCCTGGCGGGATCGACGTCTATTTCGAGAATGTCGGCGGGCATGTTTGGGATGCGGTATTTCCGCTGCTGAATGATTTCGCCCGCATTCCCGTCTGCGGATTGATCGCACAATACAACAGCCGCCCCGGCGAACAGACGGGCGGCGACCGCCTGCCCCTCGTCATGCGTGACGTCTTGAGCAAGAGCCTGCAAATTCGCGGCTTCATCCAAAGGGAATTTGTCGACCAGCGCCCCGACTTCTATCGGGAAATGGCCGGTTGGATTACATCGGGCCAGATCCGCTACCGGGAAGACATCGTCGACGGCCTCGATAATGCGCCGGCAGCCTTCATCGGGCTGCTGGAGGGCCACAACTTCGGCAAGCTCGTCATTCGCGTCGCCGACGAGAACTAACGCCTGGCGCGGCGGCCAGGCTTTGTCGCCGCCTACAGCGCCGCGCGTCTTTTCAGACGCGCAAAGGTCGCTGTAGCGCTTTGAATTGCTGCATGTTTTTGTCCATAAATCGGGTACGATTTAAGGAAACATGCAGTGGAGCATGTCGCGCAAAAGTGTGCCCCGGTTTTGCGTAGAAACAAGAACTTAAAGCGCAGCAAGCGAATCTGAAAGATCGCGACGCGCTTTAGGGATTTTCGGCCGGTCGGACACCGGCCTTGCCGAGGCCGTCTTCGATCATCGCTGCCAGTTCCGGCGCATAGCTCCTTGTCACCGGTTTCGCCAAAAGAGAAATATCCGCAGGTCCCGTCGGCGCGCGCACCTCGTCAAGAGCGCTGGCCGCCTCCTGCGTCAATCCGAGCTGGCCGGCGACGGCCAGCCGCAGCAGGTTGACGGCCAGGTCCGATGTGTTTGCAAGCTGGCGCACACGAAGCAGGGCCTCCTCGTAACGGCGCCCGCGATAGGCGTCGAGCGCCAGCGTCAGCGCTGCATCGTGATGCACATACTCCCCATTCGCCTCCGCCAGCCGCGCCAATCTTACACCTTCGGACCAGTGGCCGGAGATGTACTGCAACAGCCCCAACCTCGCCGGAATGGCCTCGTCCAGCGGATTGAGCGCGCTGGCGCGCTGCCCTGAAAGAAAGGCCGCCTCCGTATCCCCCGCCGCAAAGCGCGCCATCATCTGCGCCACATAGCTCTGGCTTGCCTGGGGGGCGAGCGCGACTGCCTTGTCTGCCAGCTTCAACGCCCTGTTGCCAGCGATCGGCGAAGTATCCGCTTCGCCCGTCACCACCAGGATCATTGCCAGGCTTGCCGATACATCCGCGTCGTTTGCATTGTAGGCAAGCGACCGCTCGAGGCAGGCAAGCGCGCTTGCGAGATTTTCGGGGTCGGTTCGTGCCAAAGCCATATCGGCCTGCAACACGCAGCCATAACCGAGGGATGGCGCACTGACCTGGCGTGCAGCCTCCAGGCTGGTGATGACGCCGTCTTCGCCCGCAAGTGCGCGCGCAAGTCTCACCAGAAGCGTTTGTTGAATCTGGTGGGCATCACCGCTCTCTAGTGGCAGCTTCGAGACACCGGAGCGCAAAGCCTCGCTACTCTGTGGGTCCACCACCTGCCAGGCGAGCTCGTGAGCATCGTTCGCCATGCTGTAGCTGATCGACAGTCTATATTCCTTGCTGCCGGCAAGGCGGACAGCCGGTCTGGGTGCAACCCAACCTGTCACCGATGCGACGTCGATGCCGGCAGGCTGCTCCTGCGCCAGCGTCCGTACCGACGAGAACTGCGACAGGGCATGCACCAGATAGTCGCCAATCTTCCTCTGCTCTTCGCCGTCTTTCACCCGTTGCGGCTGCACGTCGACAACGACGGTCGGCTTTTCGGACAGGATCGGTTTCCACGGGAAATGGTCGGCCATCGAAACGTAGAACGCTGCAGCCATCGCCAAAACCCCGGCGCTCGCAATGGCAACATTCGCCATGGAGATGCGGCGCCCGACGGCGACGGCCGAAGGCGATGGCGGCGGTGGCTCGGCGGCATCAGGCGCTATCGTCGGTGGAGCGAGGACGGCTTGTGACGGTTTTCCGTCAGCCCTGACGAAGAGCGGGACGTAGTTGCCCTTGGGGAGTTCGATGCGCAGGGCGGCTTCATCGCCAAGCGCCTCGTAATATTGTGCCAGGGCCGCTCGAAGCCGCGACGCCTCGACGCGCACGATCGGATCGGTCGCCGGGTCGAAGGAACTCGGCCGGGCGAAGACATCGATCGCGATTGTATAGGCCTTCACCGAGGCTGAACGACCGGCGAAGAACTCGTCAACCAGGTATCGCAAGAGCTTGCGGTGTCGCTCTGTCCCATGAAAGCGCGGGTCGCCCAACATACGGTCGAGTTCGGCTCGCGCCGGGCGCTCGGCAACTGGGCAGTAAGCCGCTCGGTCCGCGTCTTCTCTTGTGTTCATAGCGCGCCCCCATTTACCTACAACCCGAGAGAGAGTGCAAATGCGAGGTGAACTCTAGATCACAGAGCCGGGAGCGGAAAGAGAAATGTAGGGCAGTCACAAAACATTTTTCTAACAAATGCCGCAGCCCCAAAATGAAACGGCCAGTGAACTGGAAATCCAATAAGATTACAGGGGCTGAGTGATAGAAACCGAAAATTCCAGACCAACGAACAACTGATCACTATGGATTAGATTCACTGCTTGCACTGGAGAGGCAGATGGAAATCACTTCTTCTTCGATCTCTAGACAGATCAGCTCGTACTCCGCCACCATCGACGCATCCTGCGGATCACGCCGACGCTGTCGATCCAGCATGGAGGTTGCCTCGTCATATGCCTCGCAAAGGCTGGCGAGCGGCATGTTCTTGGCGCTCAGCAGTTGCAACTGGCCGCGCAACACCGGAAGCTTGAGCATCAGCTTCAAAAGTCCCCGTTGTTTGGCTTCGTTGGGCATTGTGCTCTATCCGCTTGAACGACGATCGATGCTTCATGCCACGCCTGCGCGCGAAAATAGCGTTCGCGCGCCTCAGTACAGATCCGGAATGCCACCGGTACTCTGATTGCCAGCGTCTCGTTGAGATATGCCTACCTGACGGGTGCAGCCTCGGGTCAGCTAAACGACCAACTTCTACCTATCCCTCTCCTGCCCCCGCAAAATCGCAGGAACCGTCCGTTTCCGGAAGTACGTAACAGTAACATTGCCGCCGCTGGCTTGACGGCGAAGCGATCCCGTCCCCGAAAACGCACCGATGACACCTCGTCGGATCCGGCATTGATAGCCAGGCCAGGGCACGTTAATCGCAACCGCCACTCCACAGGCCAACGACGTGCAGCTTACCGTAATCGCGACGGCTTGCTTGGCATGGGCATTGCGCTACAGTTGGCTTCCACGGGGTGACACAGCTGACATATTGCGCTTCTCCACAGCGGTTCATCGCCGATTGTAACTGTTACGTACTTCGATGCGGAATACTGCGATGCTTAGAATGCCCGCGATGACATTCGGCGACAGGCCGTATCGCGTGCTGAGTACAACGGAGAGATTTCCATGCGATCCTTGGACAAGACATCTCATTGCGGACGTTTGGTAGCGTTCCTTTCTGCAGGGATCGCCGCGACCGGCCTGACGCTGCTGAGCACCGAGCTTGCGGCAAGCGACGACAAATTGAGCGGCCTGCCCTCACTCGTCCTTGGTGGGCTGACGGCGACAGCGCAGACACTCCAGTTCGAGACGCCTTTCAACAATCTCATCAATGCCGGCTCGCTTGCGATCACGCTCGAGAAGACGACACTCGACGAGGTCAAGGCCACGTTCGGAGGCAATATCCGCAGCCGGACGGTGGAGGGCATAACGGTCGGCTGGCTGTGCTACGAGCTTGCGACCGGAGATCTGCCGCGGCGGATCTGGTTCGTCGCGAACGACAGATCTGACGCAGCCACGCCCGCCCAGAAACCGGTGACATTCATCTCCACCGAAGAAGTTGCGGACGAAGCCGATAAATGTGACACCCCAACCGTTGCGCTCGCGCCGCTGTTGCTGCCGGTTCCGACCTTGATGGACGGCACGGAAGCCCTGGAGGAACGCTTCGGCGCAGCTCCGAAGCAAGGCATGGTGCGTTACACCCACCAGCAACAGGGCGAACAGAACACGACGGTCATGCAAATGCTTGTCTATCGGCTGAAAGGCGGCCACATCGATGGCATCGCCTTCACGCAGCTTACATCGAAATAGCGGGTATAATTGACATCCCTCGCGGCCGTGCTGGCGGCGAGTGATGTCCCCGGCACACTGTCTATTTCTCGAACGCGTAGATCCTGTTCCAGTCGGCTTTCATGTCGATGAGAAGCCATTTCCGCTGCTCCGCCTCGTTCATCGCCTTGTCGAGCTTGCCGACATGCGACTGGCGGTCATAGGCCCATTCCCGCTCGTCGTCGGTGTGGTGCACGATCATCCCGAAGCTCGGCCCTGCGCCAGAGGTAACCCACCGCAGCATCTCGTAGTCGCCGTCGGAATTGCCGGCGACAAAGATCGGGCGGCGACCAATGAACTTGTTGATGCCGACCGGCTTGCCGGGGCCATCGTCGATGAAATCCACCTTCGGTTCGCGCATGAGCACCGGGGTGTCACCTTGAAGTTCATACTTGGTGGTTATGGTGCTGCCGACAACCTGTTCCGGCGGTATCCCGTACATCTGCTCGGTCATCGGCCGCATGAATTCGATGCCGCCGCCCGAAACGATATAGGTCTTGAAGCCGTTTTCCCGCAGATAATCCAATACCTCCCTCATCGGCAGGTAGGTAATCTCGTTATAGGGCCGGTCGAAACGCGGGTGTTTCGCGGTTGCGAACCAATCCTTGACGATCTTCGTGAATTCGTCCGTCGTCATCCCTGCATGTGTCGCCATCGCGAGCTCGACAAGACCTTTCTCGCCGGCCGCAGCCACGCCGGCAATGTCGCCCTTCAGCAGCGATGCGAACGGCTCCTTGTCCTTCCATTCCGGGTGATCCGGGGCCATAGCCTTGATGCGATCGTTGATGAACATGCCCTGGAAATACATCGGCTGCTCGGTCCAGAGCGTACCGTCGTTGTCAAACACGGCGATACGGTCCACTTCAGTGACATAATCAGGGCCGCCTTCGGTCGTCACCCGCGTCACGAAGTCGATGATTGCCGATTTCGCCTCACCGTCGTTCCAGGAAGGAAGGCCAGCCGGAGGTGCATCAGCGGCCACCACAAGCGCCGGCGCGGCCAGCATCAATGCGAATGATGCCGCAACTCCCATAAAGGTCCGCCACCAGCCCTTCCGATGCGTATCCACATCAATCGACGCGAACTCTCCTGCCCTCAAAATCATCGGGTGTCCTCCTCAACTGAAACAAGACTGTCGGTGTTAGACGTCTACGGCCGGCGAATGCAGCGAAAGCCGATATGGGTCGTTGCCGCATTTTCCTCATGCGCGTGACGGGCCGCGGGGCGGTAGCGACGGCAATAGTTCGGCGCGCAGAGATGCGATCCGCCCTTCACCACCCGCCGCGCGATCAGGATCTCCGGCTGCCGTGGGTCGTAGCTTGCCTCAGCGCCGCCGCCGCGCGGATTGGAGGGGATGCAGCAGCTTTTTTGCGCAGGCTCCGGGTGGTTGCTCGACCAGTAGTCGCTTGTCCATTCCCAGACATTGCCGATCATGTCGTAAAGGCCATAGCCGCTGGGCGGGAAGCTGGCGACCGGCGACGTGCGCTCGAAGCCGTCAGGGCGCAGGTTCTCGGTCGGGAAGGCACCGTGCCAGGTGTTGGCCATGAAGCGGCCCTCCGGAACAAGTTCGGCGCCCCACGCATATTCCGCGTCATTCAGGCCGCCCTTGGCGGCGAACTCCCACTCGGCTTCCGTCGGCAGATCCTTGCCGGCCCATTTCGCATAGGCCATGGCATCGACATAGGAAATCTGCACGGCGGGATGGTCGAGCTTGCCGCGAATGTTGCTCTGCCGGCCATATGGCCTTTTCCAGTCGGCACCGAACTTGAAGTTCCACCATTGCGAGGGGTCACGGCTGGTGACGCGCTTCGGCGGATCGAAAATCACCGACCCCGGCCGCATCATTTCCGGCAGTGCACCCGGGTATTCCTTCGGGTCAGGCGCCTTCTCGGCAACGGTGACGTAGCCGGTCGCCTCGACGAATGCACCAAACTGCCGGTTGGTGACAGGCGTGACGTCGATCCAGAATCCGTCGACCTTCACCGGGTGAGCCGGTTTCTCTTCGGGGTAATGATGGTCGGACCCCATCGTGAAGGTGCCGCCTTCGATCCAGATCGGCTCGCGCGCGCTGATCGCCATTGGCGTTTCGTCGAGGGTCGGCCTTGTGGATAGTGTTTGCATGCGGCTTCGATCTCCCGGGCGGATGTCGCGTCCATCCTGATAGCCCGAAGTCTAGACGCAAACTTTCCGACTCCAAAGTACGTAACTGTTACGACGGCGCACGAATCGAATTCGGGCCCGTTTGCCCCGCCCGTGGATTGATCGAGAACCACAATCGCCCGCTTCGTTACTGTTACGTTCTTTCCAACGGGCCGCATGTAACCTTAATCTCCCTCAGAGTTCACAAATGAGAGTTCACAAGGGTTGGCGCCGCCGGGCCGGCGGGAGGGGCTAAATCTCAATGGGTACACGTGACGACATCGAACAGCTCGGCAAGCGGATCGGCGAAGCCATCGTTGGTCAACAGGGCATGATCGAACGCCTGCTACTCGGTCTCCTGAGCAACGGCCATCTGCTGGTCGAAGGCCTGCCCGGGCTTGCCAAGACGCGGGCCATCAAGAGCATGGCGAAGAACCTCGACGCCGAGCTGTCACGCATCCAGTTCACACCGGACCTTTTGCCCTCCGACATCACCGGCTCGGAGGTCTATTTCACCGAAGGCGGCAAGGGCGAGTTCCGCTTTCAGCAAGGCCCGATCTTCGCCAATCTCATCCTTGCCGACGAAGTCAACCGCGCACCGGCGAAAGTGCAGTCCGCCCTGCTCGAGGCGATGGAGGAGCGGCAAGTGACTGTCGGTGGCGACAGTCACGAGCTTCCCGACCTCTTCATGGTGATGGCAACGCAAAACCCGATCGAGCAGGAAGGCACCTACCCCTTGCCTGAGGCGCAGCTCGATCGTTTCCTCATGCACATCCAGGTCGATTATCCCGACGCCAAATCGGAGGCCGAGATCATGCGGCTGGTGCGGTCGGAAGAAACGGCTGCCGCCTCGAAAGTGAAGTCCAACGAAAAGCTGGCTCAGGATGCGGTGTTTACGGCACGCAAGGAAATCTCGGCAGTGACCGTCTCGAGCGCGATCGAGGACTATATCGTAGCCCTGGTTATGGCGACACGTTACCCGGACAAGCTCGACAAGGACGTGGCCAAATGGATCCAGGTGGGCATCAGTCCGCGCGGCGTCATCGGTCTCGACAAGGTCTCGCGCGCCCATGCCTGGCTGAAGGGAAGAGACTTCGTGACGCCGGATGACGTGCAGGCGACTGTGCACGACGTCTTCCGCCACCGGCTCGTCCTCTCCTATGAAGCCCATGCGGGCGGCACGACGGCCAACCAGGTCATAGACCGGATCGTGCAGCAGGTCGCTGTCGCCTGAGAGATGGAGAGGCCCGATGGCAATATCCCTGTCCGCATTCGCCCGGTCGAAAGGCATTGCCCATCCTCCGAAGGTGGAGGCATCGGGCGCTTACACCTCCGTCGACGAACTGGTCGGCCTTGAGGCGACAGCCCGTGACCTGACCTTCCTGCGTAAGGCGCCGGTCCGGCGATTGCTGGCAGGACGCCATGAATCGCGCATGCGTGGTCGTGGGCTTTCCTTCGAGGAGCTTCGCGAATACCTGCCTGGCGACGATATCCGCACCATCGATTGGAGGGTGACGGCGCGGACCGGCAAACCGGTCGTGCGGGTTTATGACGAGGAGAAGGATCGGCCGGCGCTTGTGATCGTCGACCAGCGCATCAACATGTTCTTCGGCAGCCGTCGCGCCATGAAGTCGGTTGCCGCGGCGGAAGTGGCCGCCCTTTGCGCCTGGCGCATCACGGCGCTTGGCGATCGGGTCGGCGGCTTTGTATTCGGAGATGAGACCGTCGACGAGATCAGGCCCTATCGCAGCCGCGAGGCCGTCATTCGGTTTGCCGACGTCATCGTTCGCCACAACACCGCACTCACCGCAACCTCCAAGGTTGCAAGAGGCGACGAGCAACTGGACCTCGTGCTTTCGGCCGTTGCCAACATCGCCAAACATGACCATCTGATCATCGTCATCAGCGATTTCGACGGGCATGGTCTGGAAACGCGCGACATGCTGCTCAAGCTCTCTGCCCATAATGACGTGATCGCCATCCTGATCTACGACCCCTTCATGCTGGAATTGCCGCGCAAGGGCGACATCGTCGTCAGCGGCGGCGCGCAACAGGCAGAGCTTCAATTCGGTCATGCAAACGTCCGCGAGGCGATCGACAGCTTCGCGCGCAAGCGCGGCCGCGCGCTTCAGGCATGGCAGGAGGACCTGGGGCTGCCGATGCTGCCGATTTCCTCGGCGGAAGAGATTGCACCGCAATTGCGCACCATGCTCGGCCAGTTGGCCTGGCGTCAGCGGAGACGGTAGCGATGGAAGGGACCACGCCAGCGGTCGATCCCGGCCTCGCTGCCGCGCTCCGCGGCCTTGCCGATATCGCCTTGCCACCGCCCGTCTCGATGCTGCCGCAGACCTGGGCCTGGGCGGTACTCGCCGGACTTGTTCTGCTGGCAATCGCCTTCGCGCTCCGGCGCTGGTATCGCCACCGCGAGCTCAATCGTTACCGCCGCGAGGCGCTTGGCGAGCTTCGCCAGATAGAACAGCGCATTGGTGCTGCTCAAACACGTGGCGATGCGCTCGCTGCCCTGCCCGCCCTTCTCAAGCGCACCGCGCTTGCGGTCTGGCCACGCGAGACGATCGCCAATCTGAGCGGCAAGGGCTGGACCGGCTTCCTCGACGCCCATTCCGGTGGCCCAGTCTTTCCCACAACCGCGGCGCATTTCTTCGAAGAGGCTGAGTACCGCGGGCCGGTGGTTTTGGCATCTGTTCCCGAGGCCGAAGCGAAAGCCCATGTTGCGGCGGCACGATATTGGATCGAGGCGCACCATGTACGTCCTTGATCATTCCTGGCTGCTCGTCCTGCTGCCACTTCCGGCCGTCATCTGGTGGCTGCTTCCGGCCTATCGCGAGCAATCGGCGGCGGTCCGGATCCCATTTTTCAAGGACATCACCGCAGCGGCGGGCATCGGCGCGACCGAAGGATCGGTCGTGCCCAAGTCGAACTTTGGGCAGAAGCTGATTGCGCCGATCTGCTGGGGCCTGATCGTACTGGCACTGGCGCGGCCGCAATATATCGAGCCGCCGATCGAAAAGACCGAACCGCAACGCGATCTCATGCTGGCAATCGACCTGTCGCAATCGATGGACACGCGCGACTTTCACGATCCGGCCGGCAATCTGCAGGCCCGGGTCGATGCCGTGCACACGGTCGTCGCCGATTTTATCGACAAGCGCCCCGAAGACCGTCTCGGCCTCATCGCCTTTGGCGATGCCCCCTACCCGCTCGTGCCGTTCACGCTCGACCACAAGACGGTCAAGGCGATGCTGGCCGACAGCCTGCCGGGAATGGCGGGTCCACGCACCGCGATCGGCGATGCGATCGGCCTTGCGATCAAGATGTTCGACCAAAGCACGGCACCGGACAAGGTGCTGATCCTACTGACCGATGGCAACGACACCGCGAGCAAGATGCCGCCCGACAAGGCCGCCGGCATTGCCGCCGAAAAACACATCGTCATCCACACGGTCGGCATCGGCGATCCCAATGCGCAAGGGGAACAGAAGCTCGACACGTCAGTCCTGCAACAGATCGCGACGGCGACACATGGACGATATTTCTTCGGCCAGGACCAGGCCTCGCTGCAGAATATCTACGAGCTTCTCGATCAGTTGACGCCGGAAAACCAGAAGACCCTGTCCTGGCGGCCGCGCATCGAACTGTTCCACTATCCGCTGGGCGCGGCGTTGATCCTCGTCCTCGTCTATCACGCAATCATGTGGCTGCTGTCGGCCCGCGCAGACCGGCGTCGCGAAAGGGAGGCGGGAGCATGATCGCCGACTTCCATTTCCTCAGGCCGCTCTGGCTGCTGGCGCTGCTGGCGGCGCCCCTGCTTGTGATGTTGATCGGCCGTCGCACCGACGTGCGCTCACAATGGCAGGGCATGATCGCGCCACATCTTCTCGACCACCTGCTGATCGAGAAAGGCGGAAGGCGACGGCTGCAACCTGTTCACCTGACGGCCGTGCTGATCGCGATCGCCGCGATTGCGGCTGCCGGGCCGACATGGCAGCGTGAAAAGCCGCCCTTCGTCGAGGATACGGCGCCGCTGGCGATCGCGATCGACCTGACCGAAACGATGAACGCCACTGATGTCTCGCCGACGCGGCTCGAGCGAGCCAAGTTGAAGGTGCAGGATATCCTTTCTCTGCGAAAGGGCGCGCGTACTGCCCTATTTGCCTATGCCGGCACAGCACACATGGTGCTGCCGCTCACCGACGATGCAAACCTCATCAAGACCTATCTGGCCGCCCTCTCGCCGAGCATCATGCCGGTAACCGGCCGAGACACCGGCAGGGCGCTGCAGGTCGCCGAGGATGCGCTTTCCAGCGAGACCGTACCGGGCACGATCCTGTTCATGACCGATGGCGTCGAGCGCACGGCATTCGACGCCTTTGCGCGATATCAGGGCCGCAACGACCTGATGGTGCTCGGCATCGGCACCGCCGATGGCGGCCCGGTGAAGACGGCCGATGGCCAGTTCCTCACCGACGCGACGGGTGCGCGGGTCCGTGCCAAACTCGACGTCGATGCGCTGAAAGCATTGCAGGCGGCGTCGAAAGCGCAGGTCGCAACAGTCACGCCCGACGATAGCGACGTGCGCTGGATCATCAGGCGGATCCAGAGCAGCTTCGCGCAAAAGACCGCCGAAGGCCTGACGCGCTGGTACGATGCCGGCTGGTGGCTGACCATCCCGATCGCACTCCTTGCCGCGTTGTGGTTCCGCCGCGGCTGGACAGTCCGTTGGGCGGTCTATCTGATAGCCGTCGGCACGGTGCTGCCAGGGGTAAAGGCCGAGGCAGCCGATCGCAGCTTTGCCGATCTCTGGTTCACCCCGGACCAGCAGGGCCAGCGGGCCATCGATCGCGGCGATTTCCAGGGAGCGGCCGGCGATTTCCAGGACCCGGCCTGGCAGGGCGTCGCCCTCTTTCGTATCGGACGCTATCAGGATGCCATCGATGCCTTTGCGCAGGGCGATACGGCCGAAAGCTACTATAACCAGGGCAACGCCCTGATGCATCTCGACAAGGCTGAGGAGGCGATTGCCGCCTACCAGCAGGCGCTCAAACGCCGCCCAGACTGGCCCGAAGCCAGGCAGAACCTGGCAGTGGCCGAGAAACGCAAGGCAGACAAGCACAAGCAGGATCAGGATGCCCAGCAGGAGGCGGCCGGGCTCGATCCGGATCAGATCCAGTTCGACGACAAGGGCAAGGAGGGCACGGTGGCGGGAGCGCCGCAAACCGCCGAGATGTGGATGCGTAATATCCAGGTTTCCCCGGCCGATCTGCTGGCAAGGAAGTTCGCGATCGAAGCGAAGGATGCGAAACCATGAAGCTTCGCATCTACGCGATTCTCCTGGGGATTTTCGCGCTCTGGCTGTCGCTGGCGAACGTCGCGCTGGCAGCCGATCCATTCGCCCGCGCCACGCTCGCCACCAAGGGAACGATCTACGCCGGACAGCAGGTTGAGGTCGACGTCGACGTTTTCGCGCCGAACTACTTTCTGTCGCCGCCACAGTTTCCGCTGTTCGACCTTCCCGGCACGATCGTGACGATGCCAGACGATCGCGGTCTGAACCTCAACGAGACAATCGATGGTGTCGATTTCTCCGGTATCCGCAAGACCTACGTCATCGCCCCGCAGGCGGCGGGAGACTACACTTTGCCGCCTGTCGATATCCCGTTCGGTTATGCGGCCGTTCCCGGCGAAACCACGCAAGGGCGGGTGAAATTGCCGACGCTGCGGCTGACAGTGACGGCGGTACCCGGCGGCGCTGACGGCAAGGCCGGCGTCACCGCCGCGAAAGTGACGATCACGCAGGTCTTTGATCGTGATCCGGCAAGCCTGCGTGCCGGCGACGCTCTGGTTCGCACCGTTACCGTCGAAGCGGATGGACTGGCGGCGATGATGATCCCGGAGCCGTCCTTCGAAGCACCGGCGGGTGTCAAAGTCTATGTCCACGACCCCTTGCTCTCCGAGCATAGGTCGGATCGCGGCGTGTTCCTGGGCGGCGTCCGCAAGGACACGGCCACCTATGTCTTCGCGAAAGCCGGGACCTACACGATCCCCGCAATCAGCCTGCAGTGGTTCAATCCGTCGCGCGGCAAGACGCAAACGGCCGAAGCGCCGTTGGCCAAGGTTTCGTTTGTGGCAGCACCTGCAGATGCGACCGCCCTTGCCCCGCCGCACCCGCCGCCGGAGAATGCGCCATTCGACTGGCAGTGGTGGGTCGGCGCAGGCCTGGTGGTGGTGGCACTGGCGCTCCTGATCCACTTTGCCGCCGTTATGGCCGGCCGTATCCAGGCATGGTTTGACGAAATACGGACGCGCAAGGCGCAGTCCGAGGCAACGGCTTTCCATCGCGTCGACGAGGGATGCCGCAGCGGCGACGCAGAGCGGTTCGAGGCGGCGATCGACGCATGGTCGCGCAAGACGGGGAATGTTCCAATGACCCAGTGGCTCGATCGCTTCGCCGACCCGGAGACAAGGGCCGCCTTCGCCAACCACCAGCAGTCGCTTTATCGAGACCAGCAGGACGCGGCGCAGAAGCCGAATCTCCTGCCGCTTAGAGCCGGCCTTGGCAAAGCCAGAAGCCGCTGGCTCGAGCAAATCTTCGACGACGAGCCGGTGCCGGCCAATGAACTCCCCGATCTCAATCCGGCGTTCGACGCCGATTTACCAACCAGTCGCTAGCGCTGCCGGACCGGGCGTTACGATCCTTCGTAACTGTTACGTACTTGCCCGTAACACCCGCTTCAACCCAAAGTTCAACGGTACATTCCGAGACTTTGCCTACCTGACTAAAAGCAATCCATCGTGCCTCGAGGAGACATGAGATGCCCATTGATATGAAGAATGCCATCGGACTGCTGGCTGCTTCAGCAGTTCGAAGGTCCATCAAGCCGAAAGCGCTTGCGCTTGCGGGCACCGTGCTGATGTCGACGCTATCGGCATCGGTAATGCCAGCAATGGCCCAGGATGCGGCCAAGCCCAATATCCTCGTCATCTTCGGCGACGATATCGGCCAGACCAACATCAGCGCCTATTCCATGGGTGTCATGGGCTACAAGACGCCCAATATCGACCGGCTTGCCTCTGAAGGCATGATGTTTACGGACTACTACGCCGAGAACAGCTGCACCGCCGGCCGCTCCACTTTCATCACCGGCCAGTCGGTGCTTCGTACCGGCATGTCGAAGGTCGGCGTTCCCGGAGCGCCCGTCGGCATCCAGGACCGAGACGTAACGATCGCCCAGGCGCTGAAGCCGCTCGGCTATGCGACGGGCCAGTTCGGCAAGAACCACCTGGGCGACCAGGATCGTTTCCTCCCGACAGCGCACGGTTTCGACGAATTCTTCGGCAACCTCTATCACCTCAATGCCGAGGAAGAGCCGGAGCGCCCCTACTGGCCGAAGGATCCCAATGATCCTTTCGTCAAGGCGGCCACGCCCCGCGGCGTGCTGCATTCGTTCGCCGACGGCAAGATTGAGGATACCGGCGCACTCAACACCAAGCGCATGGAAACGATCGACGACGAGACCACGGCAGCAGCCATCGGCTTCATGGAAAAGCAGGTCAAGGAAGGCAAGCCCTTCTTCACCTGGATGAACACGACGCGCATGCATCTGTTCACCCATATCCGGCCGGAATATAAGGGACAGAGCGGCATGCCGGGCAACGACTATGCCGACGGCATGATCGAGCACGACAACGATGTCGGCAAGCTGTTGAAGGCACTCGACGACCTGAAGATCGCCGAGAACACCATCGTCGTTTACGCCACCGACAACGGGCCCAATCAGTTCTCCTGGCCGGACGCGGCGACAACCCCGTTCCGCAGCGAGAAGGACACCAACTGGGAAGGCGCCTTCCGCGTGCCGGCGATGGTGCGCTGGCCGGGCAAGATCAAGCCCGGTGTTTCCAACGAGATGGTTTCCGGTCTCGACTGGTTCCCGACCTTGCTTGCCGCTGCCGGTGACAAGGACGTCAAGGACCGGCTGTTGACGGGCACCAAGCTCGGCGACAAGGACTTCAAGGTT
Organism: Ensifer sp. 1H6; assembly: GCF_001976035.1. Taxonomy (NCBI): domain Bacteria; kingdom Pseudomonadati; phylum Pseudomonadota; class Alphaproteobacteria; order Hyphomicrobiales; family Rhizobiaceae; genus Ensifer; species Ensifer sp. 1H6. Next base: position 22,369 of record NZ_MOAI01000005.1, on the reverse strand, counting down.
CACCTCGACGGCTACAACCAGCTTCCCTACCTTCTAGGCGAGCAGCCGAAGGGCGCGCGCAACGAGTTCTTCTACTTCAACGACGACGCCAAGCTCGTGGCCATTCGCTGGGACAACTGGAAAGCGGTCTTCTGCGAAATGCGCAAGCCCGGTGGCTTCGACGTCTGGCAGGATCCGTTCACCTGCCTGCGTGTGCCGAAGATCTTCAACCTGCGCATGGACCCCTATGAGCGGGCCGACATCGTCTCCGACCAGTACGACGACTGGAGGACGAAGAACGTCTATCTTGCAGGGATAGCCACCATGAAGGCCGCAACCTTCCTGGAAACCTTCATCGAGTATCCGCCGAGCCAGAAGCCAGCGAGCTTCTCGGTCGACCAGGTCGAGGAAGGCGTGCATGCCAAGATCGACGAAATCATGAAAAAGGCCCCGGCCGCCCAATAAGCTGACGAAGGCGGCGCTCACCCGAGCGCCGCCTTTTCTTTCTTTGCATTTAGAATCTATGGTGAGCCGGATTGACCGCAAAGAGTTCCGCGCCCGTACGCTCGGTCGATGTCGACGGGGCTAACGAGAGACAGGGCATGCAGCAACGGGCCTTTGCCATCAGCCCCGCAGTGGCCGGGTTCATGCTTTTCCTTTCCGGCGCGGCCGCGCTGATCTTTCAGGTTCTCTGGATCAAGCAACTCTCGCTCGTCACCGGTGTCGATGTCCATGCGGTCAGCGCCGGCGTCAGCGCCTTCTTTCTCGGCCTTGCCCTCGGCAGCTTCGCCATTGGTCGCTTCGGTGATCGTGCCCACCGTCCCTTGCGCCTCTATGCGCTGCTTGAGACCGGCGTCGCCCTGCTCGGCGTTGTCGCCACATTTGCACTGGCGCGGATCGCGCCTCTCTTCGTCTCGATCGAGTCGAGCTTGCCTGTTGTCGCGTGGGGGATGCTGATCCTGCTCGTCGCCACACCAGCCTTTCTGATGGGCGGCACGCTGCCTGTTCTTCTGCGCGGCCTGCAGTCGGCTCCCGGCGGGATCGGGACCAAAGGCGGACGCCTCTACGCTGCCAATACGCTTGGCGCGATCGTCGGCTGCCTCGCCGTCTCCTTCGTCATCATTCCAGCGCTTGGGGTCCAGGCCACCGGCCTTGCCGCCGCCGCTCTCGGGCTAACCGCCGCTGCTATCGGCTTCTTGCGCAGTTCGGCTTTCGCCGTCTCCGCGCCGGACGCATCGCCGGCATCGTCCACTGGCGAAGGTGGGTCTCGCCTGGCGCTTGTTCTCTACGCGCTCGCCGGCGGCGTCGCGCTCGGCTACGAGGTCGCCTGGTCGCAGGCGATCGTGCAATTTATCTCCACCCGCTCCTTTGCCTTCTCCGTTGTGCTTGCCACCTACCTTGCCGGCCTTGCGCTGGGCGCAGCACTCTTTGCGCGGCGGACCGATCGGCTTGCCGATCCCTGGACCGCGTTCGGCCTGCTGATTACCGCCGCCGGCCTCGTCGCCCTTTTCGAACTGGCTGTGCTCGGCACCTGGCTCACCGCCTGGCAGACGAATGCCGAAGCTACGGTCGCAGCCATGACGGGCAGCATCTTTGCCGGCATGAGCGCGCGGTTTGTCGTGGCGGCGCTGAGCATCGTTTTCGTTCCGACGCTGATCCTCGGTGCTGCCTTTCCAGTCGCGTTGCGCCTTGCGGTCAACCCCGCCCATGTCGGGCGCGATACCGGCCGTGTGCTGGCGTTCAACACGCTCGGCGGCATCGCAGGAACCCTGGTCACGGGCTTTCTGCTGATCCCGGCACTCGGCATCATCCGCAGCTTTGCCATATTGGCGGTCGTCGCCGCCGTGATCGGCCTTGTCGCAATCTTCAGGGGCAAAGGCAGCGTGCTTGCCGGCTCTCGCCTGGTCGTGCCCGTGCTCGGCGCCCTCACGCTTTTGCTTGCGGTCCTCGTGCCATCGGACCGGCTCGCCACTCTGCTGACGAAGTCGCGCAGCGACGGTAGAATCATTTCCTACGAAGAGGGCCTCGGCGCCACGGTCGCGGTTATCGAGCAGGGGCAAGCCGACCGCCGCTTCCGCCGGCTCTATATCCAGGGTGTTTCCAACACCGGCGATGCCATGCCGTCGCTGCGCTACATGCGGCTGCAGGCTTTGTTGCCGCTCCTCATCCACAAGGGCGAACCGAAGTCGGCGCTGGTGATCGGGCTTGGAACCGGCATTACCGCCGGCTCGCTGCTCGCCTATCCCGGGCTGGAACGCCGCGTGGCAGCGGAGCTATTGCCCTCCGTTGCGCGTGCAACAAGCCTGTTCAAGGGCAATTATGACGCAGCCAAGGATGCCCGACTTGAGGTCCGGCTGCGCGACGGGCGCCGCGAACTGCTGCGCAGCCAGGAACGCTACGACCTCATCACCCTGGAGCCGCCGCCGCCATCGGCGGCCGGCGTCGTCAATCTCTACTCGTCGGACTTCTACCGCCTCGCGCGCGACCGCCTGGCTGAGAATGGCATGGTCGCGCAATGGCTGCCGATCGCAACCCAGAACGACGAAGACACCCGCTCCCTCGTCAGGAGCTTCCTCGACACCTTCCCCGAAGCTACGCTCTGGTCGACGGAACTGCACGAGATGCTGCTCATCGGCTCGCTCGAACCGCAACAGCTCGACGCGACACGAATTGCCGACCGGATGAAAGAGCGCTCGATTGCCGCAGCCCTCGGCGAGGTCGGCATTTCCAGCCCCGCGGATCTGCTGGCGACCTGGATGATGGACCGCACGGGGCTGGAACGTTACGCGGGTTCTGCACTTCCGGTGACCGACGACCAGCCTCGGATCGAATATGCAAGCTGGGTGCGCCCCGACGAGTTGCAGCGCACCCTTCCGGCGCTGATCGCCCTGCGGACGGAACTCCCGCTCCTTGCCGCCGACCCCGCAGCGAAAGCATCGATTGCCGAGGCGCACAACCGGCTGCTGCTCTTCTACCAGGCCTCGCTCAATGCCTATGCCGGCTACCGCGCCGAATGGGCTCGCGACATGGAGCTGCTGATGCAGGTCGAGCCGGCCAATCCCTATTACAAATGGTTCGTTTCAAACAGTCAGCGATGACCGATTGGCTGAGGTGATCGATGCGGCTCCAAGCCCTGCGTCGGCACCTGCAAGCCGCGCTGCCAACCGCAACCGACCAAGAATAATTCCGCGAGAAATGCAGCTGGGCGCGAAATATTTGCGCAACAGCCCTTGTGAATGGGACGGATTTGCAACCCTGTCTCCGCGGTCACGGTATACTCTGTCGCTCAATCGAACCAACCATCTGTTGGACAGGGAGGCAGGGTATCTTCATGACAAACGAGGACAAGACCGGGGACGCGGCGACATCACGCGCCGCGATGGAAGGCGAGTTGGGCATTCTCGCACGGCGACGCATAGAGGCGGGCATTATCGCGCCGATCTATGAGGCAATGCGCGAAGAGATCGGCGAGGAGCGCGCCCAGGCTATTCTCGACAAGGCCGTCAGCCGCGCCGCGATCGAGGCCGGCAAGGCGTTTGCGGCGAAAACGCCTGGCGGTACCAACCTGCGGACATTCCAGGAGTTGCAGGATCTCTGGACGCAGGATGATGCCCTGACGATCGAGGTGACGAAGGCGACCGACGACGAATTCCACTACAACGTCAAGCGCTGTCGCTACGCCGAGACCTATCGCGAGATGGGGCTCGGCCATATCGGCCACCTGCTTTCCTGCAACCGCGACGGCGTGTTCTGCACCGGCTACGATCCGCGCATCACGCTCGAGCGCACGCAAACGGTGATGCAGGGCGCGTCCCATTGCGATTTCCGCTACCGCCTGAATGCTGAAGCAACCGGAGAGCAGAAATGACCACGGCGGGACAGCCAAGCAAAACCCCGGCCGCCGGCACCAACATGCCGCGGATCAACGGCGACCGGCTATGGGCTGATATCGTCACGACCGCTCGCTTCGGTGGCACCGACAAGGGCGGCGTCACCCGGCTGACACTGACGGAAGAGGACCGGCAGGTCCGCGACTGGTTCGTCGGCGAATGCCGCTCGCTTGGTTGCACGATCGACGTCGACGGGATCGGCAATATCTTCGCCACCTACCCCGGCGAAGATCCATCACTGCCGCCTATCGCCGTCGGCAGCCACCTTGATACCCAGCCGCAGGGCGGCAGGTTCGATGGCGTCCTCGGCGTTCTTGCCGGGGTTGAACTGATCCGCACGCTGAAGGAGACCGGCACAGTGCTGCGGCATGGCCTGACCGTCGTCAACTGGACGAACGAGGAAGGCTCGCGCTTCTCGCCGGCGATGATGGGGTCCGGCGTCTTTTCCGGCGCATCCTGCCTGGAAGCGATCGAGGCCCTGACTGACCGGGACGGGACGACCGTGAAGACGGCGCTCGAAACGATCGGCTATCGCGGCGAAATCCCTGTCGGACATGTGGGCTTTGCCGCCTATGTCGAACTCCACATCGAGCAGGGCCCGCTCCTGGAAGCGGCGGCGACGGAAATCGGCATCGTCACAGGCGTGCAGGGCGTGCGCTGGTTCGACGTCTCCATTACCGGGACGGAGGCGCATTCGGGCAGCACCCCGATGGCGCAGCGCGACGACGCGCTGGTCGCGGCCTCAGAGATCGTGCTTGCCGTGCGCGACATCGCCCGCCGTCATTCGCCCGGTGTCGGGACAACAGGCTTTGCCACGGTCGGCCCCAATTCCCGCAATGTCGTGCCGGGCACAGTGCAATTGCAGATCGATATGCGTCACCCTTCGGAAGCAGGCCTGAACCAAATGCAGGCCGCGCTGGAGCAGGCTGTCGCAGCGATCGATGCCGAGATCGGGCTCAAACACATCTGGTCGAAGCAGCCGGTTGTCTTCGATCCCGATATCGTCGATGCAGTGCGTGCCAGCGCCGAGGCACTCAGCTATTCCGCAACCGAAGTGGTCTCCGGTGCCGGTCACGATGCAGCCCATATCGCCGGCATCTGCCCGACGGCCATGATCTTCGTGCCTTCCAAGGACGGGCTGTCGCACAACGAGGCGGAATATTCCTCGCCTGAGGAATGCGCGCGCGGTACCGACGTCCTGCTGCAGACGGTACTGCAGATCGACCTGAAATAACGACAGATGTCGCCGGCAGGGATTTTCCCGCCGGCGACGTTTTCTCAGTGCGTGCTGGTTCAGCCGCGGGCTGAATCCAATTGCTCGTGCTCTTTCTCGACCTGCTGTGCCTTCAGGTAGCTTTCGATCAGCAACTGATATTCCGGGAAGATCTTGGTGTAGATCTCGGCCCATTGCTGCGCGTCGTCACGATGCCAGGTGCGCTGCAGCTCGGATGCGACGGCCGCCGTGTCCATCGGGACAACGCCCGCCTGGACGACGCGGGCAAGCGTGATCTCCTGCGCCATTTTCGAGTAGGTACCCGAAGCATCGACGACGGCGAAGACCTTGTAGCCTTCATGGACGGCGCTGATGGCCGGGAATGCCATGCAGACGCTGGTGATGGTGCCGGCAATGATCAGCGTCTTGCGGCCCGTCGCCTTTACGGCGGCCACGAAGTCCGGATTGTCCCAGGCGTTGATCTCGCCGCGACGCGCAATGTACGTGGCATGCGGCGCATTCGCATGGATTTCCGGGATCAACGGACCGTTCGGCCCCTGCGGCACCGACGCCGTGGTGATCACAGGCATCTTCGTCAGCGTCGCCATGCTGGCAAGGGCTGCCGCATGGGCGCGCAGCTTCGGCATCGGCATGTCGTTGACGGTCTGGAACAGCCCGCTCTGGTGATCGATCAGAAGCATGACCGCATCATCGGGATCGATGACCGGGCGAGCGCCGTTGAAGTTGGCGACATTGTTGACGTTCGTCATGGGTATTCTCCTGTTGCCAGACCGCAATTAGCGGGAAGCCTTGGTGGTGGTGTAGCTGCTGATCAGGTTGCGGTAGTCGGGGATATGGTTGGAGAACAGCGTTCCCAGCCCCTCGACGTCGTTGCGCCAATCGCGATGCAGCTCGCAGGCGAGACCAAACCAGGTCATCAGCTGGGCACCGGCCTGCGACATGCGATCCCAGGCCGAATGGCGGGTGATCTCGTTGAACGTGCCTGACGCGTCAGTGACGACGAAGACGTCAAAACCTTCCTCGAGGGCGGACAGGGCCGGGAATGCAACGCAGACCTCGGTGACGACGCCGGCAATGATCAGCTGCTTCTTGCCGGTGGCCTTGATCGCCTTGACGAAGTCTTCATTGTCCCAGGCATTGATCTGTCCGGGGCGGGGGATGAACGGTGCATCCGGGAACATTTCCTTCAGTTCCGGCACGATCGGGCCGTTCGGGCCATCCTCGAAGCTGGTCGTCAGAACCGTCGGCAGCTTGAAGTATTTCGCGAGGTCCGCGAGTGCCAGGACGTTGTTCTTGAACTTGTCGGGATCGATATCCCTGACCAGCGAGAGCAGGCCCGCCTGGTGGTCGACGAGCAGAACCGCAGCCTGATCCTTGTCAAGACGCTTGTAGGTTTTTGCCATAGTGAAGACTCCTTCATCTTTCGTCATGTCCGCGTGCTCTGGCCGTTGATCGGCCGTCATGGGCTCGGCGCGGAGTTCCGAGCCCCCGAGAACTCAAAGTGCCGGTTCGGACACAGCGCCGAAGCGCCCGTTCTGGAAGTCGGCGAAGGCCTGGCGGATTTCGTCGACCGTGTTCATCACGAAGGGGCCGTGCATGACCACGGGTTCATCGATCGGCTCGCCGCTCAAGACGAGAACGGTCGCATCGGAGCTGGCGTCGAGCGTAATGGCGCCGCCTTCGCGGCCGAGGAGGCCGAACTGGGCTTCGCCGATCAGATCGCTGCCGTTCACCAGCACGGTGCCGTGTAGCACCGCCAGGCCGACCGAATGGCTCTCAGGCAGGTCGAGTGCAAGAGAGCCACCCCGTTTCAGGCGGAGGTCCCAAAGATTGATCGGGGTAAATGTCTTCGCAGGTCCATTGCGACCGTCGAACGCGCCGGCGATCACCCGCAACGTCCCGGCATCCTCCGGCAGCGTCACCGTCGGAATGTCGCCGTTGACCAGCGTCTGGTAACCAGGCTTTGCGGATTTGGCGCGCGCCGGCAGGTTGACCCAGAGCTGGACCATCTCCAGCGTCCCGCCCTGTTTGGTGAAGGCGTCGGAATGGTATTCTTCGTGCAGGATGCCGCCGCCGGCCGTCATCCATTGCACGTCGCCGGGACCGATATGGCCGCCATTGCCTGCCGAGTCGCGATGATCCACTTCGCCGCGATAGACGATGGTCACCGTCTCGAAGCCGCGATGCGGATGCACGCCGACGCCACGCGGCCGGCTGTCCGGTGCAAATTCTGTCGGGCCTGCATAGTCGAGCAGCAGGAACGGGCTTGCATGTTCGCCGACGCTGTCATGGGACAGCAGCGAACGGACCGGAAAACCATCGCCAACCCAGTGCTGCCGGGCGTTTCCAAAAATGCCGAGTATCTTGCGCATTGGTGTTTCTCCTTGTGCATCGCCTTGCAAGCGATGACGTTGGGAGGAACATATTCTCGCGACAAATCTGGCGGTAGACAGCCAAATCGGACTATAGTGTCCTATCAATAGGACAATCATCCGCCATGCAGGACCTGAACGATCTTAAGCTTTTCGTCGATGTCGTCGAGCAGAACGGTTTTGCTGCGGCCGCGCGCAAGCTCAATATGCCGCGTTCGCGGCTGAGCCGCCGCATCGGCTTGCTGGAAGAACAGCTTGGCGTCCGCCTTGTTCAGCGTTCGACGCGCCACTTCGTCGTGACGGATATCGGCAGGGAGTACTATCGCCATTGTGTGGCGATGCTGGTCGAGGCGGAAGCCGCGCAGGAGGTGATCGACCGTATGCGCTCCGAACCGCAGGGCGTCGTGCATGTCAGTTGTCCCTCCTCGGTCCTCTATTTCCAGGTCGGCGAGATGATTGCCCGCTTCATGGCCGGCTGCCCGAAGGTCGAGGTGGTGCTCGAAAGCACCAATAGGCAAGTGGATGTGCTGCGCGAAGGCATAGACGTGGCCATCCGCGTTCGTTTTCCACCGCTCGAGGAGAGCGATCTCGTGATCAAGAGGCTGGCTGAAAGCGGGCAGCGCCTGGTCGCCAGCCCCGGACTGCTCGGTCAGGATGCACGACCGCTGAAGCCCGCCGATCTCACGGCCCTTCCGAGCCTGGCATGGAATTCCAACCGGCAGGAGCATGAGTGGTGTCTGGACGGTCCTGATGGTGCCAATGCCATTGTCCGCCATCACCCGCGGCTTGTCACCGAAGATATGGTGGCCCTGCGCCTCGCCGCCCTGAAAGGCGTCGGCGTCACCCAGCTGCCGACCATGGTCGTCAGGCAGGACCTGAAGGACGGAACGCTGGTCGACGTGCTGCCCGACTGGGCGCCCCGATCAGGCATCATTCACGCAGCCTTTCCATCGCGGCGCGGCCTGCTTCCCTCGGTCAGGGCTCTGCTCGACTTTCTCGCGGCCGAATATGCCGAACTTGCACGCCTTGACGAGCCGGGGACCTGATCGGCGCCGATGACGCGCCGCAAGCCGCAGCCTCAGGAATGGTCGGCGGCGCGGGTCTTCAGGATTGCCGAAAAGCGCGGGTCAAATGTGCGGCTGATCGGCTCGGCGGCAGCGCCGATCGCGACCGCCCAGGGATCGGTGAAGCCGACCTGCAGGCGCGGCAGACTGCGATCACGGCGATCGGCGAGTGACGGAAGCAGCGGTTGCATCGCATCCGTGACCAGCCGCGCCAGGCCGGGCGGAAGCCCGCCGCACAGGATCACCGTCTGCGGGTCGAAGATGGTTTCGAGTGCCTGGACAGCCGCGCGCAGTTCGTAGACGGCCGCATCCAGCCAACCGGGCAACCTGATATCTTCACTCTCCACGGCCGCATCAATGTGGGCATAGAGGTCCGGATCGGCAGGATCGAGCGCGAGTAGCTTGCACAGAGAGGCGATCGACGCGCGGTATTCAAGCGGGGTGCGCTCATGCTCGGCAGCACCGCGCGGCAGGCTGAGAATCATGCCGATCTCGCCGGCATTGCCATTGGCACCGCGATAAAGCTCGCCGTTGAGGATCAGCCCCGCGCCAAGGCCGTAGCCGAGATAGATGCAGATCGCGTGATCGACGCCATGGGCGGCGCCGACCAGGCGCTCGGCCGTCGCTGCAGCGGCCGAGTCGTTCTGCAGGCCGACATCGAGACCTGTGCCTGCAGCAAGCGTTTCGAGCAGCGGGAAATTCTGCCACGCCGCCATCATCCAGGGATCGTCAGCGTCGGCGTCGATACCGAAGGGACCGGGCATCGCCGCACCGAGCCCGACGAGGCGATCCTCCGATTGCGGCGCGATCGACGCCAGGTCGCTTCGGGTCTTTTCGATCAGGTCGAGAATGGTTTTCACGCCGGTCGCCGGCCCGCCCGCCGGAAGGTTGGCCTCCCGGCGCGCCAGGACCGTCCCCACCAGGTCGACGGCGATGGTGCGTGTGACGTGCCTGTCGATCTGCAGGCCGATCGCGAAGGCGCCCTCGGCAACCAGACGATAGGGCGTTGACGGCTGTCCCCGGCCGCTGCGAACGACTGCCAGCGACTGAACCAGCCCGTCACGCTCAAGCTCTTCGATGATGTTTGAAACCGTCTGCTTCGTCAGCGCCGTCGCACGGGCAAGATCGGCGCGGGACAGCTGCCCGTTCAACCGCAACGCGTCGATCATGACACGACGGTTGTGGGCGCTCGCCCCTTCCTGGTTGGTGCCGCTCTTTGCCCGGATCGGGCGTAAATCATTCATCCTCAAAACCCTCTTGACACTGTTAGAATATTGAACAAGAAATAAGTCAAGACAATTGACTTAATTGAGAGCCGCAAAGAGCTCCAGGGGAACGAAGGTCATGGCCAAAGGTCGTCACCAGCGCTCCGATAGATATGTCGACGGCCGTCCGCAAGCGGGCGGATTTCTTATATTCGGTGCACCGGGGAGGTGTATCGGCAAAACTGAACCGCTCAGTTATTGGAGGCAGGAATGTTGAAATCCATTAAAACCACGTTGCTCAGCGCAACCTTGCTCGGCTTGTCCTTTGCCGGCCACGCCTATGCTGAAACCACACTCAATGCGCTGTTCATGGCGCAGGCGGCCTATAGCGAAGCCGACGTGCGTGCGATGACCGAGGCCTTCACCAAGGCCAACCCGGATGTGAAGGTGAACCTCGAATTCGTTCCTTACGAAGGCTTGCATGACAAGACCGTGCTGGCCCAAGGCTCCGGCGGCGGTTACGACGTCGTGCTCTTCGACGTGATCTGGCCGGCCGAATACGCCGCCAACAAGGTGCTGGTCGATGTCTCCGACCGGATCACCGACGAGATGAAATCCGGCGTGCTGCCGGGCGCCTGGACCACGGTCGAATATGACGCCAAGCGCTACGGCATGCCGTGGATCCTCGATACCAAATACCTGTTCTACAACAAGGAAATCCTCGAGAAGGCCGGCATCAAGGCGCCGCCGAAAACCTGGGACGAACTGACGGAACAGGCCAAGATCATCAAGGACAAGGGGTTGCTCGCAACGCCTATCGCCTGGAGCTGGTCGCAGGCCGAAGCCGCTATCTGCGACTACACCACGCTTGTTAGCGCCTATGGCGGCAAGTTCATCGACGGCGGCAAGCCTGCCTTCACGTCCGGCGGCGGTCTCGACGCGCTCAACTACATGGTCACGAGCTATTCTTCGGGCCTGACAAATCCGAACTCGAAGGAATTCCTCGAGGAAGACGTTCGCAAGGTCTTCCAGAACGGTGAAGCAGCCTTCGCGCTCAACTGGACCTACATGTACAACCTCGCCAACGACCCGAAGGAAAGCAAGGTTGCCGGCAAGGTCGGCGTCGTGCCGGCACCGGGTGTTGCGGGCAAGAGCGAGGTGTCGGCCGTCAACGGGTCGATGGGCCTCGGCATCACCTCGACCAGCAAGCACCCGGACGAAGCGTGGAAGTACATCGTCCACATGACATCGCAGCCGACGCAGAATGCCTATGCCAAGCTGAGCCTGCCGATCTGGGCCTCGTCCTATGAAGACGCCAATGTCACCAAGGGCCAGGAAGAGCTGATCGCCGCCGCCAAGCTCGGCCTTGCCGCCATGTATCCGCGCCCGACGACGCCGAAGTACCAGGAGCTTTCGACAGCCCTGCAGCAGGCGATCCAGGAAGCGTTGCTTGGACAGGCCTCCGCCGAGGATGCACTCAAGACCGCCGCCGAAAACAGCGGTCTCTGATCCCACGGCTTCGACCTCCCGGGTGGCCCTGCCGCCCGGGACTTGCCGGAACGGTTTCACCGGCAATAGCATGAGCCCACGGCATAATTCCTTAAATCGGAATCGACTTAAGGAATTATGCGGCAGGTTTAAAGCGCTACAGCGTGCTTTGCGCGTCATATCTGATGCGCGGCGCTGTAGATGGCCTAAAAGGTTTCCATCCCATGTCCGGTACCTGGATAACAACACGCGCGTGGCTGCTGATGCTGCCGCTGCTCGCAGTCATGATCGCTGTCATCGGTTGGCCGTTGGTCGACACCGTCAGGCTTTCGTTCACTGACGCAAAGCTCGTCGGCACCGAAGGCAAGTTCGTCGGCCTCGACAACTATGCCAAGGTGCTCGGCGGTTCGAACTTCCTGCGGGCCTTGGTCACGACCACATGGTTTGCGGTTGTCTCGGTGACCGCCGAAATGGTGATCGGCGTGCTGGCGGCCCTGCTGCTCAATCAGCAATTCCGCGGCCGCACGGCATTGCGCGCCTTGATGATCCTGCCCTGGGCGCTGCCGACGGTCGTCAACGCGACGCTGTGGCGGCTGATCTACAATCCGGAATATGGTGCACTGAACGCGGCCCTGACGCAGATCGGCCTGATCGACAGCTATCGCTCCTGGCTCGGCGAGCCTGGCTCGGCGCTGACAGCCCTGATCGTCGCCGACTGCTGGAAGAACTTTCCGCTCGTTGCCCTGATCGCGCTTGCAGCTCTCCAGGCGGTGCCGCGCGACATCACGGCCGCCTCGCTCGTCGATGGCGCAGGCCCGTTCAACCGCTTCCGCTATGTCATCATGCCCTATCTCGCCGGCCCGTTGCTCGTGGCGCTGGTGCTGCGCACGATCGAAGCCTTCAAGGTCTTCGACCTCATCTGGGTCATGACACGCGGCGGCCCGGCCAACAGCACGCGCACGCTGTCGATCCTCGTCTATCAGGAAGCTTTCTCGTTTCAGCGGGCAGGGTCCGGCGCCTCGCTGGCGCTGATCGTCACACTGCTGGTGACCGTACTTGCGGTCGCCTATGCCGCACTTGTGCGCAAAGCCGCGGGAGCCACCTGATGGAACGCCAGAGCCCACCGTTCACTGCCTTCATCTACGCCTGCGCCCTGTTGCTGACGGCCGTCATCCTGGCGCCTGTTGTGTGGCTCTTCGTCATGAGCATCTCGTCTGCGGCCGACCTTTCGGCAAAGCCGCTCAACTGGTGGCCTGATGAGATCGATCTGTCGCGCTATGGGCTGCTGCTGACCACGCTCGAAAACACCGCCGGCGCGGCCTTCGTCGCTTCGCTCTTCAACAGCCTGAAGGTCGCCGGCATGGCGACGCTTGCCGCCATCGCCGTTGCCATTCCCTCGGCCTGGGCCGTGTCGCGCACGCCCACCGTCTCCTGGTCGCTTTACGCGGTGATCGCCACCTACATGCTGCCGCCGGTGGCGCTTGCGGTGCCGCTCTATATGGGCCTTGCCACTCTCGGCCTGTTGAATTCGGTCTTCGGCCTTGCACTCGTCTATCTCACCATCCTTGCGCCCTTCACCACCTGGCTGCTGAAGTCCGGCTTCGATTCCATTCCCAAGGAGATCGAGAGCGCTGCCATGATCGACGGCGCCAGGCTGGATCAGATCCTCAGGCTGATCACCCTGCCGCTCGCCGCCCCCGTGATGGCGACCTCGGCACTCTTTGCCTTTCTGCTTGCCTGGGACGAATTCTTCTATGCGCTGCTGTTCACCTCGGACCTGCGCGCAAAAACCCTGACGGTCGCCATCGCCGATCTCGCCGGCGGCCGCGTTTCCGACTACGGACTGATTGCGACCGCCGGCGTGCTAGCCGCCCTGCCTCCGGTGCTGATCGGCCTCATCATGCAAAAAGCCCTGATCTCCGGGCTCACCAGTGGCGGCGTCAAGGGATGACCATGAGCGATACCAGAAACCGCCCGGCCGGGCTCATTGCAATCGACCGTGAAATGGCCCGTCAGGCTTCAGACGCCGTCGCCTCGTTCCACGCCGCACAGGCGCTCACCGGCAGGATCGCTGCATCGCTCAGATCGACCGGCAAGCTGCTACTGCTCGGAATGGGCGGCTCGCATGCGGTTGGTCGCGCGCTCGAACCGCTCTACCGGGCCCACGGCATCGATGCTATCGCGCTGCCGCTGTCCGAACAGCTGGGCCAGCCGCTGGCGATCGAAGGCAAGACGATCCTCGTCACATCGCAGTCCGGTGAAAGTGCGGAAGTTCTGCGCTGGTTCGCCGAGACCAATGGGGCGACCGGCGACACCTTCGGCCTGACCCTCGAAGAGGGTTCCTTCTTGGCCCGCAGCGCCCCATCGCTGGTCGGGGTCGGTGGCACCGAAAAGGCATTTGCCGCGACACGCAGCCTGACGATCAGCTTCGCGCTGCACCTCTCGATCCTTGCCGCCCTCGGAGACGACGCATCCGCGGCACTGCAGGCGATCGAAGCACCGCAGACGCCCGACACAACGTCGGCGCTCGCAGCGCTTGCGGATGTCCGCGCCGTGGTAACGTCCGGCCGCCAACTTCAGGGACTTGCCGAAGCGATCGGGCTCGGTCTGACCGAGTTGTCCCGGCTGCCCTGCTTCTCGCTCGAAGGCGGGCAGCTGCGGCACGGGCCAATGGAAATGCTCGGCCCGTCGGTCGGCGTCGTCTTGTTTCGCGCCGCCGATGCAACTGCCGGCCTCGTCAGCGTCATGGCGGTTTCCGCAGCCGAAGCCGGTTCTCCGGTTGTCGTCTTTGATGCCTCCGGCGAGGCACCAATCGCTGGCGTGACCACGCTTTCCTTCAAACCGGCCGCCGGCATGGCCGCGATCTTTGCGATGCTGCCGGTGGCGCAGTTGTTCATGATCGCCTTTGCCGAGGCGCGTGTCGTCGATGCCGGAACGCCGGTCCGATCGACCAAGATTACCCGGAGCGAATGAAGCATGCGTCCTCTTGTCGTCATCGGCAACGTCAACGTCGATCTGATCCTCGGGCCGGCCGCACCCTGGCCAAAGGCCGGCACCGAAGTCATCGTCGATCACGATGAGCTGCGCGTCGGCGGCTGCGCCGGCAACAGCGCGCTTGCCTGGGATTCGCTCGGTGTCGATTATGCGATCGCCGCCAACATCGGTAACGACCAGTTCGGCACCTGGCTGAAAGACGCCTTTGCCGAGCGGGCCAGTGGCTGGCCGGTCGAAAACGTCGGCACGACGCTGTCGGTCGGCATTACCCATCCGGACGGCGAGCGCACCTTCTTCACCACCCGTGGACACCTACCGCTCTTAAATTTCGACGAAATCCGGACAATGCTCGACGGCGAGCACCTGCGTGGCGGTCTGGCGCTGCTTGCCGGCTCCTTCCTCACCGACGCGCTGACCGCCGCCTATGACGATGTCTTCGACTGGGCCGAGGCGCATGACATCGCCGTGGCACTCGACACCGGCTGGCCGCTCGACGGCTGGACGGATGCCAACTGCGCGGCGACGATCGGCTGGCTGAAACGCTGTCGGCTCGCGCTCTTCAACGAGGTCGAGACGACGACGCTGACGGGCCTTGTCGATGCGGCAGAGGCAGCGCGCGCGCTCAAGTCCCACATGCCGGCCGACGCGATCGTCGTCGTCAAGCGCGGGCCGAACGGCGCCCTTGCCCTCGGCCCGACCGGAGACATCGTCTCCATCGTCGCGCCCACGGTCAAAGTGATCGACACGATCGGCGCGGGCGACGTGTTCAACGCCGGGTTCCTTGCAGCCCTTGCCGCCGGAATGCCGCTGGAAAACTGCCTTCGCACCGGCGTCACCATCGCCTCTGAGGCAATCTCGACGCTGCCGCGCAGCTATGGAAAACCCTTGTCCGCCTTTCTTCAGGAGACGATCGCATGAGCGCGCTTGAGATCCACAACATCCACAAGCGCTACGGCGAAGTCGAAACGCTGAAGGGCATCGACATCGCGCTGGAAAGCGGCGAGTTTCTCGTGCTGCTCGGCTCTTCGGGCTGCGGCAAGTCGACCCTGCTCAATATCATCGCCGGCCTTGCCGAGCCGAGCGGTGGCGATATCCGCATCGGGCCTCGGTCGATCATCGGGATGCACCCAAAGGATCGCGACATCGCCATGGTGTTCCAATCCTATGCGCTCTACCCAAACATGAGCGTTGCCCGCAACATCGGTTTCGGCCTCGAAATGCGTAAAGTTCCGGCGCCGGAACGGGAAAAGGCGGTCATTGAGACAGCGAAGCTGCTGCAGATCGAAAACCTGCTTGAGCGCAAGCCGAGCCAGCTCTCTGGCGGCCAGCGACAGCGCGTCGCCATCGGCCGGGCGCTCGTGCGAAACCCGCAGGTTTTCCTCTTCGACGAGCCGCTGTCGAACCTCGATGCCAAGCTGCGGATGGAGATGCGCACCGAGCTGAAGCGCCTGCACCAATTGCTGAAGACGACGGTTGTTTATGTCACCCATGACCAGATCGAGGCGATGACGCTTGCTACGCGCATCGCCGTCATGCGCGACGGCCGCATCGAACAGCTCGGCACGCCGGAAGAGATCTACGATCGCCCGGCCACGCTTTATGTCGCGGGCTTCGTCGGCTCGCCGCCGATGAACATTTTTGAGGCTGAAGTATCAGACAGCAGTTTGCGCGTGGAAGGCGGCGACCAGCCGATCGCCCTGCCGGCGCGTTTTCATGGCAAGGTGCAGAATGGCCAACGCGTCAAGGTCGGCATCCGCCCGGAGGCGCTGCGGCTGGCAACAGCCGAGTCCAATGCACTGCGGCTGACGGCGCGCGTCGAGGTTGTCGAGCTGACCGGCCCGGAACTGGTGGTGACGGCGCGCATCGGCGACCAGCGCATCACCGCCTGCCTGCCGCCGCGCACGCAGCTGGCCATCGATGCGGAGCGAACATTCGCTTTCGACGAGGGCGCCTTGCATCTGTTCGACCCGGAAACCGGTCGGTCCTTGCTTTCCGGTTGATGCGGAAAGGGGCTCGCTCGGTCCCGGCGCCTATCGCGTACCCAAAGCGAGTGGCGAAGTGACGTTCGATATGTCGACCTGCGGCGGAGGCGCCGCAAGCACTGTTCCGCGGCCCTCATGCCCGGATGCCACGACCGCCCCTGCCAACGGTATTTGTGCATCAGTTGAACGACGAGGTTTTCAGGAATTCGGCCAGGCGCTCAGTCTGCGGCTTCAGGAACATCTCCCGCGGATTGCCCTCTTCGCCGATGCGCCCCTGGTTCATGAAGATCACCCGGGAAGACACCTCGTAGGCAAACCGCATCTCGTGCGTCACGAGCAACATGCTCATCCCGTCCTCCGCCAGCCCCTTGATCACCTGCAGCACCTCGTTGACAAGCTCCGGATCGAGCGCAGAGGTCACCTCGTCGAACAGCATCAGCTTCGGGTTCATGGCAATCGCCCGGGCGATCGCTACGCGCTGCTGCTGACCGCCCGAAAGCTGGCCGGGATAATGATCCCTGTGCGAGAGCAACCCCACCCGGTCGAGCCATTTCTCGGCCACCGACAGTGCTTCGTCCCGCCCCATGCCGCGCACCTTGATAAGGCCGAGCATGACGTTCTTCGCCGCGCTCATGTGCGGAAAGAGGTTGAACTGCTGGAACGCCATGCCGGTCATTGCCCGCTGGCGGGCGATTTCCTTTTCCCGCTTGCGCCGCCTGACGCCGGCGACGGTGTCATAGCCGATCTCCTGGCCGTCAATGCGGATCGACCCGCCCTGGAACTCCTCCAGCATGTTGATGCAGCGCAGCATCGTCGTCTTGCCCGAGCCGCTGGAGCCGATGATCGAAATGACCTCGCCCTGCGCCATTGTGCAATCGACGCCCTTCAGCACCTCGACGGGGCCATAACGCTTGTGGAGGTCGCGGATTTCAAGAAGTGCCTGGGTCATCGGATCCGGTGCCTCACGATGGGACGGCTGTCTTGCGCTCGACGTAACGGCCGAAGCGCTCGATGCTGTAGTTGATGACAAAATAGAGGAAGCCGGCGAAGAAATAGAACTCGAGGCTCATGAAAGTGCGCGAGATCAGCTCCTGCGTGCGCAGCAAAAGCTCGGCGACGCCGATGATCGACAGCAGCGTCGAAGCCTTGACCATTTCGGCGGCGGTATTCACCCAGGCCGGCAAGGCCTGCCGCAAAGCCTGAGGACCAAGGATATAGGCAAAAGTCTGCGGGAATGTCAGGCCGATCGCCTTGGCCGCCTCCGT
Source organism: Ensifer sp. 1H6 (assembly GCF_001976035.1). NCBI lineage: Bacteria > Pseudomonadati > Pseudomonadota > Alphaproteobacteria > Hyphomicrobiales > Rhizobiaceae > Ensifer > Ensifer sp. 1H6. The sequence continues at coordinate 4,896 of NZ_MOAI01000005.1, read as the reverse complement.
CTGTCCCTTGGGGATCGCCTGAAGCGCGCCGCGGACCAGTTCACCCACATGCGAGCTGCAGAAAACCGAAAGGGCAAGGATGCCGGCCTGGAACGGCCCGAGATCAATGCCGATGGTGCTGAGCACGTAGTAGCTGGCGAGAACCAGCACCAGTACCGGCGTGCCGCGGATGAAGTCGGTATAGCCGCGCACGATGAAGCGCACGGGTTTGTAGCCGTAGGTCAGGGCGAGACCGACGAAGACGCCGAGCACCGTCCCGACAACGATGGACAGGAAAGAAATGGAAACCGATACGCCGAGACCCTTGAGAAGGGGGATGCGGGCGATCCAGAGCTGGTCGAGGAATGCGGAAAGATCCATGGCGATCACCTCGGCACGGCAAGTCGGCGCTCGACCGCGCGCATCAATGCGGCGAGAAGCGAACAGGTGGCGACATAGAGGCAGCTGGCGACGATCCACGTCTCAATCACCCGGAAGCTTTCGACATTGATCTTGCGCGCCTCGAAGGTCAGTTCGGGAACGGCGATCGCGGCTGCAAGCGAGGTATCCTTGAACAGGGAGATCATCGTGCTGCCGAGCGAGGGAAGTACATTGCGCAGCATCAGCGGCAGGATAATCGAGGTGCGGATCTGCATTTCCGTGAGCCCGATCGCCAGTCCCGCCTCCCTTTGGCCAGGAGGCACGGAAAGCAACCCGCCGCGGAACACCTCGGCGAGATAGGCGCCGGAATAGATCGCCAGCGTCAGCACGAAACTCTCGATCTTACCTAGCCTGACGCCAAGCTGCGGCAGGGCAAAGTAGCTGAACAGCACCAGCACCAGGATCGGCGTGTTGCGGATCGCGGTCACATAGAAGCCGGCCGGCTTGCGTAGAACCATGGACTTCGACACCAGCCCGAAGGCGGTGACGAGGCCGATGAGACAACCGGCGAGGATCGCCGCGAAGGCGAGGCCGAGACTGAGAGCCAGACCTTCGAGCAGAAGGTCGAAAGACCGCCAGACTGCGGCGAAATTCAACTGATAACCCATGTCTTCAGCCATCCATGCCGACAGGACAGGCGTCGATCCCGCACGAGTACGGGATCGACCGAACGGAAGCGCCTACTTGAATTCGACCGGAAAGCCGATCTGCGGCGGCGTCAGGTCCTTGCCGAACCAGGTCTTGAACGACTTCGCATAGAAATCGAAATCCACCCCGGTCATGGCTTCGTGCAGCGCGGTGTTGACGAAGTTCAGCCAGTCCTGATCCCCGCGCTTGACGCCGCAGGCATAGGTCTGCGGGTTCCAGCCATAGCCGGCGTCCTTGTAGCGATCGGGGTTCTGGGTCATGTACCAGGCAAGCGACGACTGGTCGGTGGCCACAGTATCGGCCCGGCCGGATTCGAGCGCCTGATAGATGAGGTCGACAGATTCATACTGATCGACGGTCGCTTCCGGCAATGCCGCATGAACCATCGCCTCGGCATAGACGTTCTGCAGAACCGACACGGTCACCGATGAACCCGCCGCCTTCAGCGCCGCATAGTCGGCATATTTGCCGTCCGACTTCAGCATCAGGCCGACGCCTTCGCGATAATAGGGGATGGTGAAGGCGATCTGCTGGGCGCGCTCGCCGGTCACCGTCATGAACTGGCAGGTGATGTCCACCTTGTTGGTGGTGATGTTCGGGATACGGGCGTCTGATGACTGGTTGACGTATTCGATCTTTTCCGGGTCGCCGAACAGCGCCTTGGCGATGATCCGGCCCATGTCGACATCGAAGCCCTGCAGCTTGTCTTCGGCGCTCTTGAAGTGCCACGGTGCATTGGTGCTGCCGGTGCCGAGCACGAGATGACCGCGCGCGAGAATTTCGTCGAGTTTGCTCGCTGGCTGCTGCGCCTGTGCCGGCAAGGTAATGGAGGCGGCTGCGATGGCGGCAGCCGCGAGAACTGTCTTGATCATCTGCATTCTCCCATTTTTGGGTTCCCGTCATTATTCCATTATACAGTATTACAATCCTGAATAATGGATTGACGTATGAAATGCCGACGGTCATAACTTGTCAAGGGTGGATGATGTAGCTTCCCCGTGTGCCGCGCCCGACAAAAGGAAGTGATGAGCGATGCCCCTGCCGATCGAAACGCCCGCCGTGCTGGTCGATATCGAGATCGCCAAGCGCAACATCCGCACGTTCCAGGACTACGCGGACATCAACGGCATCCGCGTTCGGCCGCATATCAAGACCCACAAGTTGCCGCAGATGGCCGAGCTGCAGCTCGACGCCGGCGCCATCGGCATCACCTGCCAGAAGGTGACCGAAGCTGAAGCGATGGTGGACGGTAGTGCGCGGATCAACGATGTCCTCATCACCTACAACATTCTCGGAACGCCCAAGCTCGACCGGCTCGAGCGCCTTAATGGACGCATCGCGCTGGCAGTCGTCGCCGACAACGAGACGGTCATCAATGGACTTTCCCGTCACTTCTCGACCAAGGGCAAGCCGCTTCGGGTGTTCGTCGAATGCAACACCGGCGCGGACCGTTGTGGCGTCGCTTCGCCCGTGGAAGCCGCCCGTCTGGCCCGCCTGATCAATGATGCCAAGGGTATCGAATTCGCCGGCCTGATGACCTATCCGCCAATCGCCGGCGAGGCAAAGGTTCAGGCCTTCATGAGCGAGGCCAAGCGCCTGATCGAGGCGGACGGCCTGACCGTGCCTGCGATCACCTCGGGCGGCACGCCGAGCATGATGCATTCGGCCGGCGCGCCGATTGCATCCGAATATCGGCCCGGCACCTATATCTACAACGACCGCTCCCTCGTTTCGCGCGGCGTCGCAACCTGGGACGACTGCGCCCTCACCGTACTGGCGACCGTCGTCTCGGTGCCTTCTGAGCACCGTGCGATCATCGATGCGGGCAGCAAGGTTCTGACCGCCGACCTCCTAGGCCTCACCGGCTATGGCCATGTGCTTGGCCGCGACGACATCCGCATAGACCAGCTCTCGGAGGAACACGGCCGACTTGTGACCGACGGACCGATCGGCCTGACGGTCGGGCAGCAGCTGCGCATCGTTCCCAATCATGCCTGCGTCGTGACCAACATGGTCGACGCCGTGCATATCGTCGAGGGCGACGAGCCGAAGGCCATCTGGCCGATCGTCGCCCGTGGCCACGTGCTCTAGCGGGTTTGTTGCTGCGGCAACCGTTCTTTGGCTGAGTTTTCCTAGGCCCCGCTTCGTCCCAGAAGGGTCGCATCCCTAGCAGTCCCGTGCCCAAACCGCGTCCATACGGCCGCCCGATCACATAGCCCATCCGGAATTTTGATGTGCGCGTCAAAGGGCTCATGCTATTCTCCGCCCGGTTCGCCACTGACAGGAGATCGGCGACCAGACGGGCGTTGGGCAAACCGTTCCTTAAAAAGGCACAACAACGATAGGACTTTTCCCGATAGCCACCTCCCGCATCATCAGTTTGCGTTGAAGCAGTCAATTAAATTGATAGTTTTATCTGGTAACCGATGGAGGTCGAGATGGGCTTTGGACGAATTACCGGAATTGTGGGACTGGCAATTGTAGTCGGAGGCCTGCAGCTTGGTGCTGCAAGTGTGGCTTTTGCCGACACGACGATCCTGAACGTGTCCTATGACCCGACACGTGAACTTTACAAGGACTTCAACGCTGCCTTCGCTGAAAAGTGGAAGGCGGACACCGGCGAAACCGTGACGATCCAGACATCGCATGGCGGCTCCGGCAAGCAGGCCCGCTCCGTGATCGACGGACTGCAGGCCGACGTCGTGACGCTGGCGCTTGAGGCGGACATCGACGCGATCGCCAAGGAAACCGGAAAGATCCCGGCAGACTGGAAGACCAAGTTCGAAAATAACAGCGCACCCTACACGTCGACGATCGTCTTCCTGGTGCGCAAGGGCAACCCGAAAGGCATCAAGGACTGGGGCGATCTCGTCAAGGACGACATCCAGGTGATCACGCCGAACCCGAAGACCTCGGGCGGCGCGCGCTGGAACTTCCTGGCAGCCTGGGCCTACGCACGTGCGGCCAATGGCGGCGACGATGCCAAGGCACAGGCATTCGTTACCGATCTGTTCAAGCATGTGCCGGTGCTCGATACCGGTGCGCGCGGCTCGACCACGACCTTCGTCCAGCGCGGCCTTGGCGACGTGCTGCTCGCCTGGGAAAACGAAGCCTATCTTTCGCTCGAGGAACTCGGCCCGGATAATTTCGACATCATCACGCCGTCGATCTCGATCAAGGCCGAGCCGCCGGTCGCGCTGGTTGACGGCAATGTCGATGCCAAGGGTACGCGCAAGGTCGCCGAGGCCTATCTCGGTTACCTCTACAGCGACGCCGGCCAGAAAATCGCTGCGAAGCATTACTATCGCCCGTTCAAGCCGGCGGCTGCCGACCCCAAGGATGTCGCTCGCTTCGGTGATCTCAAGCTGGTGACGATCGAGGACTTTGGCGGCTGGAAGGAAGCGCAACCGAAGTTCTTCGGCGACGGTGGTGTGTTCGACCAGATCTACAAGCCGGGGCAATAATCGACCCTGTTCATGACATGAGAAGATCGGCCGGACCATTCGATCCGGCCGATCCCGTGCTACAGCGCCGCGCGTCAAATATGACGCGTAAAGGGACGCTGTAGCGCTTTGAACTTGCTGCAAATTTCCTCGTAAAACCGTTTCCGATTTGAGGAGGAAATTGTGCAGTGGGCCCACATGGGGATTGCGGGCATCATTGAGGACCGCTTGGGTTTTTTGCCTTGGGCATGAGAGGTGAGTTGGATTTGAGAGAGCATGGCCACAACAGGCGCTGGCGGTTTCGTCAGCCGAGCGTGCTTCCGGGGTTCGGTCTGGCGCTCGGCGTCACGCTATTCTGGCTGGTGCTGATCATCCTCATTCCGCT
>NZ_MOAI01000059.1:0-18094 GCF_001976035.1 Ensifer sp. 1H6 | reverse complement strand
CGCGAGTGCCGCCGGCGCTGCAATTGCTGCAAATCTTTCGCGCCGCGACCGGCCGTCAACTGCGCAGAAGTCCGGATGGTGGGATCATCGTCAAATCAGCAGTTGCTGTCTTTGGTTGATAAGGGCCATGTATCGAGTGGGACTGCCCGAACAACCGGGGCATGCGAGACAAGACGTCCCTTGCCGGGCATTTGCTGAACAATGGGGAAAGATCGAGAATTCGAGCGAATGGATCCGCTCCCTCGGGTTGGTGAGCAGGACGTGGTGCCGTCAGATCACCCGTCATGCTCGAGGCGGATGGCCAGCCGCGAGTTCGCTTTGTCGGATTGGTATGCTCAGGGGGCGGTCCAAGTTGTCCTGGTTTTTCGCCTCGCGAATAAGTTTTCAATCGGTCATTGCATGACGATCCGTCACAGAACTGTCATAAACGCTCCGACGCTTCTCGCAAAATTCAAAGGCACCGCGATGACAGAGCAGTTCCGGACGGCCGGCGGCGCGCCATTGAAAGATCAGTCCGGCGGTCCACGAACGCGCGTCGCTCAGGCGGGAGCGATCTGCTATCGAACCTCTGCAGAAAGATCGACCGAAGTGCTCCTTGTCGCCAGCCGCCGGAACGGCCGCTGGGGAATACCGAAAGGCCGTATTGAGACAGGAGAAACCTCAGGCGCGGCGGCTGCGCGGGAAGCGATGGAGGAGGCCGGCGTCAGGGGACGCATATCACAGGCGGCAATTGGCTCATTCATTTATACCAAGGATACCAGCCGCTTGACCTATCACCTTGACGTGCACTTGCTCGAAGTCCGAGAGACATTGCTGGATTTCCCCGAGAGACAAAGCCGCAAGCTGCAGTGGGCCCCGTTTGAAGTTGCTGTGCAGGAAATCTTTCATCCGAGCCTGCGAGAATTGCTACTGATGCTCCCGAGTGAAATCCAGATGGGCGGCTTCCTCGGAGGCAGCCTGTCTCGATAATAATACTCCGCAAGTGAGCCATGTTTTCGAACCAGTATTCGTCTGATGGCCTCCTCACGCCGTTCGACGGCGTGACACGGCTGTGGCTCGAACGTCAGAACAATCATGCAAGGGGTGTCGACTTCCGCATCGGTCTTGGGGTCGCCTGGTCGAAGGAAGATCCAACGGCCGCGAGTGGCGACATCATCGATATCGCCCGGTCGCTGGTCAGGGTGGGAAGGTGAGGGGACGAGTGCCGACGGTTGCGTCTAATGCGACGCCGCGATCGAGCGGAGCGGCTTGCCGGGCCTAGGCTTCCCGGATCCCGGCCGTTGGCCGTCGCGATGCTGATCCTCCGAGACGAGGCTCTTAACCGGTCAAACCGTGTGCGAACGGGCTGTGGCAGCGCTGTAGCTGGCGCCTGGTACGCTCGTTAAGAGTGCTGTGCTCCTGAGTTTGACAGTCCCCAAGAGCCGCAGACGACAAACCGGTTGGTTGGGATAGACACCACCCTTCCGCGCCGAGCTCTGCCGATGAGCCGCTCACGAACGGTTGCGGTGTGACGGACGAAACAGGGCTTTTGTCCAAGCCTGCTGCCCCGTTTACGAGCATATCGATCGGGAAAGTTCGAGTGTGTTGGCGAGACCAGCACACCAACGCGATCAACTCTTCTTGGCGGCATTGCGAGCCCGTCAAAGTGGTTCAGTTCGTAACGTTCTGTTTTGACGCGTCGCACACTCAAAAACAACTATAACTTGTAAATTGCATTGCTAAATCAATTTATGAGAGTCATCGTCGTCAGGTGGTCTTCGAACTAATACACGGACCTGTTGCGGTGCCATCGATGTACGCAAAGCCATTCGGCAATGCACTGGCATCACTTCATCTAACCTTTTGCAATAATTGAATTTATTTAGATGATGGAGCGTTCCAGATGAATGCCGAGCACTATGCGCAAGTCATCCAATATGTATGGGGTTACGTCGGTGCAAGATCCTATTTGCTTCAGGGCGATCTGCAGACAGTGGCGCAGAATATCTCCCGCCTGCGATTGGACGGGCCCGGGATATACTCCCTTTGGTTGAAGTCTTCATTCCACGAAAACAAATACGTTCCGACCTATGTCGGATTTACCTCGCGGCCGATACAAACGAGATTGGGCGAGCATGTCCGGTTTGGAAAGATCGGCGAGCTTTACTCCGGATTGCCCGACGGTGCGACAACGACAGGTGGATTTGGCGTTCTTGCGCTGGAGCTTCCCACGCCGATGGCGCGCGCAATGGAATCTGTGTTCCTGGAAACCTTCGACTTCGCGCAGAATATAGCCGACAACCTTTTGTCCCGCGCACTGCGGCCGTGGACCGTCGACGCTGATCTTTCCGAAGATGCGCCGATGCCTGAAAGCGCTGGGGATATCGAGGCGTTCAACGAGATCCTGACGGCAATCTCCGACCAGCTGGGCGCTCTACAGCAACTGCAGGGAAAACTGACGGAACTGAAAGGCTGATCCACCAGTCCTTCGCGCGACCTCACGGCCTAGTCGGAACGCAACCATCTCTCCGAACATCTTCTTACTCGCGGGCTTGCCGGGCGGACGCTCACTCGCTCGGCCCAACACTCTTGCTCTCATCTGATCCGAAAAAGGAGAACGTCCATGCCTGGAATTTCAGCCGAGGATTCCAATGCCATCGTCACTGTCGATCATCGCGAATATAGCCTCAGGACCGTGCCAGCCTTCGATGATCCGCTGGTGCAGCGAGAGGCAAAGGCGGTCATGGGCCAACTGAGCCTTAAGGATGTGACCCAGAACCTGGATCTGTCCGTGGAGTTGTTCCATGTGGCTTATAACGGCGTTGCTGGCGCCAAGGGCGGGGCATTGCAAGCCGATATCGCCGGTTTGCAGAGCCGCCTGGCGATGCTGTGCAACGACTGCGTTATCACGATGACCTCGTTCGAAGCCGAGACCCGCAACATCATCGACCTTTTGCAGCAGTCCTACCGTTGGTTGACAAAGGGGCAGGAGCCGCTCGCGATCAAGAAGCTGGCGCATTGCAAAACGTGCTCGAGCAACATGTCGGAAAAGGCCGGCGTGCTTGCCGACAAGTTCAAGGGCCTGCAAGTGGAATCCAGCAGAGCGAAGTCCAACACCATTCTAGAGGAGGCCAGCGAACGAGACCGATTGCTGGCCGCTGAGAAGGCGGAACGAGAGGTGATCGCGAAGCAGAACGCTGAGCAGGTCAATCAGCAGGAACTCGTCAGCCAGATTTCCAATGCACAGACGCTCTACGAGGAAGCCAAAACTCGTGAAGAAAAGGAGGCAACGAAAGCGCTGGTGATGGGTGTCGTTGGCGCGATCACCGGCGCGATCGGCGCCGGCCTTGGAGCGTTCACGGCATCCCAAAATCCGGTCGGGACGGTCTTAAACAAGGCCGGCAATGCCATCGAGAAGAACGATCGGATCACCTCCGCCAAAGCCGGGACCGACGAAGCCAAGAAGCAGTCCGACGACGCGCAGAGGAAGTTTATCGAAGCTCAGGACCAGCAGTCGGGCAAGAAACTCACCAACGACAAGATCAAGTCCGAGCTCGATGCGTTGAACGAAGCTCTGGTCAAAATGGAACAGGACGGCAAAGCCAAGGATGACGACATAGCCGCATTGAAGAAAAAGCGCGATACCAAAAAGGAGGATCTGGCGAAGGCAGCCGCGGAGCTCGACAAGATGGCGGCGAAGGTCGACGCACTTGAGAAGGATGCGAACGCCGCGACCAAGGCATATGCAGCAGCTGGGGCGGCGCTCAAGGATCTGGCAGCCGCCACCAATCAGATGGCCAGCAAAGCTGCAAATGCGGAGGACTCGATCCACGAGGAAAAAATGAAATTCCTCAATCAGAAGATTGAACTTGAGAACCAGAAGCGGGCGTCGCTGGTCGCCATGGCTGGCTACGCGGAATCCCTGAAGAATCTTAAGATTGAGGAGGGTAACGCGACCTTGTCGGTCGATTCCCTGCACAGCGCGATCGATGCACTTGGCAAGATCATCGGCACGTTGACGAACGCATCGCTCTTCTGGGATCAGATGTCCAACTATTGCGGTCGCATGACCAACGAGGGCTTTCAGAGAGATATTGAGGACTTGAAGGAACTCGACGCCAAGGACCGGCTCGCCGAGTACCAGGCTCCCGAGTTCATGAAGACCTTCCTGATCTACATGTGCCAGTGGGTCGCGTTGAACGGTCTGTCCGGTGACTATCTGAAATCCGCCGGCGCAGCGCAGGCGAAGGCGGTGAAGTACCTGCAGGATTCACCGACCATCGAAGAGGCCATTCGCCGGGCGCCGGAGCTAGCTAAAAATCTCAGCATCATCGTCGAGCAGGACCTGTCTGAATCCCGCCGTGCCACCATCGAACTCGAACAGCAGCGTGCTTTGATCGAACAGGCTCGCGCGGCCTGATCCTCAATGCTTGCAGGAGACATGATCATGAACAACGTTGCAATCGCAGGGAATGAACAGACCGGCAGCCAGCAGGTTGTCGAATTCAAGACAATTCTCCAGCAACTGACGCAAGCCTCGGAGCTTTTGAAGGAGCAAAAGACGGAGGAAGCCACGGCATCGATTTTGGCGATGTCGGATACCGTGGACTATCTGCACTCCCAAGCCAAGCTTGGTGAGCGCATGTATGCCAAGGAGCAACAGGTTACGTCCGAGCTCGTGAAATCAATCATTTCCGACCTGGGTCTGTTGAACCAAAAGATCACCGGGATCCAACAGGAGATTGCCAAGGTCAGCATCGAGATCCACAAGGATGAGCAAGACGCTGAACTTCTCAATCAGCGGATCGGCCAGTTGGTCGATCAGATGAGAGCCGCCGAGATCGAACTCGCCCATCATCGCCGAAAGCTGGACGAGCTAAACGACAAGTCGGCGGCGAGTATCGTCAGGTCAATTTTTTGTCTCGGGCTCGACCGTGCAATCATGGGGATCATCACCCTGGTCGATCAGGACGAGGCCCGGATCCGCTCGCTGAACGACGAGAGGCAAAGATATCGGCAAGAGCGTGAAAATGACGAAGGGCGGCTCAATGCAACCCGTGACCTGTTGTCGAGCTTGCAAAGCCAGCGGGATGAGTACACCCGCACCATCAAGCAATTGGAGGTGGCGGAAGACACTCTTCACCAAAATGAAAAAACGGCCCGGCGTAAGCTGGCGTACTTTACGGACATCTCTCTATTCTACGGGAAATTGCAGGCCATGTGCGAGGGAATCGAGACCAACATCGCTTCCGTCGCTGACGTCGTCCAAGAGTTGAACGACGCTCAACCCCGGATCGTTGACATTGATGCGTCCGGTTCGGAGCTAATTTCGCTCAAGGCTGCTCTCTACAAGTTTGATGCCTTGCTCGGCAGCGAGCCCATCGACGCACTTTTCTAGAGCGCGAGTTGGGGGGGCGGGATCCGCCCCTCGATCTCCTTTGTTTCCAAAACACAATTAGCCGTCTTGATTCAGTTTGTTTCTGGAGGAAATCTGAGATGCCGTCAGTCAGCAATTCCCCGACTTTGATTGCTCAGGAAACGCCAAGTTGGTGCTTCGCTGCAGCCGAAGTGATGGTGCGGCAATATTACGGTTTGCCGCAGATGTCACAATACGAAATAGCACGGGCTAGCACCGCAGCGCTTGCGGAGGCCGACTTGAGCCTCGGTGAAAAGTGGGACCTGGCTCAGGTGCTCGACAGCTCAGCTGACGTCACCGAGGATGTTGGCGAAAACCACAAGAGCAAAATTGTCGAGCTGGTGCGCGGTCAATGGAATGCCTTCAACCATGACGCCACTGGCGGGCAATTCATCGCCAAGCCGACCTGGGAAGATGTCCGCGCAGAAATCGATAACGACCGCGTATTCGTCGTGGGAAGCACGATCCACTACTACGTCGTGTCCGGGTATTCCGATGATGGCAAGGGCAGGAGGCTTTGGGTCCAGGACCCTTGGCCGGCAGGTAGGGGAGGTCAGAAATCAGTCCTCCTATTCGACGAGTTCTTAGTTGCCGAAGGAAAGGTATGCATTGTGTTTCGGCAATAGTCAGTTGTTGCATTCGAAACCTTCACCGAAACCCGTGCGACTGGGCGTTCGACGACATCATCGATCGCTGGTCAGGGCGGGCTGGTGAGGCTGGATGTGCCACATCTCTGCGCGCAGACAAGGTATTTGCCGAAACGATTGCAATGCGTGGATACGCGTCACCGGCTAACCTCGTTGAAATTTAAGAGGCAGCATTTTACTGCCGGAAACATCGGCGTCACTGGTTCAATTCTCGTCAAGGCGATCATTGGCATTTCGGCCATCAAGCCGAAGGCTCGCAGGGGCGAGATCGGTCAGGCACAGGGCCCGCTTTGCTTGTCCGACCACCGTCATGGTGCAACGTTTGTGATGATCGAGATGGCCGCGTGCGGCGTAAGCAACAAGCTCGCCACGCTGAATGAAGCATCACACCACCCCCAACCAAGCGGGAGCCGCCAACGTGGAAAGCTACCCACGCGGGTACGATTCCCATACTAACGATGAAGAAAGAAGCCGAAGAAAATGTGATGAAAAGCGCGCACAGAAGTCATTTACTCATAATCTTCGACTTGAGGTGATCGGTGGCGAGACCGACTTCCCGCTGGTTCCCGAGCCTAATCGCATCTACCAGTGCCAGGTATTCATAAAGTCGCTCGTCTTTCAAAGCGGCCTCCGGCACGCTTTTGAAAAGCGGATCGACCGCTTGACCCATCTCTCGTCCAGCGGAGTAGGGCCAGACGTAGTTATAGGTCCCGCCGCTGACGAGAAGCTCTTGAAGCATCGGCGCAGCAAACGCCGTGGGAACGCCGCGTTGTATCGGCCCCACCTGTGCGGGAAACACGAACCTAAGGCCATGGGTGATGAACTCGAAAAGGTTTCGCCGATGTGGCCGTGGTTCATTGGAGCGACTATCTTTCCGCGCGATCCCGGAAGCGATGCTTCTTTTGATCGACTGCGCGATTTCGGATTTGCTAATCCCGAGCAGAGCTTCAAGATTTCGCACCGAATAAGGGTCGCCCCCGAGGGATTCAGATCGCAGTTGATCTGTACCCTTTGTCAGTTCCTGGTCTTGCAGGCTCAGTAGCTTCAACAGGACGATTATGTCTTGGCTCTTCATGGCGACTGTCCTCTGTCCTAGGACTGAGGACGCTAAGCACGAACTTTCCCGCTTTGTCAAAGCCAGAGTGGCCGAGAGATTTTAAGCATTGACAAACAGGGCGCGTCACCGAGTTGGCTACTACCGAGATAGCTGGTCGATTCCGTTCAAGGCGTGAGACCTTCAATATTTCTTTTTGCGAACGATCTTGTTGCCGCGTGGTCCGCTGATGACAGGTGTCCTGTCACGGTTTTCAGAAACAAGACTTCGCCAGCGTTCAATGCGGTCGGCGGCCAAAGTGCCGCTTTTGACAGCTGCCTGAACCGCGCAGCCCGGTTCATGCGCATGGGTACAATCGCGAAATCGGCAAAGCGGTGCCAGTTCCTTTATGTCGGAAAAAAGCGTGTCGATCCCGTCGGTGATATCGCTGACGTAAAGTGTTCTTATTCCGGGCGTGTCTATGACCCAGCCGCCGCCCGGAATAGCATGCAGCGAGCGCGCGGTCGTGGTGTGACGGCCTTGCGCGTCATGTTCGCGAATAGTCCCGGTTTTCTGCTTTGAGTCAGATGCAAGTCTGGTCAGCGTGTTCACCAACGTCGACTTTCCTACTCCGGACGATCCCACCAGGGCGATCGTTTGGCCAACGCCGCACCAGGAACTCAAAATGGAGCTTGCATCGGCAGAGCGTCCATTCAGGGCAACGACAGGTAGGTCACGCTGCAAAGCCTCGGCTTTGGCCTGAAATATGCCAACGTCGTCCGCGGTGTCAGCCTTGGTCAACACGATTACCGGTTTGCTGCCCGCCTGGTTGGCCATGATTAGGTAACGTTCTAGCCGGTCAATATTGAAATCGGCGTTGCACGACGTCACGATCAACAGTGTGTCGATGTTGGCAGCAACAAGTTGTTGGCCACGTCCGACCTCCGGGCGTCGCTTAAACACGGTTTTCCGGTCAAGCCGTCTGACAAACATGTCGGACCGAGGATCGGCAAGCACCCAATCGCCCACTGCGAAGTCACCCGTATTGGCATTGGCTGGTAGCTCTAGCCTGACCGACCCGGTAGCGCCCATTGCCTCAATGCGTGCCCGGTGAACCGACGCGACGCGCTTGGGTACGAGGTCTGCTTCGGTCGACTTCACCTGATCCGAAAAAAAGCCAGACCAACCAAGCAGTTCCAATGCTGAGTGGGGACAGGAGTTCGTCAAATTTTGCTTCGCATTCATTGACAAATTTTGCCTTTGATTCTTGCAGGCTTCCTGCCTAGTTGCGCTGATGATCTCGCTTTGGCAAAGAATTTGCGTAAGCAGCAGCCTCGCCGGAGTAGGGGAAATGGTCCCCTAACTGACGGTCACCGTCATAAACTTTGAAGGCGGGTCCATCGATTTCGACGATCTTATACCCATTCACGTATTCAAACTTTGGCGTTTTCCAACCCATAAATGCTCTCCAGTTTCGGTCCAGTGTTTCCAAACTCTGAAAATGATGTCCGGCCGTCATACTTCGCAGTTAATCGCAATATCACGCGCCTGCACAAAAGACGAACTAGCCAACGCCGGTTCGTACCCCATCAAGAGAATAGATCTGATGGTCGGCTTCCGGCCCGTTGCGGACATTTGCGATCAATGCGTTCAACGGCCGCTTCGCGCCCCCATTTCGGCCGTTGAAGCAGACCTTGCACCTGCCGGAACGCAGACAGTGGCTAGTTTCAAGGTAACGGCATCTTTGCGCCGCCGATAGCGGAAGTAAGCGTCGTCGCCTTCATGTCTCGGCGAAGCTGCTTAAATATTTCGCAAAGCATCCTGTCTTCATTCTGGGCTAAGGGCTCTCGCCACCATGATGCAAGGCGGTCCAGCGGAAGTCATGCGAGACTCGGGCTGGTTTACGCGTTTTGTGGAGCGTCTGAAGAAGCTTGGCACTGCGATCCAGACCGCCGTTCTCGCGCAGCGCATATCCGTTGATCAAGTCCTCGAACGCGTCGGGATTGTCCCCACCCGCTGTCACATCTCCGGCAGGCCGGCCTTTCGGAAGCCGTCGACAAAGTGGTCTCGTACAGATGCATCGCGCAGCGGCTGGGAGCTGAGCCAATGGCCGATCGTGAAATGAGGGTGGGCGATCAGGAACAATTCTGCCTCTCGCCGCGCCTCCTCACGGTGGCCCAACTGCGCAAGCGTAGCAGCCAGGAATTTGCGTGAGTTGGTACGATACGTGTCTTTCCTGCGGAGTGTAGCGGTTGCCGCCTCATAGTCACGCGCGGCGTATTGCGCCTGCCCAAGATGACAAAGATACCAGCAGGTTGGATAGGGATTGAGCCGCAGAGCTTTTTCGATCTGCGCTAGTCCGTCGGCAACCCTGCCGTCCAGCACGGACATGTCCGACATGGCGGCCCAGGTGTCGGCGTGGTTGGGGTCCAGCTCCAAGGCCTTGGCGAAGGCGGCCTCCGATTCCTCCCATCGCCGCTCATAAGCCAAAATGGTCCCCAGAACGTAACGGCAGCCGGCATCGTTGGGATCTAGGTCGACCGCCTTCTGCGCGAACGTCGTCGCCATCCGACGGTTAGGATCTTCGGGCTCGCCGAAATGAGTCCAGGCAAGCCAACGGTTATAGGCGAGCAGACCGACCGCCTCGGCATATGATGGCTCGAGCTTAACCGCGCGTTGGAGCAGCATATAGGCCTCACGCTCAGTTTGTGGCGACTCTTCCGTCAGGAGGCGGGCGCGCACACACAGATCATACGCCTCAAAGTTCTTCGGCCGATTGCGCTGCGTCGGGATGGTCAGCCGGCCGACGAGGGCTTCAACAATCTTGGCGTTAACTTCATCCTGTAATTCGAAAACATCTTCCACGGTCCTGTCAAACCGGTCGCCCCACAAGTGCTGGCCGCCAAGCGCGTCGATCAATTGGGCATTGATGCGGACACGGCCCATTGCGCGTCTGGCGCTCCCCTCGAGGACGTAGCGGACGCCGAGTTCCTGGGCGACCAGCCGTACGTCGACCGGCTTGCCCTTGTAGCCGTTTACGGAATTGCGCGCGATGACGAACAGGCCAGCCGTACGGGAAAGGTCGGTGATCAGGTCTTCGGTCAAGCCGTCGACGAAAGGCGCGTCCGCTTCATCCCCACTCATATTCGTGAACGGCAATACAGCGATCGAGGGACATTCGGGCAGCGGCAATATGCTCTGCAGCGCATCCGGCCAATGCCACACGTGGACCGGGCGAGTCAGGTTCTTTAGGTAGCGTTCGCCTGCATCAAAGAACCGGTCGCCGATCTTGCCGACGATCTCGCCGTGAACTTTGGCTGAAATGCAGATACCTCCCGGTGCGGCCTGCGTCTCAAGGCGCGCCGCGACATTGACGCCGTCGCCGAGGACGTCTGAACCGTCGTCAATGACATCTCCCAGATTGACGCCTACACGCAAAAGCAGGCGCCGGTCTCCGGAAGCCTCAACAGCAGTGGTGGCCCGTTGCATTTCCAACGCTGCTGCGACCGCGTCCACCGCGCTACCGAATTCGATTAAGAAACCGTCGCCCATGACCTTGAAGATGCGACCGTTGTGGCGCATCACAGCCGGCTCGATAACGCCAGAACGGAGTTCCCTGAGGTTCGCCAGCGTTGCGACTTCATCAGCCTCCATCAGGCGTGAATATCCCACCACATCGGCAACGACGATGGCGGCAAGGCGACGCTGAAGAGATTGATCCGTCATTTGAGGACAAGCCTAACGACCGAGTTCGCAAGTTATTGTTCAACCGCGGGTGAGTCAACAAGTGGCAAGATGTCCAGGCGATCGCCACCTCCATCGAGCCGTCATCCTTCTTTGTGACCGACGGCGCATGTACGACCTCGCCAAGGATACGCGGAACCCTTCGGCCGGGACGGCCGCATTCTGATCAGTGAAGTCGGACCAACGGCACGCCAATCGGCGGCACGGGACCCGCTATTAGCACGGATCTCAACAGTTCATTTCCGCCCGACCAGAGTATCTGCAACCCAAGGCAAAACAGTATGAACGCGGACAGCCTTATGGCGATGTCGGTGCCCCCTTGGCTGAGAAACCTTTGGAGGCGATCCGCATAGGAATAGCAAAGCAGGATTGCCAGGGTAATTACGGCGATGGCAAGGAGGCCAGCCAAGACAAATATTATCCGGTGCGCAGGGTCGGTAATCGTCGCCTCGGACAGCCCAATGCTGATGACGACGGCGATCGAGCCTGGTCCGGTAGTCAGTGGCAGGGTCAGCGGATAGAATGCCTGATCGAGCAAACTGGTTTGAGGGGCTCCGTCCACCGTTCCTTCCAGTTCCTTGTGACTTCCTTCATTGAGAAGATTCCACCCTGATACGGCGACAACGAGCCCGCCGGCGACGCGAAGGATCGGTATCGAAATTCCGTAGAACTGAAGGATGAGCGCGCCCAAAAGGAACGAGCATACCAACAGGGTGAACGAATTTATCGCGATGCGCCGCGCAAGGATCGCGCGGATCTCGGGAGTTGCGCCGCTGGTCAAGCCGAGAAAGACAAGCGCGGAACCCGGCGGATTGACAATCGGAAAAATCGACGCGAACACTAGGACGAACGTGTTGATGGCCGCGTTCATAGGCTTTGGAATGCCTCCAGGTGGCCGGCTTCCGGAGAAACGCGAAATAGCCGTGCCGAGATACGCGCCTTGTTTTTTGCGATGCGCGTCCGCATATTGCGCACATGCGTCAGACGGGTCAACTACCAGTGCCGGGGGCCCGAGCAGCAATAGCCACAGATTTCCAGCGCTGACCTGGCAGCATTGTCCCTGCTATCGTGAAGTGTGTTTGTCACAAGGGTCATAGTCCATCAATCACGCCGTCGTCAGACCTGCGTCGAACTACGAAAGCACCGCGTTAGCGTCACAGATCTTCGGACGTTGGGACGCTGCCTGTCGACCACATCTTGAGCAGGGCCTTATAACCTCCTTGGGTACCCTACTTCGGACAAGGAGAAGGCCGGCTTGGCTTTCCTGAGACCCTGTCAGTCGAGGGCGCAATGCGCCGTCGTGACGTTGCCGCGATCCATTGTCCTGTTCTGCCCTCGGGATACTGGCTACGTGTAATGTCGATTACAACCGCGGAACAATCCGCACCATGGTGCCAGAGTGCGGACCTATCGATTGTTTCTATCGCCAGTGGGCACGCGACATCGGTCAGGACGACGAAGTGGTTTTGGAAACCGTTTTCGAATGCTCAAGTGCCGCGGGGATCGTCTCGGCGGTCAAACGCGGCTATGGGTGTGGCGCCCTTGAGCGATTCGCGGTGAGATGGTGGTCATCAACAGTCGCCTGCCCTCTGCGCCGGCGTTGGCCTATGTCATCCGACGGGCTCGCAGATCGAGAAATTCGGCACTCGACACCTTGATCGTGCAGATGGAAAAAGAGATCAGCCGCCATGGAGGTCTAACGTTGGCGAGCCGATTTCTTAGCGGAACGCGACGATCGAGGATCTGATATTGGCAGGTACCCCAATTCCGGAAGACTTCAATGGCGTTGGAAGCGTGATGAGCAGGTGGGATCCCGTACGTGCGCCAGCGCTCGGAACGGTCTAGACAGCGCCATCGTCTGACATTGCGAGCGTGGCGATCCGACCCCGTTGACAACCTTGCGATGACTTCGACTTGCGGTCAGTTCACGAGATCAGACAATCGCTCTTGCAGCGCCAATGGGTAATCGACGACATCCAAAATCCTTTTGAGCGTTTAGACTTCGCGAGCGGAGCCATTTAAACGCGATGATACGACTGGTAAGTGGCTATCTTAGGGACTGTTCAACACGACAGACCACCGGTTTAGTTGAGGGCTGGTTTCGGCAATGTTCCAGTACGCGAACCTGTGACCACTTAAGGCCTGAACTACCGGACCCCGTTTTGCTTGGTGCTGCTCTGCGACTTGCCCGCCCCCGGGCCGCCTTTCGATACACCGCCCCCGTGGCTGCTTCCTGGATTTGTCGGATCCGGTCCATTGCCCCAACCATTGTTGCCCTTAGTACGGCCACCTCCGCCGGATGCCGCAATCGCCTTCGACGTCAGGCTAGTGGACAGAAGCATCGTCACGACAGGCGGGGTTACGACTGCAAAGCGGCCGCAGTCCTTCAGGAATTCGCGCCGGTCTTCGTCGCTTCGAGACTGCGAGCCGTCGGCTTTTTCGGACATACGTGTTCTCCCAGCGCCTAATGTGATCAATAATACATTAGTATATTGCGTTATTCCAGCGAAGCTTTGGCCTAGGTCTGGGCCTTTAAGGTGGTCGGAGGTGACTTGCTTTCATCCAAAAGTGCACCTCCGGTTTGTCACTTCGCCTACCTCAATCAAAGCGCGCTCTAACAGATTCGAAACAGCCCTATAGTTTGCCAAGCGGCTTCGGGCGAAAAATGCGTCGCAACTCGCGAACCTTTCGCTCAGTCTCCTGGCGCAAGGAAGGATAGGGCTCGCCACCGAAGCGATCCCAGGAACGGTAGTGGGCAAGTTCCGAGATAAGCGTCAGGAGCGTGAGCGGGCCC
Source organism: Ensifer sp. 1H6 (assembly GCF_001976035.1). Lineage (NCBI taxonomy): Bacteria > Pseudomonadati > Pseudomonadota > Alphaproteobacteria > Hyphomicrobiales > Rhizobiaceae > Ensifer > Ensifer sp. 1H6. The sequence goes on along the minus strand of NZ_MOAI01000059.1, from coordinate 4,481 downwards.
GCAAGATAGTCGCGGCCGAGCTGAAAATGCCGCCGGGCAAACTGGATCCTGGCCATCCAACCCACCCCGATAGTAGCCGGCCGGTCAAGTCCGAGCAGCGCGTCGGCCGTCACGATTTGCGTATCCACAGCGTTTCTCTCATAACCGCTCGCGAAGAGCGCTCTCAGCTCATTCCAGTCGATCGGTGACGTGCGGGAGAGCTTCGCGATGTCCAGAAGGTGGCGCAGGTCCACCAGCCCACGCCAGTAATCCCCGTCCTGAAACTGATCGTGCAGAAGCAGGAGGACGATCTGCGCAAGGGGCGTTGGTACGCGCACGCGACTACCGGCAATATCTAGCGCGCGGCTATCACGGTGGAGCCATTCTGCGTTACCGAAGGAGGACGGCCCCCTCGGTCGACACTGAAGGTCAATGCTCCCGACATACGTTGGACGGACCAGAACGACCGGGAGATGGTATTTTGTGTTTCCTGGCCAGGAGCCTTCGCCGGCTGCAAGCTCGATCTCGTATCCGACATGGCACAATGTTTCTATTGCGGCGGCCATGTTTTCCGGACGGACAAGAATATCCAAATCGGTCAGGATGCGGGCGCCGAACTCTTCAGGGTCTGCACTCACGAGAACCGCTGTTCCCTTCATAACGACCGGTTCTATGCCAATGTCGTTGAGACGGGCGCTCGCCTCGATCAGTTGCGCCTTCAGTCTGCAATTCCGCTCAGCGTTGCGCGCGTAGATCATTGCCAGGTAGTTGCTGACGTCTTCAGGCAAGCCCTGCGTTTTGGACTTCTTTGCCGCCGCAGCGAGAGAGGTGATCGTCAGGCTCCTGTTCGCAAGAGCTATGATCGCGTCCCAGTTCGCGTCTTTTGGTATCTGCCCATTGAGGCAGCAGGCGAGCGTAAGGAGGTCGTGCCTGCTATTGCCTGTCATGAAGGCGGCTCAAGGTTTCTACGGCCTCGTCGAGGGCAGAGTACGTAAGTTCGACGGCGCGCGCCCCTGAAACCATCTGCAGGAGCCGCTGAAACTGCGGCAAAGCGAGGCGGCGCTCAGGCGTGAAAGCACCGGCCAGCAGTTCCGAAAGCACTTTTGGGGCCTCAACGTCTGTAACCACGACAGGTCCCTTTCGGCGACGGCGGAGCAGTACGATGGCTTCAAGCGGAACCCGTTCCTGTGTGGCATAGCAAAGCCCTTTCGGATAGCGGACGCGCTTGTTGTCAAGCCGCCGATGGATAGGTGCCGCCAGAATGGCATCCGTCATTTGGTCGAGCAGACCCCAAGAACCCTGCTTGAGTGCCGGCGAGAAGGGCACGCCCACAAGCAGGCCATCTTCGTCCAAAAGGGCGATGTCATCCCCGCCGCAGGCGAAACCTGCTGCAAGCAGCGCCATGGCGAGCGTGGTCTTGCCAGCCCCCGGCGCGCCACTGATTAACAGGCCTCTGGCCTTCCTGACGAGCAATGCGGCGTGTAGCGCGATGTTCGCTCCAAGATTCGCAAGAACGTCGTCTGTTATCAGCGCCTTAAGCGCGGGGGCAGCTTCCGAGCCGGCGACGATCATTCCTGAGGTACGATTTCGGCTAATGCATACGCGATCGCCAAGCCGCGCCACGTCGTAGATAGCCGTGTGTGGCGTGTCGGCGTTCGTCCTGTTGTGGGCGAAAACGGGGAGAATGAGATCGCGAAGATCTTGATCGTAAAAGGCGATCGATACAGTGGTACCGGCGAAATCGAACTTTCGGGTATCTAGTGGCTGGCCCTCATCCTCATCGAAAATGATCTCCAGTAGATTGCGTCGTGACCAATAGGCCAAGTAATTTTGCACCGACGCATGAGCCCGGGCCCGGCTGGCGCCACGCGCCATCACCGCGGTTTCCAATTCATGAGGCGACGTGAGGTCGGTGAGAAGGCAGGTAAGATAAGCGCTCAGCTCATCGAGCTGAAAAATCTGCTGCGACGCCTCGTCAAATATTGTCTTTCGCTCGCCAAGCAGGAAAAAACTTGCACCGGCGGAGAGGCGGAACTTCATTCCTATCCCATTTGCGTTCGCCACAGACAGTCAATCCACATTAACGATCGAAAGTACGGTTGCAAGGGTGTCCGGTTCTCGGGAGTCGGTCGGGAGCTCGGTAGAGCGCCGAGCACGAGGATGATAAAGGCGAGGCGGACAGCCCTTATCTAGGCGGCTGTCGGTCGGTGTTGGAGTACTCGCGAAGAGCCATTGATGGGCACCTCAGGGAGATGTCATATCTTACCGAACAGACACGCCCCTGGGTCCTGCGGCCCGATTCCTAGTCGATCATTCAGAGGCAGGATACTCATGAACCCGTCGCCGCTGGTTAGGCGCCTGGCCACTGAACGCGGCATAACTAGAGGTCCACCAATGTATCGACTGGGACGCAGCAGTTGCGGCGATGTTGTCTTCCCGACACTAGGAAGACTTAGCCCTTAGTCAATCTTACACCGGGGCCGCCGTGGGGCCGCAGGACCCTCTTCGAAGAAGACGATGCCTCGCGCCTCATACACCCGTTTGATTGCCTCGACAGTGACAGGCTGTGGGCCTCTTGGGCCAGCCTCGTCTTGTTCGACGCGGCTCACGGTGTTTGCCGTCACCTTGGCAAGCTCCGCTACCTGCGTGTTCGCGCACGCGTTTTTTTCCATAAGACGAGGCCTCATGGATCTTCGCCAGCTGAGCTATTTCGTGGCGGTTGCCGAGGAGCTGCATTTCGGTCGGGCGGCAGCACGGGTGCATATTGCCCAGCCGGCCTGGTGTCGGCCGGTCTTGGCATCGGCTTTGCGCCGGAATGGACGCTGGATCTGCCCAGCCGCAATTTCGAGCTCAGGAAGGTGAGGGGGTGTCGACTTCCGGATCGGGCTTGGGGTGGCTTGGTCCAAGGACGATCCAACGGCCGCCGGTGACGACATCATCGATATCGCGCGGTCGCTGGTGAGGGCGGGCAGGAGAGATGAGTGGAACAACGACGGTCGATTCCCTTGCGAACCGTATATCAGCGCCATCTCGCGTGGAAAAGACGCGAGTGTAGCGGCATTTGCGTTGGCGGCGAGAGTGGCCCCGAAAAGTGGCATTTGCCGGCGACGTTGCGCTGCCGGCAAGCGCGGCACTAGATCAGTTCGATCTGGACTTCCTTCAGGGGCCCGTGTCAGCGTCGATGTCAGAGGTGTTGATGCCGAAACGGCCAGCAACGGTTTTTCGATTTTGCCTTCGGCGACTTTCTTGTCATTCACATAAATCGCGGCTGATGCAGCTTTGCTGCATTCGCAGAGGTTTGGCCGCTGTCGTCCAAATCGACCGCCTCGCCGAGAGGTGTAGCTGCGATTGTCTTAATCTGTCGAGCGAGAGCCGCAAGCTTTTTTGCAAGGTCCTGTAATTCGATCGGTGAAGCCGCGCCCTCGCGGGTGTCCTTGACGCTAGGTCCGTGCACGGTGTCGTCCTCTCTCCATTGGACATAGGCACAACGTATATTTCAAAATCGGAATATAAGGCTACCTCTCAAAACGCGTTCTTATTGAGGTACACAACCAGGGGTTTGATTTTGCAAAGGTGGCTGTCGCATTGGCAATCCATCGATCGTCTCGTGTGCGTGGAAGGCTGTCGTTTGCAAATGCGCGTGTTTAGTTTGCCGCGCACCGTAATAGGCCAAAGCGTCCGTGATGTACCTGAACGCGTCAGGCGTCTGGCCCAACGCAGGCTGCTCCGCTTATTTTTGTCATCTCTGACTTGGTCCATTAAGGGATCAACAAGAGCTTGCCAGCCGTTGCCCTGCTTTCCATGTCGCATGGGCCTGGCGCGCATCTGCAAGTGAATATGTGCCGCCAATCGTCACCTTCAACGACCCGTCCTCGATCCAATCGAAGAGTTGCTGGCTCCGAGATCGTAGAAGTTCGGGTGTGTGAATGTGATCGAAGAACGTGGCGTAGCCTATCTTGATGCTCCGCGGCAGGCTCATGATATCGAGCGGCCCCGGACCTCCCAGAACGGGCCCAAACCAACGGGCTGATCGTTGATCAAGCCGTTAGCGATTGTTCTTACGACAGAGAGAGAGAGAGAGAGAGAGAGAGAGAGAGAGAGAGAGAGAGACGAAGTTGATGTCGTCCGCACAGTCCTGCACTCGGTACAACATCACCGTACGCCTCCGGTGAGGCTTGCAATTACCTACATCTGAGCGCCGCTGCTATTTCGGTTCCGAGACGAATGTCTGTCAGCCGGCTGAGGCCGCGCCAGACGACCGTATTTCCCGGTGGCGGATCTGATGTTCTTGCAAGGTAACCACCTAGCCGGACGTGCGGACGAGCATTGCGCAGTTTGTTCCCGCTTTGTGCGTTTAGGATCGCATAGTGTAATCGGCCTTTATCAACCAAAGACAGCAAGAAGCTTGATGCTCAAGGGCTACCATGCGATTCTTCGGGCATGATCAGAAGGAGACGAGAATGTCGGAGATGCTTGCAGCGCTTACCAACATTCGGACCGCG
>NZ_MOAI01000058.1:0-18994 GCF_001976035.1 Ensifer sp. 1H6 | reverse complement strand
AACCGAACGAGCCCTGAACGCGGATGAAGCCGCTGAGCTTCAGGCAGGTTTCGGTGCCCGGGATGTAGAAGTAGCCAGTGCCGAAAGCGTCGCAAACGCGAACGTATTCCATGGGCTCCGGCTCGGCTGCGACGATTGCGTCGGCTGCCTGTGCGCCGGATACTGCTGCGAGAGCTGCAGCGGAGCCGAGAAGAAGGCTCTTGATGTTCATTTCTGACCTCCAGTCAAAAGTTTCAAACGGGTCTGGGTATTTTGCTGAAGGACAGCGTTCCCTGCCCCATCCCCAACGTTCAAGAAGTCGGACGATCAACCGCCCTTGCTTCCGGATTTGAAAATACAAGACGCGGTCATCGGCGCAACGTCCAACTGATGAGATCGCGTGCTTTGCCTCGCCCTTCGCCGAACCCTGTTGCTGAAACGACACAAAATCGCCGCATGCGGCCCGAGAAAATTAACAAAGGATTAAGAAAAGCCTTTATTCCCTTGAGCTTAGCGTAAGGACAAGTGGCATCTCCTGTTTCAGAAAGAGGCAGAAAGCGGCCCAAATTGGGGGGAAACGCCGGTCCGGCTGCCAAATTCCTTGGAAGGAGCGACGTGCTGCATCGCCACATTTCTCAGAATCGACATTGCGGGTTGCCCCTCCGACAGCGGGAATCACCAGAATCAATTTGCGAGATTCGCAGTTGATCGTGCGCAGCGCCTGATTCTGAGCGGAGAAAAGCCGAGGAGATTCATGAACATTGGCGCGAATGGCGCTGCGAGTGTTTTCCCGCTCGCGACTAGACCGATGTCACATGGGTAAAGACGAGACCCATCAGCCGATGACCGAGATGCGACGAGTGGGAAAATTCAACCTTGGAAGGTGATGGCGGAGAAGAAGGGATTCGAACCCTCGATACCCTTCCGGGTATACTCCCTTAGCAGGGGAGCGCCTTCGACCACTCGGCCACCTCTCCGTTAGCGCCTGACTAGTGTCAGACCGCAGGCAATGCAAGATTTTTTTGTCGGTTTCCGGGAAATGATCGCATTTTCATGTGGGCACCGGGGGAACCAAGCCCCTCACGCGGCCGAAGACTCACGGGAAGCAGCGGTTCGACTGTGGTCGAGAGCGGCAGCAATGCGAGACGAACAGGACCGAGCCTACTGCATGTTTCCTTAGATCGTATTCGATTTAAGGATAAAAACATGCAGCAATCCAAAGTGCGACAGCGACCTTTGCGCGTCTAATAAGACGCGTGGCGCTGTAGCTTTCACCAGCACGTTTCTATGACTTTCGCGAAAGCCTATCGATCGCATCGAGCGTTGCCGCGCCAAAGTCCCCGTCGACAGGACCACTGTAAAAACCGCGATCCTTCAATAGCGCCTGCATTTCCTTGCGGAAGGCCGGCGTGAAATTGCTCGGCTGGGACTTCAACTCCTGAAGCTTGGCCGGATCGCCGCCCTCGATGCTGGCTGCCGCCCAGCGCACCGCCTCCTTCGCATCCGCCTTGGTGCCCAGGCCATAGTCATAAAGGCGGCTCAGATTTCCCATGGCGTAGGCGCTGCCGGCATTCGCCGCCATCTCGTACCAGGTGCGGGCCTGAGCATAGTCCTGGGTGACGCCGGTGCCGATATCGTAGAACCAGCCGAGCAATGCCATGGAATAGGAATCCCCGACATTGGCCGCCTTTTCATACCAGGTCTTGGCTTCGACATAGTTCTGCTCGGTGCCGAGCCCGTTCTGGTAGGCCCAACCGAGCGACGACATCGCGTTGACGTCGCCACCTTCGGCGGCCTTCTTGTACCACGACAGCGACTGCGTCAGGTCCTTGGGCAGGCCGAGGCCCTCTCTGTAGAACCAGGCCACCGTCGCCATCGCGTTGGCGTAACCCTGGTTGGCGGCCAGTTGGTACCATCTGGCCGCTTCATCATAATCCTGGGCGATGCCGCCATAGCCCTCGCGATAGAGCCAGCCGAGCGATGCCTGGCCATAGGCATTGCCGGCCTTGGCTGCTTGCTCGAACATCCGGCGGCCCTGGTCGACATCGACGGCGCCATCGGTGCCGTAAACGGAGAACCATGCCAGATTGGTCAACGCGTACATATTGCCGCCGTCGGCGGCCTTTTGATAATTGTGGCGTGCCTCGACATAGTCGCGTCCGGCATCCTGTGCCCGGCCCAACATATTGACGAGCATCATGTCATCCGGGTTTTCGTTGACCGCCTGGGCGCAGGCCGTCAGTGCGCGGGCGGAATCAAGCTTCAAGAAATTCACACCAACGAAGCCGGGCATCGACTGAGGTTCACCTGCCAGCAGATAGCAGTCGCGCGAAGCCTGCGTGTCCTTGCCGGTCTGCGAGATGTTGAGGCCCTTTTGTGGTTCGAGGGCGGCGATCTGCTGCTCGGCCTCTGCCTTATGCTTGCTGTCGGGATAGCGCTCGAGGAACCGCGTCAGCGCGGCGGCATCGGTCGATTGCTTGAGGGCATCCCAGGCGATCTCGTCAGGGGTCACGCTCGACATCTGCTCCGCCTCGGCCAGGAGCTTCAGCTTCTTCTCCGCCAACATCTTGTAGACGGGATCGGACCCATGCTTGGCGAGAAAGGCATCGATCAGGTCTTTGTCGGCGAGATCGCGGATGTTCTGCCAGTCGGCAGCGGCAGCCGACTGGCTGTTCGGCGAGAGCTGCTCGCCGTTATTCGTGATGTTGATGTTCACTTCTTTTATATTCAGGAAGATCTGCGCACCGCCAAGCGACCCATAGACAAAGGGCTCCTGACCGCGGTTTGTGACCGAAACCACCTCATCGCGGACCTTGCCCAAGGCGATTCGCACATCGACACCCGGCTCGGTGAGATATTTGGCAAGTGCGGTGGCAAACGGGCTGTTCTTGCCCTCGCCATCAAGCGCCACTGTTCCGGCCTTGGAAGCGAAAGCGACAAGCAGGTCGGCCGATTCCGGCTCGACACGCGCCAGGCCCCGCGAAACTGCGCGCGTCGAGATCGAGCGCGTCATGCTTTGCTCGAACGGATTGTTGCGACAGGCGTCGAGTATCACCAGCTTGAGCTTCGTTGCGCCCTCGAGCGAGCGCTGAACCCGATCAAGGCCAATCGCCTCGTCCTCGATATCCTTGTCCGTCTTCAATTGCACATCGGTCGGCAGCAGGAAGTTCTGGCCGTTCATTTCCATGCCGTGGCCGGAATAGTAGACGATCGCCACGTCGGCGCCCGTCGCCAGATCTTCAAAATCGCGCAGCGCCTTGACCATGTCCTGGCGCCCGAGGTCATGAACGGTGGTGACGGAATCGAAGCCGGCCTCCTCGAACGAAGCCTTCATCAGTTCGACGTCATTGGCGGGATTGTTGAGTTGCGAGGTCGCTTCGTACTTTTCGTTGCCGATCAACAGGGCAACGCGCTTTGCGGCCAAGACCTCGGCCGGCGCAAACGCCGACACCGCCACCAAAAGAATGACGAACGACCGCCAGCGCGACGAATGCCCCGAAAACATGCTCTTCCCTCCGGCGTCACCCCTTATCCACCAACTCCTCGGGAGCAGGATTGAGGAGGCGCACAACCCCAATGACGGCACTTCGGGACGATGCCAACGCCCCACAATCATGCCCAAATGAAACTATTACGTATGAGCCAGGGGCTTTCAATGTCTCCGATCGCCATATTTTTTGAGGTGGCTCGTCGTCTGCGCCGCCGCAAGGTCGAAGCAAGCAGGCGATCTTAACCCGGACGCCGCATCGCTTGCTCCGGGTGATTCCGGCCGAGCCTGATGCGTTTCCTGCGCCAATGAAAGGCTATGCGTTCTCGGAGTTTGCCATGTCGATGAAAATGCACGTCGCGGAAGCGAAGCCAGGACAGCTGGCAACGACGTATCAACACTACTTTATTGAGCGTCCCTGCCGGATTCTCATCATTGGCCAGCACCTCAAGGCAAAGACCAAATATCAATGCCTGCTGCGTCACATTTCGATCGCCGGCGCCATGCTCGATTTCAATGCCGCACTGATCGTGCCGAAACACTTCTTCCTCGAGATCGACGGATTCAAGGAAGAGATCGGCTGTTCCCAGGTCCACCGCAGCGGCGCGGAACTCGGCGTGCGCTTCAACATGCTGCTGGCGCCCGATTTCATCAGCCGGTTGATCCGCATGCAATTTTCAAGCGGTGGCTTTTGATTGTGGCCGGCTCCGGTACACGGAAAATGACCGATGTTAGATTTTTATCGAACTCCTTCAGGGGATTGCAAACTTCTCAACCGAAACTGCACTCGACTTACCTCGGCATTCACGCGAGGATTAAGCGTGGGCGAATGAGTTGCCCACGATCGAAGGCCGAGTTTGGCAATGATCGCATTTCGCGATCCGGCGTTGGCGGAGAATGACAGATGCAGCAGACGATGTATTCCTGCGTGCCCTCGCCGTTCTACGAGCGTCGCTACGAACGCTTTTCCATCGGCCATGCCGCCACCCTGACGACGGTGCAGCCGGGCCTTGGCAGCGTGTCTGTCAGGACCTGTCGGATGATCGACATTTCCCGCGGTGGCGCCAGCTTTGCCGTGCAGACCACCATCGGCCTGCCGCAGCATTATTATCTCCATATCATCGGCACAGCACTCCGCATCGGCTGCGCCGAGGTCTATCGCAACGGCGATCGCGTCGGCGTGCAATTCATCAAGCCGATCGAACAGAGCCTGCTGCGCGAGATCATCCGCCAGGAATTCTTTACCGGCCAGAACGCAAAAACGCCCAAGCGCCGCTGATGCCTCTGCGGCCGGCGCAACGGGCGTCAAAACGCAACAATTCGCGACGGCTTTCTCATCAAGGCGATTCCGCATTGCCGAAGCATGGGTTAAGTTCCGCGAACTTTGTTCGAACGGGGCCTTATATAAAGCATGTCCGCATTCTCTCGCTTCACGCCGCTCATCCAATCCCTGCCCTCCACCATTCCCTTCGTCGGGCCTGAGGCCATTGAGCGCCAGCGCGGGCGCGCCATCGCGGCCCGTATTGGCGCCAACGAAAGCGGGTTCGGACCTGCTGAAAGCGTCGTGCAGGCGATGCGAGAGGCGGCAACGGGAACGTGGAAATATGCGGACCCGGAAAACCATGATCTGAAGCAGGCGCTGGCTGCCCGGCTTGGTGTCCCTGCCGCCAACATTGCGATCGGCGAAGGCATCGATGGCCTGCTCGGGCAGATCGTGCGGCTCGTCATCGAACCCGGCATGCCGGTCGTCACATCGCTCGGTGCCTATCCGACCTTCAACTATCACGTCGTCGGTCACGGGGGCCGGCTGGTGACGGTGCCGTATGTCGGCGATCGCGAGGACCTCGATGGCTTGCTTGCAGCCGTCGAAAAGGAAAACGCCCCGCTCGTCTATTTCGCCAATCCTGACAATCCGATGGGAAGCTGGTGGGACGCCGAGCGCATCGTCGAGTTCGCCAGGGCCTTGCCCGAAACAACGCTCTTCATTCTTGACGAAGCCTATTGCGAAACCGCTCCTGCTGGGGCCCTACCCGCCATCAACAGCTTGATCGACATGCCAAATGTCGTGAGGACTCGGACCTTCTCCAAGGCCTATGGCCTTGCCGGGTCACGGGTTGGTTACGTCATCACCACGCCCGGGACTGCCCAGGCATTCGACAAGATCCGCAATCATTTCGGGATGAACCGGATCGGCGTGGCGGCGGCGGTGGCGGCGCTTGCGGATCAGGATTATCTGAACTCGGTAACGGCAAGGATCGCGCATTCGCGCGAACGCATCGCAGAGATCGCCAGGCGCAACGGATTGTCGCCGCTCGTTTCTGCGACCAATTTCGTTGCGATCGATTGTGGACGGGACGCGGTCTATGCGCGTGCGATCGTCGATACACTGATGAGCGACCACGGCATCTTCATCCGCATGCCCGGCGTAGCCCCGCTCAATCGCTGCATTCGCGTCAGCACCGGGCCGGAAGCGGAGATGGATCTGCTTGAAGCTGCCCTGCCGCAGGTTCTGGCCAAACTGGCAGGCGGCCAATAGGCCTTCATCTCCGGCGCCTGCGCGCTGGCGGGCGCCGCTGGACGGGAGCTTGCTCCCGCCTTGTCGTTCAGTGAACGGTCATCCATTCGCGGGCGGCACGAAGCGCGGCTGCGAGGTCGGATTTGCTCATGGTCATCGAGAGGTCAGCGCGCAGATCAACGGCGCGGTCGCAGCCCTTGATCGCGGCAATGTTCAGCCATTTGTGGGCGGCCACCAGATCGACCGGCCGACCGCGGCCGGTCGCATAGGCCAGACCCATTTCGCAGAACACGTCCGCCTGGTTTTCACCACCCATCGCGGTATTCGAAGCAACCTGCATATCAAAGCGTGCCATTGTCTTGTCCCTGTTTTGCCTGGTTGGTTTTCCGAAGCGGCCCGCCCTTTGGAGGCGGACCATGCTCCAGATCAGCATTCGTTTTTGGTCCCTGTTCGACCGCGCCTCTTTGTGGGCCTTTCCGAACCGCGCCATCTTTTGCAGCGTCGTCTTCGGTCATTTGGCGGGGTGAATTTCTCCGCTCGTCTTATGGGTCTTACTATGCAGCACGGCCTTCAATACGCGCTTAAAATGCATGATTAATTTGCGACAAACAAAGTCCAAACACTTGGTAAACTTGAGTTTTTGTTAAACATCGAAAGGCCGGAAATCCGGCGCATTCGAATAAAAATTTACGAAATATTCAACTGCCGATTTCAACCAAACGGTAACCACGAAACAAGCACCCGGCCTGCCAACGCCGTCCTTCCTCGATTTTTCTCCGCCTGAACCCGGCAAAGAAAAAGCATAAACGGCCTTGTTCAAGCCAGTTTACCTTTACGTACGCGTAAGCTATCGTGCGCGCGGCGGTGAGGAGACTGCCTTTCAAACGAGGATATCTGCAGAGATGCCGGCGAAGCGGACCGCGCCGGCAACTTCTATCTGGAGGAATGAATGTACCGTACCCTGTTCATGACCGCGGCTCTCGCTCTTGGCGTCGTCGGAACGGCCGTTGCCGCCGAACCGATCGTCGGCAACTGGAAGACCGCAACCGGCGCTACGGCCGAGATTGCCCCTTGCGGCGGCGCTTTCTGCGTCACGCTGAAGACTGGCAAACACGCCGGCAAGCGGATCGGCAACCTGTCCGGCACGGATGGCAGCTATTCCGGAGAGATCACCGATCCCGAAACCGACAAGACCTATAGCGGCTCGGGTGCAGTCAGCGGCAACTCGCTGAAGATGAAGGGCTGCGTGCTCAAGATTCTCTGCAAATCGCAGACCTGGTCGCGCCTCTAGCTAGAGCATGTCGCGCAAAAGTGTGCCGCGCGTTTGCGATAACGGCATGCGTAAAACAAGAACTTAAATCGCGAGATCGCGACGCGCTTTAAGATCGATACAAAAGGGTGGCCATCGGGGTCGCTCCCAGAGCGTTGACAAACCCGCCGATATTTTCGGTGGGTTTTGTTTTTGAAATGTCAGGCGCATCCAGCCGCCTGCCAAAGACCGCCCATCTGCCGCATCGTTGGCTTGGGCGCGCGCCCTGCCCCGCGAGAACGGCGGCTATTTCAATCGCAAGATGAACGCCAGATGAACGACCGTATCAGCAAGAGTTCAGTTTGGTTGTGCGAAAACACGCTCAATCGATTTGAACCGCCTCCAGACCAACGGACAGAACCATGGACATTCTTGCTCGGCGCCTCACTATTATCAGCCTTCTTATGGTTGTTTTTGCGATGACCCTCGCGGCCGCAGTCAGCGCAGATACCGAACGTCGCCGCAGCAACACTTATCTCGGCTCGCTGACGGATTGCACAGCGCATACAGCGCAATACTGCCAAGCCAAGCTCTAAGGGAGAAACCGACATGCTGGCCGCCCTTTCCACATCCGCCTTTCTCTCGCTGCGTGTTCTTGCACTTGCCAGCCTGCTGATGGCGCCGGTTGGGGCGCTCGCCTATAGCAAGGCCAATGGCCTCGGCATCGGCAAGCAGGGCGCCGGCCTCGTTCTCTTCGTGACGCTGCAGCGTCAATCCATGAGCTGACCGAAGGCGCCACCGGCGCCTTTTAATTTGCCTGTCTCTCTTGCATCGCCGAGCGCCTTCCTGTCCTTTCACGGCTGAAAGGATCTGCTATCGATGCCAGCCTATGCCGTCTATTCCCTTGCCGCCCTTGCCGAGATCGCAGGATGTTTCGCCTTCTGGGCCTGGCTGAAACTCGACAAGCCGATCTGGTGGCTGATCCCGGGCATGGCGTCGCTGGCACTGTTTGCCTGGCTGCTGACACTGATCGACAGCTCGGCAGCCGGCCGAGCCTATGCGGCCTACGGCGGGGTCTATATCGCCGCGTCACTCATCTGGCTGTGGCTTGCCGAAGGCGTGCGGCCCGATCGCTGGGATCTGACCGGAATGGTCGTCGCGCTCATAGGCAGCGCCCTCATCCTTGCTGGACCACGCTAAGACCGCTTCTGCATAATGCCTTAAAGGCATTTATGCAGAGAGTTTAAAGCGTTACAGCGTCCTTTGCGCGTCATATCTGACGCGCAACGCTGTAAAGTTGTTCTGCCAGACGCGGTTGTGCATGCCAGCATCTTGTCGTTTGCTTGTCAGAGGCCTCAGCCTATAATGCGACATGAACAAGCGAATCTCTTCACACTCCGTCCTTTCCGTCTCCACACCCGATCCGTTCGAGCCGCAGTTCTTCGATGATCCGGCGGCGGCAGTCGATTGCCTGGAGGCGCTCTACGATCGCAATACCCGGTTCCTCACAGAGGCTTTCGAGGGGCTGGGCAAGAACGGCGTGACCCTGACGCGCTACCGCGCCTGCTACCCGCAGGTCAGCATCGAGACCAGCAGCTTCGGCCATGTCGATTCCCGCCTGTCCTACGGTTATGTCAGCGCACCGGGCGTCTACACCACGACGATCACGCGACCAAAACTGTTTCGGCACTATCTGAAGGAACAGTTGGGGCACCTGATGCGTAATCACGGCCTCGGCATTACCGTGTCCGAATCCTCCACCCCGGTCCCGCTGCATTTCGCCTTCGGCGAAGGCGCCCACGTCGAAGCGTCGGCGGGCGAAGCCATCGATATTCCGCTACGCGACCTGTTCGACGCACCTGATCTGACGACGACCGACGACGAGATCGCCAACGGCTCCTACGAACCTGGCCCGGGCGAACCCTCCCCGCTTGCACCGTTCACCGCGCAGCGCATCGACTATTCGCTTGCCCGCCTCAGCCACTACACGGCCACGAGTGCGACGCATTTCCAGAACTTCGTACTGTTCACCAACTATCAGTTCTACATCGACGAGTTCTGCGCCTGGGCGCGCCAGCAGATGACGGAGGGCGGCAACGGCTACACGGCCTTCGTCGAGCCCGGCAACATCATCACGCCTGCCGGTTCCGACAAGCCGGAAACGGACTATACGCTCGCCCGCCTGCCGCAGATGCCCGCCTACCACCTGAAGAAGAAGGGCCACGGCGGCATCACCATGGTCAATATCGGCGTTGGCCCATCGAACGCCAAGACGATCACCGACCATATCGCCGTGCTGCGCCCGCATGTCTGGCTGATGCTCGGGCACTGCGCCGGGCTCAGGAACAGCCAGCGCCTCGGCGACTATGTTCTTGCCCATGCCTATATGCGCGAAGACCATGTGCTGGACGACGACCTGCCGGTCTGGATCCCCCTGCCGGCACTTGCCGAAGTGCAGGTGGCGTTGCAGGACGCCGTGGCGGAGGTCACCGGCTACCGCGACTATGATCTCAAGCAGATCATGCGCACCGGCACCGTTGCCACCATCGACAACCGCAACTGGGAACTGCGCGACCAGCGCGGACCGGTCAAGCGCCTGTCGCAGGCGCGCGCGATCGCACTCGACATGGAATCGGCGACGATCGCGGCCAACGGCTTCCGCTTCCGCGTGCCCTACGGCACGCTGCTTTGCGTTTCAGACAAGCCGCTTCACGGCGAGTTGAAGCTTCCGGGCATGGCAACAGCCTTCTACCGGACACAGGTCAGCCAGCATCTGAAGATCGGGATCCTCGCTTTGCAGAAACTTGCGGCGATGCCGCCTGAGAAGCTGCACTCCCGCAAGCTCAGAAGCTTCTACGAGACGTCGTTCCAGTAACCGTGACGGCGCCTACGGCTTTCTCTGCAGAAGCATCGACAGCATCGTGCCCGCGACAGCGGACACGATGATCAGCAGATGCGCGTTGACGCCGGCGCCGGCCAATTGCTCCAGCGCTGCGCGGTCCGCCCCTGCTCCGAAAGAAACGGCGCCGGCGGCGATCGCTGCGGGATAAGTGCCGACGCCCGCCGGCGCGTGCATCGGCAAGACGGAGGAGAGTTCGCCGCCAAGAGCCCCGCCAAAACAGGCAGCAAGCGGCGCGACACCCATGATCGCCAGAACCCAGGCGAGAACCACCACCTTGACCGCCCAATTCAGAATGGTCATCGCCCAGGCCCTGAGGAATGCCTTTGTCGTGCCGGGCAGACCTGTATCCAGCTCTTCGACGATCGATTCCAGTCTTGCCGGCAGCAACCGCCGCGCCAGGGCGACAACGCGATCCTTCAACAGAAAGAACGGAAGTGGCGCGACCAGCGCCGCGATCCAGAGCGCCCAGGCGACGCCTGATCCGCGGCCAAAAACCAGGCCGACTGCGGCGACCGTCAACAGGGCATGCAGGTCGAGCAGCCGCATGACCAGAAGTGCCGCGGTCCCCCGCGCCAGCGGGATGGAGAATTCCGACCGCATCAACAGTGGAAAGCTCGTCTCTCCGGCGCGAAAAGGCAACATGATGTTCAGGAGATTGTGGACTTGGGTGACGCGAAACAGCGCCAGAAACCGGCCTGACGTTTCCGCCGGGAAATAATCATAGATGCGATAGCAGCGAATGAAATAGGTGGCGACAAGAAGTATCAGGGCCGCGAGCCCGGAACCGACGCCGATTTTCGTCCATTGATCGAGCAGCGTTCGCCAGCCCCAGATCCACTGGACAAAAACCGCATAGGCGACAATCGCCGCGGCCGATATCAGCGTCACACGGTTGCGCGCCAGCCACGATCGCCGCTCGAACTCGCAGCCAGAATTCATCAGACGCCGATTTCCCGTGTTGAAACACAACTTTGCACGTTGGTTATCACCGATAACTGTGCAAGAAAATGATTATGTAAGCGCACCCCTATTCTTCCGGCTCGTGCAAGGCGCGCCGAATGCACGAGCGATCCCATGCTGCCCATCGAGCTATCCGTCGTCATCCCAGTCTTCAACGAAGAGGACAGCATTGAGCCGCTCATCACGCGCGTCAGTGACGCCATGGTGAATTTTTCAGCCCCTTGGGAGCTGATCCTGGTCGATGACGGCAGCACCGATCGCACGCTCACCAATGCAAGGAAGGCGCTCTGTCGCCCCGATCTTCAGCTGAAAATCATCGAACTGCAGAAGAACTTCGGGCAGACCGCCGCCATGCAATCCGGCATCGACGCGGCGTCCGGCCGGTTGATCGCCACACTCGACGGTGATCTGCAGAACGACCCGGTCGATATTCCCGCTATGGTCAAAGCAATCGAGGAGCGGCAACTCGACCTGCTCGTCGGCTGGCGCAAGAATCGTCAAGATGGGCTGTTGCTCAGAAAAATCCCGTCCTGGTGCGCCAACCGGCTAATCGGCAAGATCACCGGCGTCCGGCTGCACGACTATGGTTGCAGCCTGAAGGTTTACCGCGCCTCGATCATCAAGCAGGTCAAGCTGATGGGCGAGATGCATCGCTTCATCCCCGCCTGGGTCGCAGGGGTCGTACCCAGCAGCCGCATCGGCGAAATGCCGGTGACCCACCACGCGCGCCAGCATGGCCACTCGAAATACGGTATCTCGCGCACCTTCCGCGTGATCCTCGATCTGCTTTCGGTTCTGTTCTTCATGCGCTACAAGGCGCGCCCGGGCCACTTCTTCGGCTCGATCGGGCTTGCAGCCGGGGCGGCGAGCGTCCTCATCCTGCTCTATCTTGCCTTCGACAAGTTCCTTCTCGGCAACGACATCGGCACCCGCCCGATGCTGATCGTTGGCGTGATGCTGTTTCTGTCGTCGGTGCAACTCGTGACAACAGGCATTCTCGCCGAGATGATGGCGCGTGCCTATTTCCGCGACGACGAAACCACCAGCTATATCGTGCGTGAGGTCTTTGTACGGGATCAAACGAATGTTTGAGTTCGTCGAGCGGCGACCCAACCTCGTCACCGCCCTACTCGCCGGCTATTTCCTGCTCTGCATCAGCCTGCGTCTCGCCGTTTCGAATTCGCTCGAAATCGACGAGGCGGAGCAGGCATTCGTGTCGCAGTTCCTGCGGCTCGGTTACGGCGCGCAACCGCCCTTCTACAACTGGCTGCAATACGGGCTTGCATCCGTTTTCGGACCGTCTCTCGCGACGATGACGGTGCTCAAGAACCTGCTTCTGTTTCTTTGCTGTCTCTTCTATGGCTTCGCCGCGCGCGAAGTCCTTGCAGAAAAGCGCCTGGCGCTGATTGCCATGCTCGGCGTGCTGACACTGCCGCCGATTTTCCTACTTGCGCAGCGTGACCTTTCCCATACGGTCGCGGCACTGTTCGCCGTATCACTGTTTCTCTACGGCTTCCTGCGGACATTGGTCCGGCCGAGTCTCGCGGCCTATCTGCTGACCGGCCTTGCTGTCGGCATCGGCTTCATCTCCAAGTACAATTTTGCGCTTGTACCCGCCGCTGCCGTCCTTGCCATTCTGCCGGAACCCAAGCTACGCGAGCGCCTTTTCGACTGGCGTATCCTGGTCTCGCTGTTGGTTGCGGCACTGATCGCTTTGCCGCATGGCTGGTGGATCCTCGAAAACCTCGGCTCCGCCTCAAACAACACCTTTCTTGAGATGCGCGAGGCCCATTCCGAAGGCCGCCTCGCACAGGCGTTCGGCGGCGTGGTTTCGCTCATTGCCGCCACGATCCGCGGCGGTATCGTGCCGCTGATCGTGTTCGGACTCATATTCCGCAAGAGCATTCCTGCGATTTGGTCGGCGCAAAGCCAATGGACTCGCGTTGTCGGCCGTATGCTTGCAATCTGCCTCGTGGCAGTCCTATTGATTGTTCTGGGGGTCGGAGCCACGCATATCCGGGAAAAGTGGCTCGTGCTCTTCCTGATTCTCCTGCCGCTCTATCTCTGCCTCAAGGTCGAAGCGGCTGGCGTCGATGCCGCGTTTAAACTTCGACCGTTCCTGTGGCTCGTGGCCTTCATCGTGCTCACTACGCTGATGGTGGTTTCCGCCCGCGCAATCGTGCGGCCGCTCTTCGGCAAATATTCGCGATTGAGCATTCCCTACGCCACGCTGGCCGAAGCGGTCGTTAAGCTCGGGGGTCGCGAACCGGCCCTGATCCTTGCGAAAGACAGGTTGATCGGTGGCAACCTTCGCACGCACCTTCACGATGCTCCCGTGCTCACCCCCGGCTATCTTGACGCAGGGACGGCCAGCGCATCGTTGCCGCTGCTCGTCGTCTGGAGCGATGACGGCAAGGCGGAGCCAATCCTGCCCGAGGCGCTGGCAAACGCCATGAAAACGCGTGGATTTTCGACGACGTCGGCAACGCCACAGGTTCTGTCCCTGCCCTACCTGCACGGCAAGGCTGAAGACCGGTACACTTTCGGCTACCTCTGGGTCAGGGACTGACCCGGGGTCACGAACTAGACCGGTCGCGCCGACGAGCAGTTTGAGTTCGCCGGGATGGATCCTCAACGCGACGTCGCGGCCCATTGGCAGAAGTTCGCCATCGATAACGCAGTTGATCTTCCGGTCGACCTTGGGGAAATGCAGGTCCAAAGCATGGCCGCTCATCTCGGTAATAACCGGATTGTCGCGGAACTTGCCGCGCAGCACGTCGAGCGCAAGCTTGGCAACGCCGGGCGGGCTCAACGGCGGTGCCGTGTAGAAGCCGAGATGGCCGGCGGTCACGTCATCAGCATACATCAGCGTATCGCGCCCGAACGGGTTGTTCGACACGGACACAGCCGAAACGTGCCGGCTTTCATGGTGACCATCCACGTCGAACTCGATCTCGAAATCCGGCGGATTGAGAATGACCCCGACCGCAGCGCGTGTGCTCGCCGTGATCTTGCCCAGGCGCGATCGAAAACTGAACGATTCGCGGTAGCGCACCATGCGAGCATGCAGACCCATCGAGAACTGGTGGACGAAGGCTCGGCCATCGGCGCTGCCGATATCGCCGTCGATGATCGTGCCCTGCGCCAGAACTTCCGGCACCTTCCAGATATCGAGCGGCAATTTCAGCGTGCGCGCAAAAAGGTTCATCGTCCCCGCAGGAACGACCCCAAGCGGCATGCCGGTTTTCCAGGCAACGCCCGCGGCTGCCGAAATCGTACCGTCGCCGCCACCCGCCACGATTGCGTCGAGATCGTCGCGCCGGCAGGTCTTTTCCAGGGTCTCCTGCATCTCGGCGCCCGAGACGGTCGCGATCTCGATCTGGTGACCCGCATCGCGAAAGACCGCCTCAACCCTGTTGCCATAGGCCGCCATGTCCGTCGTTCGGAAGGTCCCACCATCCCGATTGAAGATAGCTTTGATTTTCATGAAAGGCTTACAGGCTCCATTGCCGTGGCACACGGGCGTCCACTGCGATGAGATAATCGCAATCGGCGCCGTTTCCAGAGCCTTACCAAAACTTAACCTTGAACCCGCGTCGGCGGGCGCTCGAATTCACCGTCGCTGCCCACCTTTGTCTGCAGGGCGGCAACGTCGCCGACCTGCTTCGGCGTCACTCCGGCAGCTTGAGCGGACCACCTGTCTTGATCGAGCGGATGGCGAAGTTGGAACGGATGTCAGTCACGCCGGGCATGGCCAGCAATGTCTCCGTCAGCAGCGTCTCATAGGCGGAGAGATCTTCGACGACGACCTCAGCAAGAAAATCGGCATTTCCGGAGATCAGGAAGCAGGAGACAACTTCGGGAATGGCAAGCAGCGCCTCTTGCTGACGCTGGGCATTCTCGCGGCTGTGCTGGCCGACCTTGATTTCCACGAAAACGGTCAGGCCGAGCCCGACTTCCTTGCGATCGATGTCGGCCCGATAACCGCGCAGGATCCCCGATTTCTCCAGATTGCGGATGCGCCGCAGGCATGGCGACGGCGACAGATTGACACGTTCGGCAATCTCCACGTTCGTTGCCCGCGCGTCCTCCTGTAAGATCTTGAGAATCGCGAGATCGAATTTATCTAGACTTGGCATAGTTGATAATCCAGTGAGGCCGTATTGGCATATGATTGCGCACCATAGGCCATTTGAAGCATAAATCGCAAGGACATGCCCCGCCCCCAGGCAGTAATCTTCTTCCCAGGCCCAAGCGATTGTGGGCATTTAAATCGGGAAGGAAAATCAGATGGTTGCGCTCACACTCGATCGCGGCAACGCCACGCCTGTCGCCGCCGGCTATGCCGGCGCCTTCGTCACCGTCCTGATCTGGGCGGGGTGGATTCTTGCGACACGGCATACCGCCGGCACCGCACTCGGCACAATCGATCTCGGCCTCATCCGCTACGGCGTTCCTGCGCTGGTTCTTGCACCGGTTTGGCTCAAGATCGGGCTCCTGCCGCGCAAGCTTCCGCTGCTCCTGCTTCTCCTGATGGTGGCTGGTTCCGGCGCGCTGTTCTTTCAGGTCGCGGCCTTCGCCATCCATGCGACGCCCGCCTCTTCGGTCGGCGTGCTGCTCGGGGGCTCGATGCCGCTGGCGACGGCGCTGATCGGCATCACCCTCTTCGGAGAGCGTCCAGACCGGATGCGCATCGTCGGCTTTGCCGCCATCGTTGCGGGCGTTGCCCTTCTGCTCGCCCGCAGCCTTGCCGGCACCACTGGCACCGGCTGGACCGGCTACGCCCTCCTTCCGGCGGCAGCCACGCTCTGGGCGATCTATACCCACGCCTTCCGGCGCTCCGGCCTCAGCCCGCTCGAAGGCAGTGCACTGATCGCCGTCTGGTCTTTTCTTATCCACCTGCTGCTTGCCGGCATCTTCGGCAGCACGCTTGCAAGCGTTCCGCTGAAGGAGATCGCGCTGCAAATCACCAGCCAGGGCCTGCTCTCGGGCCTCGTCGCGATGGTCGCCTATGGCGTGGCCGTTCGCAGCCTCGGCGGAACTCAGGCCGCCGCCTTCACCGCGCTGACCCCGGTACTGGCAATGTTCGGCGGCGCAATTCTTCTCGGTGAACAGATCGGCCCGTTCGAAATTGTCGCCGCCATTGTCACGGCGGTCGGCGTGGCGCTCTCGACCGGCATCCTTTCACCGCGCAAGGCGTGAAGGATCAGAACGGAAAATGGCCCGGAAGCGAAAGCTTCCGGGCCACTCTGTTGCTTGGTACCGTCATTTTCAGCCGTGAACGATCTCGCGATGCTTCTGCAGCCGGTGGCCATAGGCCTGGCTGACGCGGTCGAAGATGATGGCGATGCCGACGATGGCCAGGCCGTTGAAGATGCCGAGCGTGAAGTACTGGTTGGCGATCGCCTTCAGCACCGGCTGCCCGAGCCCTTGAACCCCGATCATCGAGGCGATGACCACCATGGCCAGCGCCATCATGATCGTCTGGTTAATGCCGGCCATGATCGTCGGTAGCGCCAAGGGCATCTGCACATTCTTCAGTTTCTGCCAGCCCGAGGAGCCGAAGGCGTCTGCCGCCTCCAGCACATCCTTGTCGACGAGGCGGATGCCGAGGTTGGTGAGCCTGATCATCGGCGGGATGGCGTAGATCACCACCGCAATCAGCCCCGGAACCTTGCCGATCCCGAGCAGCATGACCACCGGAATCAGATAGACGAAGCTCGGCATGGTCTGCATCACGTCGAGAATCGGATTGACGACATTCTGGACTCGGTCCGAGCGCGACATGACGATGCCGAGCGGTATGCCGATGGCGATCGACAGCACGGTACAGACGAAGATCATCGAGATCGTCTTCATCGTATCGTCCCACATGTCGAAATAGCCGATGAGCAACAGCGTGCCGATACAGCCGGCGACGATCTTCCAGTTCCGGCTCGCAAACCAGGCGAGAACCGCGATCAGCAGGATGATGATCGGCCAGGGCGTGCGCGTCATGAAGCGCTCCGACTGGATCAGAAAGAATTGCAACGGCTCGAAGAACGCTTCGATACCGTCGCCATAAGCGCGCGTGAAGGTGCGAAAACCCTCGTCGATCGCCTTTTTCAACGCCCGCAGGCGGTCGTCATCCATATGCGGAAACTGGGTCAGCCATTCCATCAAATTGCCCTTCACTGCTCCCCGACGGCGGCCCCGTTTGTTTGTTTTTGTCCGCCGACAATCACCTAGAGCGTTTCCGGATCAAGCGGAGATTCGGAAACGCTCTATCTCCTTGTTTTCACAAATTTCCTTGCGGAAAATCGCTTCGCACTTTTCCAGGAAATGCTTTAGCAGGCGGCGCACTGAACGGTGCGCCGCCCAATTGCGTCAGTCGATGGCCATCAAAGCGCCGACTTCACCTTCTCCGCGACATCAGACGAGACCCAGGTGGTCCAGATGTCAGGGTTTTCCTGGAGGAAGTGCTTTGCACCTTCCTCGCCGCTGGCCTGGTTGTCGGTCATCCAGGCCATCAGCTTGTTGACGGTGTCGTTGGTCCAGGCACGCTTGTTCAGGTAGTCCAAAGCCGGGCCGGCGCGATCGGCGAACGTCTTGGTCAGGAGCGTCTGGACCTTGTCCTTCGGCCAGTCGTTCTTCTTCGGGTCCGGGCAATCGGCAACCGTGTTGCACCGCTTCCACTCCGCTGCATCCGCCTCGACGCCGTGGCCGAGCTTCACCATCTCGTATTTGCCGAGAAGTGCCGTCGGCGCCCAGTAGTAGCCGACCCATCCCTGCTTGCGTTCATAGGCCTTGGCAATCGAGCCATCGAGGCCGGCGGCCGAGCCGGTATCAACAAGCGTGAAGCCGGCTGCCTCGCCGCCATAAGCCTTGTAGAGCTGGGTCGTAACAACCGTGCCGCCCCAACCCTGCGGGCCGTTGAAGACGGCGCCCTTGCTGGCATCTTCCGGATCCGGGAACAGTTCCTTGTGCTTCAGCACATCGTCGATCGTCTTGATGTCGGGATTGGCGTCGACGATATATTTCGGCACCCACCAACCCTGGACGGCGCCGTCGGAAAGCGCGACGGCGGCGCCGACCAGCTTGCCTTCTTCAAGGCCGCGATTGACGACGTCGGGCAGAAGGTCCACCCAGCCTTCCGGCGCAATATCGGGCTGGCCCTTTTCGATCATCGAGGTGATCGTCGGCACGGTATCGCCGACGACGAGCTCGGCGTTGCAGCCATAGCCTTCCGTCAGAATGATCTTGTCGACATTCGCCAGAACCTCGGCGCTTTGCCAGTTCATGTTGGCGATCGTCACGTCGCCGCATTCGGCCGCCGAGGCCGTGCCGGCAAGGCCAAGAAGGCCGGCGGCCAGGCAAGTCGTTGCTAGAAGCTTGTTCATTTCTGTTCCCTCTGTTCTGGCGGTACGTCCCGTCGGACGACCGATCTCACCGCAGTGATCGGTCGCGTGTCAACAGGCTTGGGCCCTACTCAAGAACAACAGGGACCGAACGGCCTGCAGGTCCGTCGGCGCGCTTGGCGCGACAACGGCACCCTCAAGGCTATAGGGTCTTTCCGGCAAGGACTTTCCCATTTGCGTCAACGATTGCCTTTCCCAATGCTCCCGCATTTGTCGGGGCGCCGGAGATGTGGGCTCACCGCTGAGCAGGATGACGTTGCGCCGAGAAAAGCGCGCCGCACACGGGTCCGGTCGTGTGCTTGAAATGAAAGAGGCGCCGAGCCAGAGCTCGACGCCTCCAAATGTTTCCTTTTGCGCGGTCGCGCGAAAACCCGCCCTCACATGTTGGGATAGACCGGTCCCTCGCCGCCCTGCGGCGGCACCCAGTTGATGTTCTGGTTCGGGTCCTTGATGTCGCAGGTCTTGCAGTGCACGCAGTTCTGCGCGTTGATGACGAAGACCGGCT
>NZ_MOAI01000057.1:0-20455 GCF_001976035.1 Ensifer sp. 1H6 | reverse complement strand
TTGTGGTAGTCGACGCCGATATGGTAATCATAAGAGGCAGTCATGCTTCCAACTCCCTTGTTGAGATCTTCGAAACCCCAATAAGGTAAGCCGAAAGGCCGGAAGCGTGACTGTCCCTCGATCATCATTGGCATCTCACTGATCCGTTCTCTCAGCGGGGGCGGCCTCTTTCATGCCACCTCCTTCAGCGTTGCTCTACCAACGGGATGCTGCGGCCGGTTGTTCCATCTCCCCTTTTCACTCAGGCGCGAACCTCCACCTGCACGGGGCCAGGTTGCGTGTAGCCGACGATGCTGGCGAGCGGGTAGCCAGCGTCCCGGATCGTCTTGACCAGACTGTCAGCGCTGGCGGCATCGCAGGCCACCAGAAGTCCGCCTGATGTTTGCGGGTCGGCGAGCAAAAGACGCTGCCAGTCCGCCATACCATCGGGCAATTTGATCTCGCTGCTATAACTCGCCCAGTTGCGCTCCGACGCGCCGGTGATGAAGCCTTCTCGGGAAAGCGTTTCGGCCTGCGACAGGAACGGAATGTTCGCGAGGGAGAGCGACACGGTCAAGCCGGACGCGCGGGCCATTTCGAGCCCATGACCGAGAATACCGAAGCCGGTGACATCCGTCAGCGCATGCACATGCGGATCGGCGGCAAGCTCGGACCCGATCCGGTTGAGAAGGGTCGTCGAGGCGATCATCTCCTCATAACAAGCCCGCGGCAGCGCCTTCTTCTTGAAGGCGGAGGAATAGATGCCGACGCCAAGGCCCTTGGTGAGGATCAAGGCATCCCCCGGCTTCGCGCCGCTATTGCGCCGCACCTGTTCCGGGCGACAGATGCCGATGACGGCAAGGCCGTAGATGGGTTCGACCGAATCGATCGAATGCCCGCCTGCCACAGGGATGCCGGCCTGCGCGCAGATCGAGGCGCCGCCTTCGAGGATCTTGCCGATCGTCTCGGGGGAAAGCTTGTTGATCGGCATCCCAAGGATCGCAAGCGCCAGGATCGGCTTGCCGCCCATGGCGTAGATGTCGGAGATCGCGTTCGTTGCGGCGATGCGCCCGAAATCATGCGGGTCATCGACCACAGGCATGAAAAAATCGGTGGTGGCGATGATGCAGGTGTGGTCGTCGACCTGCCAGACCGCCGCGTCGTCCGCCATCTCGTTGCCGACGAGAAGCTGGGAGAAGGGCTGCATGGCCGGCTGATTGGCGAGAAGCCGCTGCAGAACCGAGGGCGCAAGCTTGCAGCCGCATCCTCCGCCATGGGCAAGCTCAGTCAGACGGGGTTCAAGAGATGTCATGTGTGCTCCCGCGTAAAAGATTTTGCCCGTTCGACCGCGTAGTCTCGCCGGCAACCGATAGTTGGCAAGTTAGGACGATGTCGTGCGGGAGCAAGGCCGCTTCGATGCTTCTGCGAGATATGGCCGTCCGGAGCGGCAGGGTGACCGCGTCCCCGGTCGCTGCGACGGTTTGACCCGCCGAATCGACGCCTGCTGCGTGCGGGATTGTCGTGATCTGCCATGACAAGTTGTTGTATCCCTTTCGGTGTTGCGCCATGTGTACAACTGTCGATCAGCCGTCAGCCGAGCGGGGAAGTAACCTCGCGGGCAATTGGAGTCATGATTTTGTTTTCAAGAGTTTTTCTGCCTGCCCTTGCCGTCCTCGCCGTTTCAGGCGTGCCCGCAGCCTTTGCATCCGAAGATGTCGCGGCCTTTTATGACGGCGCCCTCTGCAACCCGCCCTACACGATGCAATCGGCAACCGAGTTCTATGACGCCGCCGAGAAGCTGGTGAAACCCGATACGTCGCTGCTGACGGCCTATGTCTACAAGCTGCCGTCCGACATCGGGCGTGATGGCTTTAAGACGAATGAGGTTATCTTCGCCGGCAGCTCCGTCGGCGTGCTGATCGAAGGCGCGCGTGCGGACGAATTGGCGGCCCGCTACCAGCTGGAGCGCGAAAAAAGCAGCATTCTCGGCACGTCCACCAAGGGCTATGCACGGGTTCTGCCCGATGCCGAACAGCCGACAGCGGAGATGGGCATCGTGTCGATCGTTGCCCGCGAAAGCGAAGCCATTCCCGGCAAGACCTTGCTCGCCTGCGAGTTCGTTTCGCATGCGGATCTGGAGGCGCTCAAGAATCTTGAAGGCGGCAACTAGGACGAAGCGATACGCCCGGCCGACAGGGCCGTCCGGGCGCATTCCGGGATGCGGGCGAAGTCACAAAGATCGCCTGCGTCCCGTCTGACGTGTACGGCAAGAGCATGTTAGGCTGATCGCATTTTCAACAATGCGAGGCGCGACGCGCCCGAAGGGAGACCATGTCCGGCTCGGATGGCAGTATGTTCGACTATCTCGGGATACTGGCCGTATTTCTGCTCGTTGCCGCCAACGGCTTTTTTGTTGCGGCCGAATTCTCGCTGGTTTCCGTCCGCCGCAGCCGCGTGACCGAATTGGTGGCACAGGGGCGAATGAACGCCAGTGCGCTCCAGCATGCCGTCGACAATCTCGACGCCAACCTGGCCGCCACTCAGCTCGGCATTACCATATCGTCGCTGGCGCTCGGCTGGGTGGGCGAGCCCGCTCTGGCGCATCTGATCCAGCCGCTGTTGAGCGGCCTGCCGATGGCATGGGCCTCGTTCGGTTCGCATGCGATCGCGGTCGCGATTTCGTTCATCATCATCACCGCGCTTCATATCGTGCTCGGAGAACTGGCGCCGAAGAGCCTGGCGCTGCAGCGCAGCGAGGGAACGGCCCTTGCGGTCGTGCGTCCGCTCGGATTTTTCCTGTTTCTGTTGCGTCCGGCGATTCTGGCTCTCAACGGCCTCGGCAATCTCGTGCTTCGACTGGTCGGTCTGCGGCCCGGCACCGGCGAGGCGTCGATGCATTCGCCCACCGAACTGAAGCTGCTTGTCGCCCAAAGCCAGGAGGCCGGTCTCCTCGATGTTGCCCAGCAGGAACTGGTCGAACGGATCTTCAACATCGGCGACCGCCGGATTTCCGATTTCATGACCCCGCGCATGGAAATCGACTGGATCGATGCAGACGACACGCGGGAGGAAATCCTGCGCACCGTCAGGGATTGTCACCATGAGCAGTTGCTCATCGGCCGAGGCGGCATCGACTATCCCTTGGGCATGGTGCTGAAGAAGGATCTGCTCGATCAATTGCTCGACGGCCAGACGCTCGATCCGATGAAGGCGATGCGAGAGCCGCTGGTGCTGCACGAATCGGCGCGCGTCTTCCGTGTCCTCGAAACCTTCAAGACCGCGCCCGTCCGTCTGGCGATCATCGTCGACGAATATGGCAGCCTCGAAGGCATCATCACCCAGACCGACCTGTTGGAGGCGATTGCAGGCGACCTGCCGGATACGGAGGCGAGCGATCCTGACATCGTCACCGCGCGGATGGTTCGCTGCTGATTGAAGGGCTGATGTCGGCGCACGACGCTTTTGAGCGGCTCGGCATTCATGACCGGCCGGAGGGCGATTTTCACACCATTGCCGGCTTTGCACTGCAGATCCTCGGCCATCTTCCGCATGTCGGCGAAACCTTCGACTTCCAGGACTGGCGCTTCGAAATCATCGACATGGACGGCATGCGCATCGACAAGCTCTTGGCGTCGCGCCAGGAGTGATACCACTGCATGTTTCCCTAAATCCTTCGATTTAGGGATAAAAACATGCAGCAATTCAAAGTGCTACAGCGACCTTTGCGCGTCTAATAAGACGCGCGGCGCTGTAGGTCCCGCTGCTGCGGAACTCGTCTCCTGGTCGGCCAGGCGATGTGAAGGCCATGTCAGAGCGTCGCCAACGCGCGGTTGGACAGGGCGCCGCCATAGGCCTCGCGAATGGCTACCTTGTTTTCCAGGGCAATCACGATCTCTTCGGCGAAATCGATCGCATGCAGGGCCCGAATGGATTGCAGACCACCGGGTGTGAAGACATTGATCTCCAGGATCTTGTCGCCGACGATATCCAGGCCCACCAGGAACATGCCGTCGTCGATCAGTTTGGGCCTCAGCTTTTCAGCAATCGCCAGTATGGCCGGGGTAATGGTTGCCGCCTGGGCGGTGCCGCTCGCGTGGATGTTGGACCGCACCTCGCCCTTGGCCGGAACCCGTCGAAAAGCGGCATAGACGTCGTCGCGAACGAGCGGGCGGCCGTTCATCAGGAAAAGCCGGATATCGCCTGCCGTGGCTTCTGGCAGGTAGCTCTGGGCAATGAGATAGCCGATCTCGCTGACGGCCTCGAAGATCTGGTTGAGGTTGGCTTCCTCGCTCGACTTTATCTTGAAGACATTCCTGCCGCCTGAGCCCTGCAAGGGCTTGAGGATGACGCCGTCGCGATGATCGTCGATGAACGCGCGGATCTCTTCGATGTTCTTCGAAATCAGCGTCGTCGGGCGCACGGCCCGGGGGAAATCCTGAAAGTAAAGCTTGTTCTGCGCAAGCGACAGACCGGAGGGATCGTTGACGACGATCGCGCCGCGCTCCGAGGCGAGGCGCCCGAAGTTGGCGCCGACATTGGCGGCCCACGGCCGGCCTTCCGCATCTTCGGACGGGTCGTTGCGCAGAAACAGCACATCGATCTCGCTGATGTCGACGACGCTCATCTTCGCATCGTCGGCTTTCAAAGCCGAAATGAACGTTTCCGGCTTTTTCGGCTTCGTACCGTTGAGGCTGCGCGCCCGGATCATCAGCTTGTCGTCGGGCCGCAGGATGAAATCCGCCGGGGTGACGTAGCAGATTTCATGCCCGCGGGAGAGGGCGGCAAGCGCCAGCGCCGTCGTCGTGTAGGACGCTGTCTCGGAGTCTATCGAGTTGACGAAGAAGGCTATGCGCATCGGATCTCCTACTCTGCGACCATGTCGAGCGGGGTTATTCCCCCACGCGCCCGGTCCAGCCGGGCACGTGCATGGGCGTCATCCAGAAATATAGGGCGCACCGCCGGCGCACCCAGCAAGCCGCGCAAGCTCAACTCTTGCATGGCTGCGAAATGTGAGGCGGCGATCTTGCCCATCCAGAAGGGTTCAAGACTGCCGCCTGCGGCCAGATGGGCAAGCAGCTGAAGAAGCCCGCGCAGATAGATCGCGTCCTTCGCCAACCCGCCTCCGCGATAGATCCGCAGGACGATGTTGAAGGCGTCTGAAGGCTGAAACCAATGCTGATCGACGAGCAGCCGATAGGTCTCCGGGAAAAGCGCACCGTTCAACATCGCCGCGCAGGCAATCACGCGCGCCGCAATCAGCCGCAGGCGCCCCAGCGTCATGCCGCCGCTCAAATATTCGGCAAACACGGCAAGCCCTTCCTGCATGCCCTCGTAGCCTGCGAGGCCCGAGCGGAAGAGCCGCAGCCCCTGCGCCGAGCCGTTGAAATAGGTCAGCAGGTGCACGCCGATTTCGTGATTGAGCAGGGCCTCGACGCGGTGCCGGCTCATGGCCGTGCTGCGCGAAATCAACAGCTGGCTCCTCGACACCAGCAATCCGGCGGGAATGTCGTCGCGCAGCTCCACCGAGGCGGTGAAATCGGCATATTGCCGCTTATAGGCCGAAACCATCGTTTGCGCCCGGTTGCGAACGTAGTCGCAATCCACATTGTCAGCCGCCGGTTTTTGTCCGGGCTTGCCGGTCCGCTTTTGTGTCTGCACCAGGATATCGGTGGCGACGTCGAGGAGTTTAGCCTCCACCGGACCATAGAGCGCCCGGCCGAATTCGACGAATGTGCGGCTCTCGCGGGCCGAGATCATCGAAAGCTGCAGGTCGAGCTCCTGTTGTTTCTGGCGATAGAGCGCGTAGAGCAACGGGTCCTCGAGATGCTCGAAGCTGATCGAAAAAAGCTTCTTCTTTGCGGCCTCGACTTCAAGTGTCAGCGGCCGATAGAGCAGCCGCGGGCCGACTTCGTATCGGCTCGAAACAAACTCCGCCCAGGCCGCATCGGCGTTGATCGGCGTTACCGCCAGGAGGAAATCGAAACTTGAGGCAATCTCGTCTATGGCGCGGTCGGTGCGGGCCACCGTCTCGACGAAGGTTTTACGGCCGAAGGCCCGGTGCGTCGAAACGCGCGTGTCCGTCGCGCATTGGGTCGCTGCCGCCAGCGCCTTGAGACCGGCATCGAAGATGTTGGCAATCAGGCGTTCTCTTAGTTCCGGGTAGATCCGTCGCGTGCCCGGCTCGCGATAGATCGGCGCAAATCGCACACTGATGTGGGGGAACGCCGTCAGCGCTTTGCCGTTGGCGTCTTGCGGCGGTGGCGACAGCAGGTCCATGTGGGCGGTGCGAAATTTGCCTTCGATCGTGCTGACGGAGCCGAGGAAGGCTTTCGCGGCGGCCTCAGCAGCCGGGTCCTCGCCAGCGGTGACTTCGATCGTGAAAGGCGGCAGATAGGGCGCGTCCTTGGCGGGCGCCTCGTCCCGTTCGAGTTCGCCATATTCGAGCACGAAGAAAGCGCCGAGACGCTGTCGAAGCGCGCTTCCGACTGCCTCGATGACAGCGGCAGCCGCCGCGGCGTCGGGTGCCATCAGGTAGGAGGCGTTGGACTGGGTGATCTCGCGTGCCACGACGGCTTGCTTCGCCTCGGCGATAAACACGCAGAGAAAGGGCAGCGGTCGGTCGATGTGCAGGCGCCCGCCCTCGGCAAATTCGCGCCGCACCGCTTTGCCGGCCTCAAGGCAGGCGATCACCTCGCCGAGCCACACATCATCTGGTGCCCGGTGCCCGGCTTCCTGATGATCCCGGGCGTGTGATCCCTTGGCGTCGCTGCGCTCTTCATCGGCGCGCATCCAGCGCCTTGACGAGATCAGGCACAGTCGATGCCACTAGCGCGCGCAATGCCTCCAGCACCTCGAAATCCGGCTCGCCGGTCCATTCGTCCATGAAGAATTTCTTGAACTCGATGGCGATCGCGCAGCCCGTCTGCGGAAAGTACTCATGGATGAAACGCGTTTGTTCGCCGCGCCCCTGAAACGCGACATTCTCGCGAACGTCGAAACGCCTGCCCTGAAATTCGAAGCGGTGAAAGGTGTCGAGCAGTGTCGCGAGCACATCGGCCCAACGGTCGCGGTTCATCGAATGGGTGCCGATGTTGATCTCGGGCGCACCTTCGGGATCAGAGGGTGTGGCGGTCGACCCACCGCGCCGATGATTGTAGCTGTGCACATCCAGAACGACGAAGCTGCCATGCCGCCGCTCGATCGACAGCAGCATCGATCGCAGCATGCGATAATATTCGTCATGCAAGACGAGTGAGCCCTCGTGAAGTTCATGAGGAAGCGCGTCTCGCCAGACCGTAAGCCCCCAGGCCTGTAAGGGGTCGACATATACCGCGCCGTCGCGGGCACGGTTGAGATCGACCTCGAAGCGCGAGCGATGCACGATCACCCGGTTCACCAAGTCCTGAATGATAAAGGCGGTGTAGGGATCCTCTTCCCGCAGGCGCTCTTCATCGGCAAGGGCTATCAGCGACCGCAGATCGGCGCGCAGGCCGTGCCCGTCGTGTATCGCCGTAGCGACGACGGGACTGTCGCCGCGATGCACGGTCCACCAGCTGTCTTCATCGAAGTCCTGTCGTTTATCACCTGTTCGATCAAGCATATTCGGGTCCCGTTCCTCCCTCGTCGATGGACCTGTGGTCTGGCTACAATTCGCGAGAGAACGGTTCGGTTCCAAACGCTGCGCAATTCGCATCGGGACGAGAGGTGCAGGGAGCATGCCGATGGCGGTCACACTGGGACGGTCGCGGCTCGTTGCGTCTTGGCTGCTGCACGGGCGACGGAACCAATGCGCCTCCGCCGCATTTTCCCAACACGTTACAACGCATTAGGGAAGGTGGAGCCATGCTTGGAACCATTCTGCTTATCGTATTGATTCTGCTGCTGATCGGTGCGTTTCCGAGCTGGCCGCATTCGACCAACTGGGGCTATGGCCCATCGGGCATACTCGGCGTTCTGGTCGTCGTTCTCTTGATCCTCCTGCTCCTGGGACGGATCTGACGGTGGCGTAAATCTTGTCACCCGCGTCGATGGAACCCGACCTCATCTACGTGACCGACGCCGATCCGGGCATAAGGCGCTACCGGAAGGGAAAGCGCTTCAGCTATCGCCTTCCGGACGGCTCGACCCTCAAGGATCCGGACACCCGAGCGCGTATTGCAGCGCTCGGCCTGCCACCCGCCTATGAGCGTGTCTGGATCTGTTCCAAGCAGAACGGCCACCTGCAGGCGACCGGCTTCGATGCGCGCGGGCGAAAGCAGTACCGCTACCATGATGCCTGGCAGGAAATGCGCAATCACGCCAAGTTCGATCAGTTGATCGACTTCGCCACTGCCCTGCCGAAAATTCGCCGGACCCTTCGCCGCCATATGGATGGGCCGCTTGACGATGCTCGCACCGTGCTCGCCGCCCTTTCGACACTGCTCGATCAGGCGAGCCTGCGCGTCGGCAACGCCACCTATGTCGAGGAAAACGGCACCTATGGCGCAACGACGCTTTTGAAACGGCATCTCAAGCTGCGCGATGAGGGCATCGAGCTTCGCTTCATGGGCAAGGGCGGCAAGCGTGTCGTTCGCCGGCTGCGTAGTCCGCGGCTGCAACGGTTGCTCGAAGATATTGCCGACCTGCCCGGACGCCAGCTTTTCGTCAGCAGGGACGCGAACGGTGATCTGCATCCGATCGATTCCGGTCGGCTCAATCGCTATCTCGCCGACATCTCCGGTGCACCGATCTCGGCCAAGACATTTCGCACCTGGGCGGGAAGCGTCGCCGCTTTTACCGAGGCGCGCCTGGCGCTGGCGGAGGAGCGGCGCCCCTCGGTCAAGCGGATGTGCGAGGCGGCGGCCGACGTGTTGCACAACACCCCAGCTGTCTGCCGCAAGAGCTATGTTCACCCTGATATCATCGCCCTTGCCGATAGGGAGGGCAAAATCAACCTGCGGCGGCTTGAGGCACGGCCAAGGCAAAGCAACCTGTTGCGTGCCGAGGAGGATCGCCTGCTGCGGTTCCTCCAATACGCCGCGCGCGCGAAGAGGCGTGCGACCTGAGTTGGGTCGTGATCATTTGCCGGCCAGCAGGCCCTCAACTGTGCGGATGAGGTCCCGGCTGTTGAACGGCTTGGAAAGGCGGGGAAGGTTGCGATACTGCTCGGGAAGGTCGGAGGCGGCGTAGCCGGTCAGCAACAGCACCGGAACGCCGCGGGCCAGCAGCTCGTCTGCCACGGGATAGACGAACTCACCGTTGAGATTGACATCGAGCGTCGCTGCCTGCGGTGTCTCCCGCTTTGCCGCGGCGATCGAACTGCGCAGGCTGGTGAAGGGGCCGATAACATCGAAACCCGCGGCCTGCAGGTCGTCCTGGATCTGTATCGCCAGCAGATACTCGTCCTCGACAACAAAGACGCTCCGTTGTCCGCCATTCATCGTTCAGCACCTGCGGCGTAGGGCATGTGGATCGTGTACCTCAAACCGCTCTTTGCAAAATCCAGTTCGACGTCGGCGCCGAGGTCGGAGCCGACGACGCGTTCCAGCAGCAGCCGGCCAAAACCGTTTCTGGAAGGCGGGGCGACTACGGGACCACCGGTTTCACACCAGTCGATGTGAAGCGCCTTGTTGGCCCGATCCAGGCTCCAGCTGACGTCGACATGCCCGCTTTCCACCGAAAGCGCGCCATGCTTGGCGGCGTTGGTTGCGAGCTCATGGGCCGCCATGCCAAGGGCCAGAGCGTGCCGTGGCGAGAGCATGATCGCCGGTCCGCCGAAGGAGACGTTGCCGGCGTTTTCGTTCTTGTAGGGCGCAAGCTCATCGCAAAGGATCGTTTCCAGCGAAACGCCGGCCCAGGTTGCTTCCGCGAGCCGGGTATGCGTCTGGGCGAGAGCCCGGATGCGCGCATGAAACGATTGCTCGGCCTCCTTGCGGTCGGGGGTCATGGCGAAGGACTGGCGGGCGATCGAGGTGACGGTCGCGAGCGTGTTCTTGACACGGTGGCTGAGTTCGGCAACCAGCAGATTGCGCTGCGCCTCGGCGTCCTTGCGTTCGGTAATGTCCATGCAGACGCCGGCGAGGCGCAGCGAGGAGGGTCCTGCGCCTTGCAGAAAACGGCCGAACGCCTCCAGCCAGCGAATGGATCCATCGGGGCGGCGGATGCGATAGGATGTGTGGTAGTCCTCGCGCCTTTCGATGGCGGATTGGATCTCAAGCTCGACCATGGCGAGATCATCAGGGTGGATGTCCGCCTTGAAGTCGTCGAGCGTGCCGCCGAAACTGCCCGGCTCTAGCCCGTGAAGTGCTTCGAGGCCCGGCGACCAGATCACCTTGCCGGTGTCGAAGTTCCATTCCCAAGCCCCCATCCGGCCGGCTTCGAGCGCCATCTGCAGCCGCCGCTCGCCATCGCGCATCGCCTGTTCGGTCTCCTTGCGCTCGGTGATATCGACGAAAGCGGCAACTGCGCCTTGCGGTATGCCCCAGGCGTCGATCAGCGGCGTGGCATTGCCTAGCAGATGCCGGGACGTGCCGTCGTCAAAGCGGATCTCCTGTTCGAAGCTGCGCACCTCTTCGCCGCGTGCCGCCCGCTGGACCGGCAATTCGTCCGGCGAAAGCAACCTGTCTTGCGAATAGACCTTGAAGTGCGCGGGCCGTTCGCCGGGCGGTGCCGAGAGGGAGGGATTGCTCTCAGGCGGCAGCCGCAGCAGCTCGAACGAGCTTCTGTTGCCGCTGATGACCCGACAATCTGGGGTCCTGGCAATCCAGATCGGCGCCGGGACCGCTTCCATGAGCGCGAGCACCTCCGTCGCCCTGGCGCGCTCCTTTGCCTCGTTGTGCCGCAGCAGATCTTCGGCCCGCCGTCTCGCCTCTTCGGTCCGGATGCGCTGCACGCTGAAGCTCAGCTGGCGGGCGATGGTCTGAGCGAGGTCGACCTCGGAAGCGGCGAAGTGATGCGTCGTGTCGTAGTAGGTCATGAACTTGCCGATCAGTCGGCCTGCCGAGACCAGCGGAATGAAGCCGAGAGCGCCGATGCCTTCGGTTCGAACGGCTGCGCGCAACTCATCCGAGATGTCGGCCAGGCCAATATCTTCGATGAAGATCGGGTTGGGATCCTGCGCCTCCGCGCTCCATGGCGTGTGGCCGTCGACGGCGAGGCGATAGCGTTCCGAAAGTCCGCGGGAGGCGACAAAACGCATGGTGCCGGTCTCGTCGATGAGCAGGATCGATGCCCGGCTGCAGCGCAGCGCCGATTGAATGGCGTCGAGCGCAGCCTCATAGACGGCGGCGATCGACCGCGCACGGTGCACTCGCTCGGTAAACTGATAGAGCGAAGCCTGCTCGCGCAGGCGCTCGGAAAGCACCAGCTCGGCTGCCTTGCGTTCGCTGATATCGCGGGCAATCTTCGAAGCGCCGACGACACGCCCCTCGTTATCGAGGATCGGCGATATCGTCAGCGATATGTCGATGAGGGTGCCATCCTTGCGTTGCCGTCTCGTTTCATAGTGATCGACGCGTTCGCCTTTGCGGATCCGGTCTAGGATTTGCATTTCCTCGTCTTCATGGCCCTTCGGAATGAGGCGCATGATCGGGGTTCCCACCATCTCCTGCACGCTGTATCCGAACAGTGCCTCGGCGCCCCTGTTCCAGCTGGTGACGACGCCGTTCAGGTCCTTGCTGACAATGGCATCATCAGAGGATTCGACGATCGATGCGAGATGGCGGGCGGAAAGCTCGGCAATCCGGCGGCTTTCGCTTTGTTTTTGGCTGTCGGCAAGCAGTCGAGCGTTGTCGATGGCGATGGCCGCTTGGGCGGCGATGGCAACGACGATGTCCTCGGAATCGTGGGTGAAGACACCCGGTGCGTCATGGCCGAAGAACAATCCCCCGAGCACGGCCCCGGAGCGGGCGATCACCGGAACGGCGAGGTAGCTGACAACGGGCAGATGCCCCGGCGGCATGCCGAGATGCGGCTCGCTCAACCCGTAGCGCGGGTCTTTGCGGATATCGTCGCTGCGCACGACCCTTTCGCCGTTGAAGGTCGGCGCGAACACTGCCGTCTTGCGCGGCGGGCCGAATTTTTCGAACGCTTCCCGCGGTGCGCCGGACAGGGTGAAGAGTTGAAAATGCTCACCGGTCTCGTCGACGACATTGTAGAAGAACGCACCGAATTTCGCGCCGCTGAGTTCCGTGGCGCTGTCGGTCACGGTCTGGACGATATGCTCGATATCGAGGTCGCTGGCTAAAAGCCTGGAGATGCGATCGAGCGCCTGAATGCGGTCGGTCTTGGCGCGCAGTTCCTCTTCCGCCGCCTTGCGCTTGCCGATGTCGATGAGGACATTGACGGCGCCGATCATCTCGCCTTCGGCATCGAAGATCGGTGTCGGGTAAGGAACCACCGCCACCATTGTCCCATCGGGACGCGCGGCGATCAATTCCTCGCCACGAACGGCGCGTTTGCTGAGGAGCGCCTCGGCCATCGGGCATTGATCGGTCGGCAGCACCGTGCCGTCAGGTCGATGCAGGCGCCAGCAGACGCACCAGCGGTCCGCATTGAGGCGTGGTTCGCGTCCCGCCAACTCCGCCGCAGCGCGATTGAAATAGGTGACGACCCCGGCCGCATCCGTGGTGTAGATCGCGATCGGAAGGCTGTCGAGGACAGCTCTCGATTCGATCGTCTGCGATCCCGCTGCTCCCGCCAGCGCTGCCGCCAATGCTTCTGCGCCGCTCATAATTCCCTCCGCAAGCGCTTGCTAACGCAGGGCAACGCGGCGCGATGGGATTTTGTTCCGCTTGCATTCTGTCCAACCCGGCTCGGTGATCACGCCCCAGCCTCAAATCCGGAGGCCTTTACCGGCTCGAAGTGGCGGCGCCGAGGATCAGCCGATTGATGAAATCCAGCTTCTGGATAACCGGCTGCGACAGGACGAAGGGATAGCTGTCGGGCTGGCCCATCGACCGCTGGATGGCGTTGAGCGCAACGCTGAGCGGCACCCACGCCTCGACAAGCACGCCTGCGCTCGGCTCCCGATAGGGATCGAAGGGGATTTCGGCCTCGAGCGTATCATGCCCGATCGGATCAAGGACCATGCCGAAGGCGCGCCCGGTCTCCAAGGCGTCGACGATGTGGAAGAGATGGGCCCAGCACTCGGCGAAATCCTCTGACGGATGGGCACTCGCATAGGGGCTGATGAACCGTTCCTGCCAGTCGTCGGGAGGGCCTTGATAGTAGTGGCGTTGCAGTGCTGCCGCATAGTCCTGTGTCTCATCGCCGAACAGTGCGCGCGCCTCGATCCTTGTCGCCTCGTCAGCGACGAGTTTCTGCCAGTAGAAGTGACCGATCTCGTGGCGAAAGTGCCCGAGCAGCGAGCGGTAAGGCTCGTTCATCGATACTCGCACGCTTTCGCGAACGACGTCCTCCGCCTCGGAGGCGCGCAGACTGATCATTCCATTCTTGTGGCCCGTTCGGGCAGGTACGGTGTTGCCGTAGGTATCGACGGTGTCGGCGAGGAATTCGAACGCCAGCCCGTTCTGCGGATCCTGCTCGCGGGTGGGATGCGGCAGCCGCCAGCGCAACAACGAATAGAACAGATGACGCTGTGCCAGGCCTATTCTGCGCCAGCGCTCAAGGCCGACGCCGTCGATTGTCGGCACGATGGTGTTGTGACGACAGGCGACGCAGTAGCGATCGGGCTGATCGGCCGGCACCAGCCAATGGCAGACATCGATGACGGCATTGTCGCAGAAGCGAAAGGTCCGCGATCCGCCGCCGTGGACCTGCCACAGTCCGTCGTCGAGTGGCACCAGCGCGTGCATCGCCACATCGTCTGGATCGAACCCGAGGGTCGATCCACAGCGCATGCAGCTGCGGTTTTCAAAATGGATCGTCTGACCGCAGGCGCTACACTGGAAGAGCCGCATTCTTTCTCCTTGCAGGGGTTCTCCGGTCTTCGAAAGATGCTCTCACGTACAGCTTTTGCGTGCTTTCATGGCGGCATCCAGGGCCTGCCGCGACGGGCCATATTTCTCAAACAAGGGCCGGGCTTCGAGCGGCGGCAGATCATAGGCGCGGATGAATTCGGTCAGATCATAGATCTTGCTCCAGCCGTATACCACGTCTCTTTGAGCCACGGGCCGGTTCTCTTGCACGGGTCTTCCCATCGTTGTCGGATTTCTCCCTGGGGTCATGATGCGGTCACTGTTGCGGCCACGCCAACAACCCGGCTGGCCTGACAAAGTTCCATTTCCGTCGTGCTCTCAGAAAAAAACCCCGCCGGAGCGGGGTTTCTGAAATCGTTGAACGGTCAGAGCTGACGTCCATACCATTCGTCGATATCGCGGCGAGCGCGGTCCTTTTCGATGCCGTAGCGTTCCTGGATCTTGCCTTCGAGCTGATCCCGCTTGCCGGCGATCTGATCGAGGTCGTCGTCGGTGAGCTTGCCCCACTGTTCCTTGACCTTGCCCTTGAACTGCTTCCAGTTGCCTTCAACACGATTCCAATCCATCTGCGGGTCTCCTGACGTTGTGGTTGCACTGATAGGCAAACGCCTCGTGTCGGCTTTGGTTCAATCGTTGGGGCAAAAAGTTCGGGACGGCGATGACGCCGCACGCGCCCGGGCCGCACTTCGCTCTCGCCTTTCTCATCCAGCGCTACAGATAGAAACGAGCAACCGTCAGCGCCTCCCGGCGCCTTGTGGAGGAGTGTTCCCATGAATGAGCCGTTCGTGGCTTTCGATCTCGGCAGGATGATGATCGGCGACGAGCCGCCGCTTTTCCTGCTCGAGATCGCGCTGAGGACGCTGATCATCTACGCCTACACGCTGTTCCTGATCCGATGGATCGGCAGCCGGTCGATCGGCCAGCTCTCGCTGGTGGAGTTCCTGCTGGTGATCGCGCTTGGCTCTGCGGTTGGCGATGCGATGTTCTATCCCGACGTCCCGCTCGTCCATTGCATGGTCGTCATCACCGTGGTCGTGCTGCTGGACAAGTCGTTGAGCTACATCGTTGCTCGCAACCGAAAGCTCGAGGACGTGATCGAGGGCGTCAGCGTCGAGGTGGTGCGCGATGGCGCAATCCTCTGGAAGGCGCTGACGCGGCTGAACGTTGGCCACGACGAGCTGTTCGAGCAGCTCCGCCTGAAGCAGGTGCGGCATCTCGGACAGGTGCGGGCCGCCTATTTCGAAACCAACGGGCTGCTGTCGGTTTTCACCTTCGATGAGCCGTCGACCAGGCAGGGGCTGTTGATCGAGCCACCCTGGGACGTCAGCAAGCCGACGCAGTTCCGGTCCGGATCCGCCGTTCGGGAGAAACGCCGTCTTGCCTGCGTGCAGTGCGCAGAAGTCCTCAAGCTTTCTCCGGGCGAAATGGTGCCGCCTTGTCCACGCTGCGGGGCGGAGCTCTGGCACGAGATCCATTAGCGTGTGTTGCTTGTGCGGCGGCGGATGTGGCAGAAATTAGGATCGCCGAGCTTTAGGTTTGCTCGCAATCGGGAAGGACAAGCGCATTGAAGGTCATGGGACTTATCGGCGGCATGAGCTGGGAAAGCTCTGCCCAATACTATCGTATCGTCAATCAGGAAGTCCGGGCGCGCCTGGGCGGCGTGCACTCGGCCAAGAGCCTGATGTGGTCGATGGATTTCGGTGAGATCGAGCGGCTGCAGCATATTGGCGACTGGTCGGCCCTGACGGGCGAAATGACCGATGCTGCCCGCCGCCTTGAAGCCGGAGGCGCGGATTTCCTGGTGATCTGCACCAACACCATGCACCGGATGGCCGATGCTGTATCCGCAGCCGTCTCCATTCCGCTCTTGCATATTGCCGACCCGACGGCGGAGAAGATCAAGGCGCTCGGCCTCAGCCGCGTCGGATTGCTCGGCACGGCCTTCACCATGGAGCAGGATTTCTACAAGGGGCGGCTGATCGAACGGCACGGGCTGGACGTTCTGGTGCCCGGCGACGAGGACCGGAAAACCGTCCACGACATTATCTACAAGGAGCTCGTGGTCGGCCGTGTCGAGGACGCGTCGCGCGACGCTTACCGTCAGGTCATTCAGCGACTGGTGGAACGCGGCGCCCAGGCGATCATCATGGGCTGCACCGAGATCATGCTGTTGATCTCCCAAGCCGACAGCCCCGTTCCGGTTTTCGACACCACCGAACTGCATGGGCTTGCGGCGGTCGATCGCGCTCTCGCCTGAATTGATGTCCTCTTGTCCACGGCCGGACAGTCCTGCCCGGCCGTAGCGTTCGAAGCGCTGGATCGAGATACCCGGCGGCCGGCGGAGATATCAGCCGTTGCGAAAGGTGTAGCCGTAGCCGTTGAGCGCTGGGGCGCCGCCGAGATGGGCATAAAGAACCTTTGATCCCTCGGGAAAATAGCCCTTGCGAACGAGATCGATCATGCCCTGCATCGATTTGCCTTCATAGACGGGGTCGGTGATCATGCCCTCGAGGCGGGCGCAAAGCCGGATCGCCGCCTTGGTCTCGTCGGAGGGCACGCCGTAGACCGGATAGGCATAATCCTCGAGCAGCACCACGTCCTCTTCGGTGAGATCGGTGCCGAGCTCGACCAGTTCGGCGGTCCTGCGAGCAATGTCGAGAACCTGTGCTTTTGTCTGCGCCGGGGTGAACGAGGCGTCGATGCCGATGACCTGCCGCTGGCGGCCGTCCTTGGCAAAGCCCACCAGCATGCCGGCATGGGTCGAGCCGGTGACGGTGCAGACGACGATGTAGTCGAACTTGAAGCCAAGCTCTTCCTCCTGCGCACGCACCTCCTCGGCAAAGCCGACATAGCCGAGCCCACCGAACTTGTGCACGGAGGCGCCGGCGGGGATGGCGTAGGGTTTGCCGCCACGCGCTTTCACGTCCTCGATCGCAGCCTCCCAGCTTTGGCGGATGCCGATGTCGAAACCTTCATCGACCATCTGGACCTCGGCGCCCATGATACGGCTGAGCATGATGTTGCCGACGCGGTCGTAGACGGCGTCCTCGTGCGGCACCCAGCTCTCCTGCACCAACCGGCATTTGAACCCGATCTTGGCGGCAACGGCGGCGATCATGCGCGTGTGGTTCGATTGAACGCCTCCGATCGACACCAGCGTATCGGCTCCGGAGCTGAGCGCATCCGGAATGATATATTCCAGCTTGCGCAGCTTGTTGCCGCCGAAGGCGAGGCCGGAATTGCAGTCGTCTCTCTTGGCGTAGATCTCGACCTGACCGCCCAGATGGCCCGAGAGCCGGTCGAGTTTCTCGATATGCGTCGGCCCGAAGGTGAGCGGGTAACGTTCGAATTTTTCCAACATGTTGTTCCCTTCCTTCTGTTTTGAAAGTCAGGAAACGCTACCACCCATCACGTGGAAGGTGCTCTCTAATATCATGCAAAGATTTTGCATTTGCCCCGGCAGATTGCATAAGATCACAGATTGCATCCGCATATCACGACAAATAAGGAAGATTCTTCCATGCAAGGTGAACTCGATCGTATCGATCTCAAGATGCTGCGCCTGCTGCAGAAGAACGGCCGGCTGACCAATGCGGAGCTGGCGCAAATGGTCGATGTCAGTGCTGCGACATGCCACCGACGGACCCAGAGGCTGTTCGAGGAAGGTTACATCAGCAATGTGCGTGCGCTTGTGGCGCCGCAGAAGGTCGATCGCGGCGCGCTGGTCATGGTCGGCGTGGTGCTCGATCGCTCGACGCCGGAGAGTTTTCGCGAATTTGAAAAGGCGGTCGAGAAGCTGAAGTTCATCCTCGACTGTCATCTCGTTGCCGGCGACTTCGACTACTTCTTGAAAATTCGCGTGGGTGACATGGCCGATTTCAATCGGATCCACGGGACGCAGCTGATCGCGCTGCCGGGCGTCCGCCAGACAAGGACGTTCTTCGTGATGAAGGAAGTGGTCGACAACGCCGCCCTCGATTTTTGAACGGTCGGCGCGATCGACCCCGGGCTAGGGGCTCCGCTCACCGTTTGTGTGCGACGACCCCGCTCGTCGTTTGTCATGCTGCCTCTATGTCTGTGCGCGAGAAATCGTCACCATTGAAGAGCAATGGCTCGTTGCGCGACTTGGCCAGCGCATAGGAAAAACAGTCCCCAAAATTCAGGCTCGCCGGGTGCCGGCCCTTGCCAAAGTTGCGCCAGGCACGTCTTGCAATAGCAATCTGTTCCGCGTCGACAGCGACGACTTCGACACCCGCTTTGTAGGGCCATAGATCGAGCTCGGCAGCGCCCGCCTCGCCGAGGCGAGCCTCGATCACGATGGACAGTTCAAGAATTGTCGCAGCTGAAATGAAACGCCGCGGAGCGTCGACTACTTTTTGCTCGTAGGTTTCTGCGTCCGGTTCGTTGAACGCGATCGCAACAATTGCTGATGTGTCGATGACCATCAGTTGGGAAGGCCGTTTTCGTCATACCCCAAAATCTCATCGGCAGAGCGCTTATCCAGCACCGGGAGCTTCGCCCAGCGTTTACGGCTCGCCGCCAGTTCCTCGAGAAGCACTTCGCGATTTCCGGCATTCGCGAGGCGCCGCAGCCGCTCTTCCAGGGCGCGGCGCGTGGCCTGCATTCTCGAGAGGGCAGGGCACATCAACTCGGCCGGCGGTAATCTTCGCAATCTGACGGATAAGGCGCGGCGAGGGGAGTTTTCGCTCG
This sequence comes from Ensifer sp. 1H6, assembly GCF_001976035.1. Taxonomy (NCBI): domain Bacteria; kingdom Pseudomonadati; phylum Pseudomonadota; class Alphaproteobacteria; order Hyphomicrobiales; family Rhizobiaceae; genus Ensifer; species Ensifer sp. 1H6. The sequence goes on along the minus strand of NZ_MOAI01000057.1, from coordinate 1,850 downwards.
GACCGGTGCTGATGGCTCTATTGCGGGCGAACCCGGTGATTGCTCGAAGCGCCTAGCGAACGGCTCTTTGGAGGGCAGCAACCTGAAGCTTCTCGCTACCCCGGCGAATCTGTCGTAGTCGCTTGCGTTGTCGCCAATAGAGTCATATATTTTGCACAATAAATGAGTTACTCGATATGGCGGAATGATCATGCCTCAGGTTCTGAAATCTCTAGAGCAAAGCGGTCCCCTGGTCCTGTCCTATATGGATCGCTCGGGAAAGATCGCTGTGGAACGGGTCGCAACCGGCTTCGGCATGTCTAAGAGCCAGTTGGCCGAGACGGCGGGCCTAGCCCGCGAAACGCTGTATAGAAGCGAGCGTAGCCTGGGCGCGAAAACGCAGAGTCGCCTTCGGGAAATGCTGGAGATTATCAGTCGCGTCTCAGATTGGGCCGGTGGTAAGGAGCAAGCAATGGCTTGGTACCGGGCTCAACCTCTACCAGCTTTTGGCGGGCGTACGCCCGAGGCTCTCGTAAAAGACGGCAAGGCCGCGGCGGTGCGAGATTACCTCGATCATATGGCCCTAGGGGGCTTCGCTTGAGGTTTGTGGGCAATTGTTACCGTGCGCACGATCCACGCTGGGCTTTCAAACCGGTTTCAGGAGATGGCGCGGCTATAAGGGGCGCGCGGTTCAACCCAAAAGGCGTGTCGGCTCTCTATCTCGGCCTCAGTGTCATGACGGCGATTAAGGAAGCCAATCAAGGATTTGCTCATCGTATCGACCCCTGCGTACTTTGTTCCTACGATGTCGACTGTGATGACATCGCGGACCTTACTTCTGACGTTGGTCGGGCCGCGAATAGTGTTTCGGTGGAGGAAATGGCCTGCAGTTGGGCCACCGCGCTTTCCGAAGGAAGGAGGCCCCCATCCTGGTCGATATACGATCGACTGAAGGCGAGGGGTACGGCAGGCATCATAGTACCCAGTTTTGCGCCTGGCTCCGAAGAGGGAGATCGAAACCTGGTGCTTTGGAACTGGGGCCCCAGCCTGCCGCATAAAGTGCAGGCACATGACCCAAGTGGTCGGCTTCCGAAGGATCAGCTGTCCTGGGATTAGGCGCATCGGCGCAATAAGCGCGTCTGTTCTTGCAGCCATAATACGTCGGCTCTACCGTGCTTACAGCAAAGGTAATCAACCAAGACCCGGAATTTAGGTCCGGTGGGATAGACGCGATATAGCAGGACCGCCGGCTGTTGGCTGCGTTCGGCCAAGACACGGCAGCTCGCATGACTTTCCGTTGACGCCGGAACCGTCTACTAATGTGAGCGCACCAGTGTCATTCGAGCCTATCTGTCCGACAGGACGATGATCAAAAGAGGATACTTTGGCAACCGGTACAGTAAAATGGTTCAACACAACAAAAGGCTTCGGTTTCATCCAGCCGGATGACGGAACTGCTGATGTGTTCGTCCACATTTCCGCGGTGGAGCGAGCTGGTCTACGCGGACTCAACGACGGCCAGTAGATTACCTATGAGCTGGTGAAAGACCGCAAGTCCGGCAAGATGTCGGCGGACAACCTCCAGACCTGAGCCCATTGCGATTCTGCAGCTTACTGCATGCAGTGTTTGTTCTGCTCCAGCGGTGCCTCTGGCCGGACGTCCAGGACCACACGCCTCCGCCGGCATGACCGGCGCTTTCAGGTGATCAGCCGGGCCGCGCGACCTTGTTTTCGCTCAGCGTCGTTTCCACCTCTGCCGGCATGCCATGGCTTTTATCTTCGGCACGCTTAGCCGGGTCCCAGAGGTGATGGGCGATGAATTTCAACAGCAGGCTTTCGGGCGCCGGCCAGGGGAGAGGAGCGCCGGTGGC
>NZ_MOAI01000056.1:0-25574 GCF_001976035.1 Ensifer sp. 1H6 | reverse complement strand
GCCTCGCATCGCGGCTGGGGCAAGTCGGTGGTCATCGGCGTTGCCGGTGCCGGCCAGGAAATCTCCACCCGTCCGTTCCAGCTCGTCACCGGTCGCAGCTGGATGGGCACCGCCTTTGGCGGCGCCCTCGGCCGCACCGACGTGCCGAAGATTGTCGACTGGTACATGGAAGGCAAGATCGAGATCGATCCGATGATCACCCACACGATGCCGCTCGAAGACATCAACAAGGGCTTCGAGCTGATGCACTCCGGCGAGAGCATCCGCAGCGTGGTTCTCTACTAAGCTTAAAATCCGATTCAGGAAAGCGCCGGAATCGATTGTATTCCGGCGCTTTTTCGGTCCATTTGAGAAACGGATTCAGGATGATCTATGTCGATGCCGATGCCTGCCCGGTGAAGGCGGAAGTGCTGAAGGTGGCCGAGCGCCATGGCTTCAAGGTGACCTTCGTCGCCAACTCGGGCCTGCGACCGTCGCGCGACCCGATGGTCCACAACGTCATCGTGTCGGCAAGCTTCGACGCCGCCGACGACTGGATCGCCGAACGCGCGCATGAGGGCGATATCGTCGTGACTGCCGACGTGCCGCTTGCGGTTCGTTGCGTGGCCGCCGGCGCATTCGTCACCGGCCCGTCCGGGCGCGTCTTCGACAAGAGCAATATCGGCATGGCGTCTGCCATGCGCGACCTTGGCCAACACCTGCGCGAGACCGGCGAAAGCAAGGGCTACAATGCCGCCTTCACGCAACGCGACCGTTCGACCTTCCTCGAGACACTTGACCGACTCGCGCGCCAGACGAAAAAGTGAGGCGCGGCGTCAATCCGCAAGGGATCGCAGGGGCACTCCGATGACAGCGACGACAAGGCTCAGGCACTGGCCGTTCTACACCGCGCTCCCCTGTGCTCTTGCCAGCCTGCCCGTCATGTGGTTTGCCGCGCCGCGCTATAGTTTCGAAGTCTCAGCCGTCACTTTTTTCTGCGTCTACCTGATCATGAGCGCCCGGCGGCTGCGGATGATGACGGGCAAGCATCTCAAGACGCATGCGAGAAACACCGACGAACCCGAAGCGGTGATTTTCCTGGTCACTTTCGCAGCGGCCGCCACGGCGCTGGTCTCGCTGTTCTTCGCGTTGAACGGCGAAAGTAAGGGGCCAACGCTCGAACTGGCGCTAGCCTTTGCCTCGGTCGTTCTCGGCTGGGCGACCATCCACGTGATGGCGGCCATGCACTATGCCCATGTCTATTGGGTGCCTGACGACGGCGCGCAAACCCCTGCCCCGCAGCGCGGCCTCGATTTTCCCGAGACGCCGGAACCCGGCGGCTATGATTTCCTCTATTTTTCCTTCGTGATCGGCATGACCGCCCAGACTTCGGACGTCGCCATCACCACCACGGCGATGCGGCGCATCAACCTGATGCACGCCATCGTCTCCTTCTTCTTCAACACCGTGCTTGTCGCCGCTGCGGTCAACGCGGCCGTGCAACTCGCCGGCTGATCCCACGATATCCAAGGAGCATTTGATGAAAGTCCTTTCTCAGAACACCGCATTTGGCGGCATGCAGGGCGTCTTCTCGCACGAATCCGCGGCCTGCAAGGGCGAGATGACGTTTGCTGTCTTCGTCCCGCCACAGGCGATCAAGGAGCCGCGGCCGGTGCTCTGGTATCTCTCGGGCCTCACCTGCACCCATGCCAACGTGATGGAAAAGGGTGAGTACCGCCGTATGGCAGCCGAGCTCGGGCTGATCGTCGTCTGCCCCGACACCAGCCCGCGCGGCACGGAAGTTCCCGACGAACTCACCAACTGGCAGATGGGCAAGGGCGCAGGCTTCTACCTCGATGCCACGCAAACACCGTGGTCCGAGCACTATCAGATGTACAGCTACATCACCGAGGAGCTGCCGGCCTTCGTCAGCCAGCATTTTCGCATCGATATGAGCCGGCAGGGCATTTTCGGCCATTCGATGGGCGGTCACGGTGCAATGACCATCGCGCTCAAGCATCCGGACCGTTTCCGCAGCTGCTCGGCCTTTGCGCCGATCGTCGAGCCGTCGACGGCCGACTGGTCCATCGGCGCCTTCGAGAAATACCTCGGCGAGGACAGGGCCGCCTGGCGGCAATACGATGCCTGCGCGCTGGTCAAGGATGGTGCCCGCTTCCCGGAGTTCCTGATCGACCAGGGCAAGGCGGACAGTTTCCTCGACAACGGCCTGCGGCCATGGCTCTTCGAGGAAGCGATCAAGGGAACCGGCATCGACCTGACGCTGCGCATGCATGAGCGCTACGATCACTCCTATTACTTCATCTCGACCTTCATGGGCGATCATCTGAAGTGGCACGCCGAGCGGCTGGCCTGATCCCAGTGAAACGGCCGGAGGCTGCGATGTCCCAACTTCTTCTCGTCGGTGCCGGCGGCGCCATCGGATCGATGGCCCGCTATCTTGTCGGCCTTTGGACGGTTCAACGATGGGGCCCGGCCCTTCCATGGGGAACGCTCATGGTCAACGTCACCGGCTCGTTCCTGATCGGCTTGCTTGCGGAGCTGATCATGCGCAAGTTCGGCGCTTCGCCGGAGATGCGACTGTTCCTGATCACCGGCGTGCTGGGCGGTTACACCACCTTTTCGGCTTTTTCACTGGACGCCATTATGCTGCTCGAGCGTGGCGATGCTGCACTCGCGCTCGGCTACATCGCCGCCAGCATCGTGCTTTCGATACTGGCGGTGTTTGCCGGGCTGGCCCTGATGCGCGCAATGGTCTAAAGGCTGCCTCTAAAGAACAGGAAGCAGGTTCGCTGAGATGGCAGGCATAGAACACAAGCAGGTGGACGGCGACGAGGCAGGCATGCGCCTCGATCGCTGGTTCAAGGTGCATTTCCCCGGACTGGGTTTCGGTCCGCTGCAGAAGCTGCTGCGCTCGGGCCAGATCCGTGTCGACGGCGGCCGCGTCAAATCCGACACGCGCCTGCAGACGGGCCAGACGGTCCGCATCCCTCCGCTTAACGTCGACGCCAAGGAGATAAAGACTGGCCCGATCGCCGGACGCGACCTTCGCCACTCGCCCGACGGGGAATTGCTGTCGCGCATGGTGCTGCACGAGGACGCGAAGGTTATCGTGCTGAACAAGCCGGCTGGGCTTGCGGTACAGGGCGGCTCCGGCGTCAACCGACACATCGACAAGATGCTCGAGGCATGGACCAACCAGCGTGGCGAAAAACCCCGTCTGGTTCATCGCCTCGACCGCGACACCTCCGGCGTTCTGGTGATTGCCCGCACGCGTGGCGCCGCGCAGAAGCTGACGGCTGCCTTCCGCGAGCGCGACACCAAGAAGACCTATTGGGCACTGGTGAAGGGCGTCCCGCGCAAGCGCGAGGACCGCATCTCGACCTGGCTGGTCAAGGAACAGACGCCGGACGGCGACCGCATGCGCATCGCCAAGCACGGTGAAGATGGCGCCGACCACGCCATTTCCTACTACCGTGTGCGCGAGCAGGCAGCACAGAACCTCGCCTGGCTGGAGATGGAGCCCTATACCGGCCGTACCCATCAGCTACGCGTGCATGCGCTGCACATCGGCCATCCGATCCTCGGCGACCCGAAGTATTTCGACGCCGATTTCAACTGGAGCCTGCCCGGCGGCATGCAGAACCGGCTGCACCTGCACGCACGCCATATCGATATCCCGCACCCGGATGGCGGTCGCCTGCGGGTGACTGCGCCGCTGCCGCCGCACATGGTCCAGAGCTGGAACCTGCTAGGCTTCGAAGAGAACGAGCCCGGCGAGGACGACTGATGAAACTGGCGCTTTTCGATTGCGATGGCACGCTGGTCGACAGCGGCGGTCTGATCCACGAAGTGATGGCACGGACCTTCGAAGCCTTCGAACTCGATCGACCCGAACTTTCCGCGACCAAGGGCATCATCGGCCTGACCCTTGACATCGCCATTGCTCGCCTGCTCGGACACGAGCATGTCGACGACCAGGCGCTGGCAATGACGGCCCATTACAAGGCGATTTTTGCCGGCGTGCGCGGCGAATCCGGATTTCAGGAGCTGCTGTTTCCCGGCATCGCGGAGATGATGCAGACGCTGTCCGGCCGCGACGAGCTGCTGATTGGCGCGGTCACCGGCAAATCGCGCCGCGGTCTGACGCATATCGCCGAGACCCACGGCTTCGACCGGATATTCTTCGTCTCGCGCACGGCCGACGACTGCCCTTCAAAGCCGCATCCAGCAATGGTCTCGGAATGCTGCTCGGAAGCCGGGATTGATCCGAGCGATACTGTCGTCATCGGCGATGCGATTTATGATATGCAGATGGCGAAGGCCGCCGGCGCCGCCGCCATCGGTGTTGCGTGGGGTTATGCCGACGTACCGGATCTCGTCGAGGCGGGGGCCGACTACATTGCACGGACGCCGGCCGACATCATGGAGTGGATGGAACACTATCATGCCTGATATTCGCGATGAACTCAGCGGTGCGTTGAGCCACGAGGACCCGGTCCGGCGCGCACAGATCCAGATGCTGAAGCCGCTGCCCAAGCGCTTCTACAAGGACGTCAGCATCGGCACTTCGGAAGACGGCGGCCACAGCGTGCTGCTTGACGGCCGACCGGTGCGCACGCCGGCGAAAAATCTGCTTGCGGTCCCGACCCTGAAGCTTGCCGAAATGCTGGCAGCCGAATGGGATGCGCAGGTCGAGGTCATCGACCCCGCCAAGATGCCGGTCACCCGGATCGCCAACACGGCGCTCGACGGTGTGGCGAAGGACCAGCGCTCGGTTTTCGAGGACATCTTACGTTTCGCTGGAACCGACTTGCTCTGCTACCGCGCGTCCAGCCCGGAAGGGCTCGTCGGACGGCAGAACGCCGTCTGGAACCCGGTGCTCGAATGGGCTGCGCAGTCGCTCGGCGCCCGCTTCATTCTGGCCGAGGGCGTCATCCACCAGGAACAGCCCGGTGAGGCAATCACCGCCTATGCAGAGGGCCTGCGCGCCTTTGCGACGCCGCTCGGCCTGACCTGCGTGCATACGATCACCACCTTGACCGGCTCGGCGCTGCTCGCGGTTGCGTTCGCGTCCGGCCGGCTGACCGCCGAACAGGCTTGGATTGCAGCCCATGTCGATGAGGACTGGCAGATCGAGCATTGGGGCACAGACGAGGAAGCGTTCAAGCGCCGCGAGGGCCGCTGGCAGGAGATGCAGGCGGCGACTGCCGTCCTCGACGCGCTGCGATAGCGGCGCGCCGGAACAGGCTGCGAAAGTCAGCTGCCCTTGCGAGAGATCTCTGACGTTGCGTTAGGCAGAAAGCTTCAGCCCGGCAATACCGGCAACGATCAGCGTGATGCAACCGAGGCGGACGAACGTCGCCGGCTCGGCAAAGAGGAAAATGCCGAGAATGACGGTACCGACCGTGCCGATGCCGGTCCAGACGGCATAGGCCGTGCCGAGCGGCAGCGTTCGGACCGCCAGACCAAGCAAGGCGATGCTAAGGATCATCGAACCGACGGTCAGGACCGTCGGCGTCAGCCGCGTGAAACCGTCGGTGTATTTGAGACCGATTGCCCAGCCGATTTCGAGGATACCGGCAAGCAGGAGGATTAACCAGGCCATTTCAAACTCCTAGAGTATGGAGCGAGGCCGTCCCCGCGGATGTTCGGTATCGAAAGTCTCAAAACCGTGCAGCCGTCTGCAACGCGGGTTCTATCTCACGGTTTTCTGACGGCAGCAAGATATGCCCGGGCAAATCAGCCCTGCACGCCCGGCAAGGCTTAAGCATTTCCAGCAAAAAGTGCGAAGCGGTTTCCCGCCAGGAAATGCGTCGCAACAGAGAGATGGAGTCAGCTCCGCTCACGCCGCAGCTTTGCCCACCATTCCAGCCGCTTGCGGATCTCTCGCTCGAAGCCGCGTTCCGGCGGGTCATAGAAGGTCTTGCGTCCCATCTTTTCCGGGAAATAGTCCTGGCCCGAAAACGCATCGGGCTCATCGTGGTCGTAACGATAGCCGTCGCCGTAGCCCTCGCCCTTCATCAACTTGGTCGGCGCGTTCAGAATATGCTTCGGCGGCAGAAGCGAACCGTTTTCCTTGGCCGCCCGCATGGCCGCTTTGTAAGCCATGTAGACACCATTCGATTTCGGTGCGGTCGCGAGATAGACGCAGGCCTGGGCCAACGCCAGTTCTCCTTCCGGCGAACCGAGATAATCATACGCATCCTTGGCGGCATTGCAGATCGCCAGTGCCTGAGGATCGGCAAGGCCGATATCCTCCACCGCCATGCGGACGAGGCGCCGTCCGAGATAGAGCGGATCCTCGCCGGCATCGAACATTCGGCAGAGATAATAAAGTGCCGCATCCGGGTCGGAGCCGCGCACCGATTTGTGCAGGGCCGAAATCAGGTTGTAGTGACCGTCCTGCCCCTTGTCGTAGACCGGCGCTCGTCGCTGCACGATCCTCTGCAGCGCGTCGACATCGAAGATCTCGTCCGCCCGCGCGGCGCGCCAGACCTCCTCGGCCAGCGTGAGCGCGCCCGGCCGTCGCCATCGGCCATCCGGATCAGGCTTGCCCGGGCGTCCTCATCCAGCGGAAGAGGTTTGCCTTCCGTCTCTTCGGCGCGCTTCAGCAATTCTCGCAGGCTCTCTTCTCCATGCGGCTTGAACGTCAGCACACGGGCGCGTGACAAGAGAGCGGCGTTGAGTTCGAAAGACGGATTTTCTGTCGTCGCCCCGACCAAGATGACCGTGCCGTCTTCCATGACGGGCAAGAAGCTGTCCTGCTGGGCACGGTTGAAACGATGAATCTCATCGACGAAGAGCAAGGTCTGGCGGCCCGACATCCGCCGGGCCCTTGCCGATTCGAAAACCTTCTTGAGGTCGGCGACACCGGAAAAGATCGCCGAGATCTGCTCGAAGGCAAGCCCCGCCTCGCCCGACAGCAGCCGGGCGACCGTCGTCTTGCCCGTTCCAGGCGGTCCCCAGAAGATCATCGATCCGAGCGAGCCCGATGCGATCATGCGCGTCAACACGCCATCCACGCCCGTCAGGTGTTCCTGGCCGGTGACTTCGGACAGCGTGCGCGGCCGCAGACGATCGGCAAGCGGTCTTGCCGAGGTCATTTCCGGCGGCTCGGAGGACGAGAAGAGATCGCTCATCGGAAGAACTGACGAATGATCTGGCCATCGCGCTCGATTTCGACGCGCCAGAAGGAGGCACCCTCGGCCATCACGCTCTCCAATGTCTTCGAACTGTCGATCGACGCGCCGTTGACGGAGCGGATAATATCCTTCGGCGCCAGTCCGATGCGCGCGGCGGGCGAGCCACGGTTGATCTCGGTAACGACGACACCCTGCAGCGAGGTCGACATGCGCAGTTCGTCGGCCAATCGGGGAGAGAGATTGGCTACGACCGCACCGGCAAACGGATTGCGGCCCTCGATGAGGCGCTCGTCGCGGGGCGACGTCTCCGGTGCACGGTCGAGCTTCAGGCTGACATCGTGCGGTTTGCCGTTTTCGGAAACGGTGACGCGGGCCTCGTGGCCAATACCGACCGTGGTCAGGCGGTAGCCGAGGGCATCGGGATGTTCCACGGCGATGCCGTTGACCGCTGTGATCACCTGCCCCGGCTTGATGCCAGCTGAGGCTGCGGGCCCGTCGGTGACGACGGCGGTGACAAGCGCGCCGCGAGCGCGATCAAGGCCAAGAGCTTCCGCGACTTCTGAGGTCACGGGCTCGAAGGACGCGCCGATGAACGGACGCACGAAGGAGCCATTGCCGCCCTCGGCGGAGGCGACAAACACCTTTACCAGATTGGCAGGGATGGCAAAGCCGACGCCGTTCGAGCCGCCGCCCTTGGAGAAAATCGCGGTATTGATGCCGATCAGCGCACCGTTCATGTCGATCAGGCCACCGCCGGAATTGCCGGGGTTGATGGCGGCGTCCGTCTGGATGAAGAAGCCGAAATCGCCCGACGAAATCTGATTGCGGGCGAGCGCGGAAACGATGCCGCTCGTCACCGTCTGCCCGACGCCGAAGGGATTGCCGATCGCCAGAACGATATCGCCGACCTCGACCGCATCGGAATCGCCGATCGGGATGATGTCGAACGGACCATCGGACTGGATCTTCAGGACCGCAAGATCGAGGCGGTCATCCTTGAGCACGATCTTGCAGGGATATTCGCGGCCATCGGCAAGCGCCACCTTGATATCGTCGGCGCCTTCTATGACGTGGTTATTGGTAACGACGATGCCGTTCTTGCCGACGATCACGCCGGATCCGAGCGACGACTGCTTCTCGCTGCGGTTCGGCATGCGCTGCCCGAAGAACTCTTCGAAGAAGGGATCGCCCGAGAAGACCGACCGGCGCTCGACCACGCGCTCGGCATAGACGTTGACGACCGCATTCGCCGTCTGCTTGACCAGAGGCGAGAAGGAAAGCTGCATCTCGGTGCGCGACTGGGGCACGACCTTCGCATCCTGGGCCATTGCCGGACAGGCGAGAGAGACAGCGAGAACGAGCGTCGCAAGCGCCCTTGAACCAAAGATCATATGAAGCCTTCTCCTATTCGTCGCGGCTACGTTCAGATAGGATTTCGCAGGAAAAAAGGCAAACGTCACTGCGAGATACGCAAAGTCGGCGCCATCACGTAGAACGCACGAAAACGTGGTTATCCGCCTCTTTCTCAGTGATCGAAACTCTGGTCAGTTTGAGCAGACAAGACCCACACGTTGAAAGCGGAAAAGATCATGCCGGCCTATCGTCCACCGAGAATCGCATCGTCCGAAATCACGCCGGAGAGCTGCTTTCTCTCGCGCCGCGCCTTTCTAGCGACGACGGCAGGTGGTTTGCTGATTGCAGGCACTGGCGTCGGTTCGGTCCAAGCGGCTGCACTCGCCGCACCCAAGGGCAGATACACCGTCGAGGAGGATCTGACGCCGGAGGCCGACGTCACCGGCTACAACAATTTTTATGAGTTCGGGACCGGCAAGGCCGATCCTTCGGCCAACTCGGATACCTTCAAACCGACCCCATGGACCGTGAAGGTCGATGGTCTTGTCGGCAAGCCGAAGGAATTCGGGTTGGAGGAGCTTCTGGCGCTTCCAATCGAGGAGCGTGTCTACCGGATGCGTTGCGTCGAAGCCTGGTCGATGGTCATTCCCTGGACCGGGTTCCCGCTCGCAGCCCTGCTCGACAAAGTCGAGCCACTCGGCAATGCGAAATATGTCTCATTCGAGACCGTGGTGCGCCCCGAGGAGATGCCCGGCCAATCAGGCTTCTTTCAGGCTTTGCCCTGGCCTTACCGCGAGGGTCTGCGCCTCGACGAGGCGCGCCATCCGCTCACCATTCTCTCGGTCGGCGTCTATGGCAAGACCCTGCCAAATCAGAACGGTGCGCCGATCCGACTGGTCACTCCTTGGAAGTATGGCTTCAAGGGTATCAAGTCGATCGTGCGAATCTCGTTGACGGAAACGCCGCCGCCTTCGACATGGAACCTGTCGGCACCCAATGAGTACGGCTTCTATGCGAATGTTAACCCGACCGTCGACCATCCACGCTGGAGCCAGGCGACCGAAAACAGGATCGGTGGCGGTGGTTTCTTCGGCGCCAACCGACGCGATACCCTGCCCTTCAATGGCTATGCGGAAGAAGTCGCCGGTCTCTATGCCGGCATGGACCTGAGAGCGAACTTCTAAGAATGCCCAAGCTGCCCGCCCTGCCGAAACGCTTTCACTCCGCGTCCGTCTGGGGATTGTACGGGCTGGGCCTCTGTCCGGCCCTTGCCGCCTTTTACCTCGGCGCCACCGGACGCCTGCCTGGAAACCCCGTCAAGGAATTCGAGCACCTGCTCGGCATCTGGGCGCTGCGCTTTCTGGTCGCCACGCTGGCGATCACCCCCATCCGCGATATCTTCGGCGTCAACTGGCTGCGCTACCGGCGCGCACTCGGGCTGCTGGCGTTCTACTATGTGGTGATGCACTTCCTGGCCTATTTCCTGCTCGACCAGGTCCTGAACATCCCCGCCATCATCGCCGACATCGCCCGGCGCCCGTTCATCACCATCGGAATGGCCGGGCTGCTGATGCTCATCCCCCTGGCGCTGACATCCAACAATTGGTCGATCCGTAGGCTCGGCAGCAAATGGAACCAGTTGCACAAGCTTGCCTATGTGATCGCCGCGGCGGGAGCGCTGCATTTCGCCATGTCAGTCAAGGTGGTCGGCCTCGAGCAGATGACCTATCTGGCTTTGGTCACCTTGCTCCTTTGCTGGCGCCTGGTGCGCAAGCCCTATCTGAAGCGTAAACGGCAGGTCGCCAACCGACCGATCCGGACAGCGGAAACAGAAAAAGCGGCCGGGTGACGAACACCCGGCCGCTTTCAATTCAGCTTACCTGAAAAGATCAGGCTGCTTCTGCGGCGTCAGCTTCAGCTGCGACGCGAGCGCGATCCTTCGCACCCTTTGCATCGGTGTCGCGGTCAACGAATTCGATGACGGCGAGAGCAGCGTTGTCGCCCTGGCGGAAACCAGCCTTCATGATACGCAGGTAGCCGCCGTTGCGGGTGGCGTAACGCGATGCGATCGTGTCGAACAGCTTCGAAACGACAGCGGCGTCGCGGATCTGCGAGATCGCCTGACGACGAGCATGCAGGTCGCCGCGCTTGCCGAGAGTGACGAGCTTTTCAACGATCGGGCGGATTTCCTTAGCCTTCGGCAGGGTCGTAACGATCTGCTCGTGCTCGATCAGCGAAGCTGCCATGTTGGCAAACATCGCCTTGCGGTGGCTGGCGGTTCTATTCAGCTTGCGGCCGGCTTTACCGTGGCGCATTGCTATTCTCCTTCACTTGCAGGCATCTGCCCGCAGTCTAATGGTTAGTATTGGTCTTCGTAACGCTTGGCGAGATCTTCGATGTTCTCAGGCGGCCAGGACGGCACTTCCATGCCGAGGTGCAGGCCCATGGAAGCGAGAACTTCCTTGATTTCGTTCAGCGACTTGCGACCAAAATTCGGCGTGCGGAGCATTTCTGCTTCGGTCTTCTGAATGAGGTCGCCGATGTAGACGATGTTGTCGTTCTTCAGGCAGTTGGCCGAACGGACGGAAAGTTCCAGTTCGTCGACCTTCTTGAGAAGCGCCGGGTTGAAGGCGAGCTCGGTGACTGCCTCTTCCTCTGCTTCCTTCTGCGGCTCGTCGAAGTTGACGAAAACCGACAGCTGGTCCTGAAGGATGCGGGCCGCAAACGCGATCGCATCTTCACCGGTGACGGAGCCGTCCGTCTCGATGGACATCGTCAGCTTGTCATAATCAAGAACCTGGCCTTCGCGGGTGTTTTCCACCTTGTACGAGACCTTCTTGACCGGCGAGTACAGGCTGTCGACCGGGATGAGGCCGATCGGAGCATCTTCCGAACGGTTACGGTCAGCCGGAACGTAGCCCTTGCCGTTGTTGACGGTGAACTCCATGCGGATTTCAGCGCCCTCGTCGAGGGTGCAGATCACATGGTTCGGGTTGAGGATTTCGATGTCGCCAACCGTCTGGATGTCACCGGCGGTTACAACGCCCGGACCCTGCTTGCGCACAACCATGCGCTTTGCGTCGTCGCCATCCATCTTGATGGCGATTTCCTTGATGTTGAGCACGATGTCCGTCACGTCTTCCCGAACGCCCGGGATAGAGGAGAACTCGTGCAGGACGCCGTCGATCTGCACCGCGGTAACAGCAGCACCGCGAAGCGACGACAGCAGCACGCGGCGAAGCGCGTTGCCGAGCGTCAGACCAAAGCCGCGTTCAAGCGGTTCCGCGACCAACGTTGCCTTGGTGCGGCCCGAGGAGATGAACTCCACCTTGTTCGGCTTGATCAGTTCCTGCCAATTTTTCTGGATCATGTTTTGTGCCTTCCGTTCGTTGTCACCATCCAATCGTGACAACCGAGCCCCGAAGTCCGGGAGCACGCCGAAGCGCCCTCACCGGCATTTTGAACGCAAATGATCAGACGCGGCGCTTCTTGCGCGGGCGGCAACCGTTGTGCGGGATCGGGGTCACATCGCGGATCGAGGTGATCATGAAGCCCGCAGCCTGCAGCGCGCGAAGTGCGGATTCACGGCCGGAACCCGGACCGCAAACTTCAACTTCAAGCGACTTCATGCCGTGTTCCTGGGCCTTCTTGGCGCAGTCTTCAGCGGCGATCTGAGCGGCAAACGGGGTCGACTTACGCGAGCCCTTGAAACCCTTGGCACCGGCAGACGACCAGGCAATTGCGTTGCCCTGTGCGTCGGTGATGGTGATCATGGTGTTGTTGAACGACGAATTGACGTGCGCGACGCCAGACGTGATGTTCTTGCGTTCGCGACGGCGAACGCGGGTGGCTTCCTTGGCCATAGGATCCCTTTCTTAGATCTCTGCACCGCCGTAATTCCAGCGGCTCCACCGGGAAAGGAATTTTCGTCCCCTGCCCTGCTTCTTCAGTTTCATCCAGGACCGGTGGAACCGGCCCTGCAGGCATTTCGCAAAACCGGTTAGGCAATGCGACGGTCGGGCAACGCCCTTCCCAAACTGCAAAAGGAGGCCGGCGCGTGCGCCAGCCTCCCAATCTCCCTATTCGGGAAATTACTTCTTCTTACCGGCGATCGCCTTTGCCGGACCCTTGCGGGTGCGGGCATTGGTGTGGGTACGCTGACCGCGCACCGGCAGGCTGCGGCGATGACGCAGGCCGCGGTAGCAGCCCAGGTCCATCAGACGCTTGATGTTCATCGACGTGTCGCGACGCAGGTCACCTTCAACCTGGTAGTCGCGGTCGATCGTTTCGCGGATCTGAAGAACTTCAGCGTCCGTCAACTGATGCACGCGGCGATCAGCCGGAATACCGACCTTCTCGACGATTTCCTGTGCGAATTTCGGTCCGATCCCGTGAATGTAGGTCAGCGCGATAACAACGCGCTTTGCCGTCGGGATGTTGACGCCAGCGATACGTGCCACGTCTATTCTCCTTGCGTTCCAGTTGCCATCCGGCAATAGGTGCTTCGTTACGCGACCTCAAGAGCCGCACGTTGATTGAGGTTCGAGACACGTCAAAACCGACCGTACCCGGACTTCGTTTCGTTGAAGACCGCGCCGATCGCTCCCATGTCGCGAGTTGGCGCTGTCTTTGGCGGAATCAGCCGGAAAAGTCAACTCCCCGGCGGTTCCTTTTCGGCAAAGACCCAGGGTCTAGGCCAGAATCTTCTCGATCTGTGCAGTCACGGCGTCTACATCGGCCATGCCGTCGACCGTCTTAAGCTCACCGGTGCCGGCATAGTGCTCCGACAAAGGTGCGGTCTTTTCCCGATATTCCGTCAGCCGACGCTTGAAGGCTTCCGGATTATCGTCCGATCTGACCGAGCCGCCCGCAGCGATAGTTTCCGCTACGCGATTCTCCATACGCTTTACAAGCGCCGTCTCGTCGACCTTGAGCTCGATCACGGCATCGAGCTTCAAGCCCTTGCCTTTAAGCATCTGGCCGAGAGCGACCGCCTGCGGGACCGTGCGCGGATATCCGTCGAGGATAAAGCCGTTGGCACAATCCGGGGCGTCGATCCGGTCCGACACGATCTCGTTGACGATCGCATCAGAAACGAGCTGTCCGGCGTCCATAACAGCCTTGGCGCGCTTGCCGACGTCGGTCGCCTGGGCGACGGCCGCCCGCAGCATGTCACCTGTGGAAAGCTGCGGAATACCGTACCTCTCCGTCAGAAGCTTGGCTTGTGTCCCCTTGCCAGCTCCGGGCGGTCCCAAAAAAATCAGTCTCATCGTCCCCTCTTTCCTCCGCGCAGCTTCGACTTCTTGATCAGCCCCTCATACTGCTGAGCGATGAGGTGACCCTGGATCTGTGCTACCGTATCAAGGGTAACGCTGACAACAATCAAAAGCGACGTACCACCAAGGTAGAACGGCACGCCAGTCTGGGCGATGAGGATTTCGGGCAGGATACAGACGAAGATCAGGTAGATCGCTCCAAGCACGGTGATGCGCGTCAGAACGTAGTCGATGTATTCAGCCGTACGCTCGCCCGGGCGGATGCCCGGAATGAAGCCGCCATGCTTCTTCAGATTGTCGGCTGTGTCCTTCGGATTGAAGACGATGGCCGTGTAGAAGAAGGCGAAGAACGCAATCATGCCGCCGTAGAGCACCATGTAGAGCGGCTGGCCGTGACCGAGCGCGCTGACGATAGATGTGGCCCAGCCGGGCAACGCCGCGGTGTTGGCAAAACCAGCAAGCGTCGCCGGCAGCAGCAGCAGCGACGATGCGAAGATCGCCGGGATAACACCCGCAGTGTTGAGCTTCAGCGGCAAGTGCGACGTGTCGCCCTGGAACATGCGGTTGCCGACCTGGCGCTTCGGATACTGGATCAGAAGACGACGCTGGGCGCGTTCGACGAAGACGATGAGCGCGATGACGGCAACGACCATGACGATGATCGCCAGGATCAACGGGGTCGAAAGCGCACCGGTGCGGCCAAGCTCGAGCGTTCCGGCAAGAGCCGTCGGCAGATGGGCGACGATGCCGGCGAAGATGATCAGTGAGATGCCGTTACCGATGCCCCGCGATGTGATCTGCTCGCCGAGCCACATCAGGAACATCGTGCCGCCGAGCAGCGAGATAACCGTGGAAATACGGAAGAACCAACCCGGATCGTTCACGAGGCCGTTGCCGCTCTCAAGGCCGACGGCAATGCCATAGGCCTGCATGACGCCGAGAAGCACCGTGCCGTAGCGGGTGTACTGATTGATGATCTTGCGACCCTGCTCGCCTTCTTTCTTCAGCTGTTCCAGCGCCGGAACGACGGAGGTCATCAGCTGAACGATGATCGAGGCAGAGATATAGGGCATGATGCCGAGCGCGAAGATCGCCATGCGCTCCACTGCGCCGCCCGAAAACATGTTGAAGAGCCCGAGAATGCCGCCGCTCTGGCCTTGGAAGGCCTGCGCAAACGCGTCCGGGTTGAGGCCGGGCAGCGGGATATAGGTGCCAAGACGGTAGACCAAAAGCGCACCAAGCGTGAACCACAGTCGTTTCTTCAGATCTTCCGCCTTGGCGAAAGTCGAGAAATTCAGGTTCGAGGCGAGCTGTTCCGCTGCAGAAGCCATGCAATTCTCCGCGTACCAAATCTCGGAATCAGCGGGAGTACCCTGTCCGTTCCGGAAGGACTAACTTTTCGTCTTGAAAACCGGACGCGAGGCGATTGTGTCTGCAATCGGATGCCTCACCGTGGTTTCCGCTATGTCCGCCGAGGCGAGCGATTCGCCATCGCGGACGTGAGGCTCACATATGGGAGCAAAACCGCCCGGAGTGAAGCACCCCGGGCGGTTGATCAGTAATATTATTCGGCAGCAGCCGAAAGCAGCTTGATGGAGCCGCCAGCCTTTTCGATCTTTTCGATCGCCGGCTTGGAAGCACCTGCAACTTCGAGCGAGATCTTCGCCTTCAGTTCGCCATCGGCCAGGACGCGAACGCCGTCCTTTTCGCGACGGATCACGCCGGCAGCCTTGAGAGCTGCTGCATCGACGGTCTTCGAAGCGTCAAGCTTCTTGGCGTCGATAGCCGTCTGGATGCGGCCGAGCGACACGACAACAAACTCCGAAGCGAAGATGTTGTTGAAGCCGCGCTTCGGCAGACGACGGTAGATTGGCATCTGGCCGCCTTCGAAGCCGTTGATGGCAACGCCCGAACGAGCCTTCTGACCCTTCACACCGCGACCGGCAGTCTTGCCGGAGCCGGAACCG
The DNA here is from genome assembly GCF_001976035.1 of Ensifer sp. 1H6. NCBI lineage: Bacteria > Pseudomonadati > Pseudomonadota > Alphaproteobacteria > Hyphomicrobiales > Rhizobiaceae > Ensifer > Ensifer sp. 1H6. Next base: position 9,836 of record NZ_MOAI01000056.1, on the reverse strand, counting down.
ATGCCACGGCCAAGACGCTTGCGGTTCTTGGTCGAGCCTTCGTTGTCCTTGATTTCATTCAGTTTCATGAGCTTATCCCCCTCACTTCTCGTCGACGACGCGAACGAGGTGCTGGACCGACCGGATCATGCCGCGAACAGCTGGGGTATCTTCCAGCGTGCGAACCCGGTGCATCTTGTTGAGGCCCAGGCCGATGAGCGTCTGACGCTGTACGGCCGGACGGCGAATGGGGCTACCGATCTGCTCGACGGTAACCGTCTTCGCAGCGTTTTCTTTCTTAGCCATCTGTCAGCTCCCTTATTCTTCGGAAGCAGCGCCGGAGGAAACACGACGAGCCTGGAGCGTGGCGTACTTCATGCCGCGCTGAGCTGCGATGTCCTTCGGGTGCATCTGGTTCTTGAGGGCGTCGAACGTTGCGCGAACCATGTTGTACGGGTTCGACGAACCGGTCGACTTAGCGACGACGTCGTGAACGCCGAGCGTTTCGAAAACGGCGCGCATCGGGCCACCAGCGATGATACCGGTACCGGCCTTGGCCGAACGCAGCAGCACCTTGCCGGCGCCGTGACGGCCGTGAACGTCGTGATGCAGGGTACGACCACCACGCAGCGGGACGAAGATCAGATCGCGCTTGGCGGCTTCCGTTGCCTTGCGGATGGCTTCCGGCACTTCGCGCGCCTTGCCATGACCGAAGCCAACGCGGCCCTTCTGGTCGCCAACGACGACGAGAGCTGCGAAACCGAAACGACGACCGCCCTTCACCACCTTGGCGACGCGGTTAATTGCTACGAGCTTATCGACAAATTCGCTGTCGCGCTCTTCGCGGTTCTGGCGATCTTCGCGAGAACCCCTTCTTTCCTGTGCCATTGTCCTTTTCCTTTTTCTTTTCCGGGTGCAATCGGCAGATTGACAAAAGTCGCCCCCGTCCTGTGGATCGGAAGCGACCGGAAACTTATGAGGGTTCCAGGCGGGCGCAAGGCCCGCCTGGCAACCGATCAGAAGTTCAGACCACCTTCACGTGCAGCTTCGGCCAAAGCCTTGATGCGACCATGATAGATGAAGGCGCCACGATCAAAGACAACGTCCTTGACGCCAGCCTTTACGGCGCGCTCAGCGATGAGCTTGCCGACGGCAGCAGCAGCTGCCGCGTCAGCGCCCGTCTTCAAAGACGAACGCAGATCGGTGTCGAGCGTGGAGGCAGACGCAAGCGTCTTGCCGGCCACGTCGTCGATAACCTGTACGTAGATGTTCTTCGACGAGCGATGAACCGACAGGCGCGGACGGCCATTCGCGACCGCCTTGATTTGACGGCGCACGCGGTTGGCGCGACGCACAAGAGTATCTTTCCTGCTAGCCATTTCGCGTGATCCTTACTTCTTCTTGCCTTCTTTGCGGACAATCCGCTCGCCGGCATACTTGACGCCCTTGCCCTTGTAGGGCTCGGGGCCGCGGTATTCGCGGATTTCCGCTGCAACCTGGCCGACCTGCTGCTTGTTGATGCCGGAGACGACGATTTCCGTCGGCTTCGGTACAGCGATCGTGATGCCTTCCGGCGTCTGGTAGACCACGTCGTGGCTGAAACCGAGTGCCAGCTGCAAGTTCTTGCCCTGCAGCGAAGCGCGGTAACCAACGCCGTTGATTTCGAGCTTGCGCTCGTAACCGTCCTTAACACCCTTCAGGATGTTCTCGATCATCGTGCGGGACATGCCCCACTTGGAACGAGCATCCTTGCTCTGGTTGAGCGGCTGTACAACAACCGCGTTGTCTTCGAGCGCTACCGATACTTCGTCGTTTGCAACAAAGAACAGTTCGCCCTTAGGGCCCTTCGCCGTTACCTTCTGGCCATCAACGCTTGCCGTGACGCCTGCAGGAACTTGAACGGGCTTTTTACCGATACGAGACATTTTTATACCTGTCTGTTCGCTATGGAGATCATGTTACGTCTTAGAAGACGGAGCAAAGAATCTCGCCACCAACATTCTGTTCGCGTGCCTGATGATCGGCCATCACACCCTTCGGAGTCGAAAGGATGGTGATGCCGAGGCCGTTCGCGACCTGCGGAATGGACTTAACCGAGACATAAACTCGGCGGCCCGGCTTGGAAACGCGTCCGATCTCACGGATTACGGAAGCGCCTTCGTAGTACTTCAGTTCGATGTTCAGCTCGGCCTTGCCGTTGCCAAATACGACTTCAGAGTATCCACGGATGTAGCCTTCAGCCTGAAGGACATCCAGAACACGTGCGCGGAGCTTCGAAGCCGGCGTGGAAACGCTCGACTTGCGGCGTGCCGCGCCGTTACGGATACGGGTGAGCATATCGCCCAGCGGATCAGTCATTGCCATGTGCCCGTCTCCTTACCAGCTCGACTTGACAATACCCGGCACGCGGCCGGAATTGCCCAGTTCGCGAAGCGCAATACGCGACATGCGAAGTTTACGATAGTAGGCGCGCGGACGGCCCGTAACTTCACAACGGTTGCGGATGCGGGTCTTGGATCCATCACGCGGCAGTTCAGCCAGCTTGATGGTTGCCTTGAACCGCTCTTCGATCGGCAGAGACTGGTTCATGATGATTGCCTTCAGAGCGGCGCGCTTAGAGGCTTGCCCGGCAACCAGTTTGCGGCGGCGCTTGTTCTTTTCAACTGCGCTCGTTTTCGCCATAACAGTTATCCTTCTTTACGCTTGTCGTTACGGATTACTGACGGAACGGGAAGTTGAACTCTGTGAGCAGAGCGCGTGCTTCGTCGTCGTTAGTAGCCGTCGTGCAAACGATGATGTCCATGCCCCACATCTGATCAACCTTGTCGTAGTTGATCTCAGGGAACACAATGTGCTCCTTGACGCCCATGGCGAAGTTGCCACGGCCATCGAAGGACTTCGGGTTGAGGCCACGGAAGTCGCGAACACGCGGAAGAGCGATGTTCACGAGACGATCCAGGAACTCATACATCCGAACGCCGCGCAGGGTAACCTTGGCACCAATCGGCATGCCTTCGCGCAGCTTGAAGCCAGCGATGGAGTTGCGAGCGCGGGTGATTACCGGCTTCTGACCAGCAATCGCAGCGAGGTCGGCAGCTGCGACGGTCGGCTTCTTGGAGTCGCCGGTCGATTCGCCAACACCCATGTTGATGACGATCTTGTCGAGGCGCGGGATCTGCATTTCGTTGGCGTAGGAGAACTTCTCCTGCATAGCCGCACGAATACGCTCGACATATTCCTTCTTGAGCCGGGGCTCATAAGCGGACTTAGCCATCGATCACTACTCCCGAACGCTTGGCCACGCGGACCTTCTTGTCACCGTCGATCTTGAAGCCGACGCGGGTCGGCTTGCCGTCCTTCGGATCGGCAATCGCGATGTTCGAAAGATGGATCGAGGCTTCCTTGTTGATGATGCCGGCTTCCTGGCTCTGGGTCTGGCGCTGGTGACGCTTCACCATGTTCACGCCACGCACTACAGCCCGATCTTCCTTCGGCATAACCTGTACGACTTCGCCGGTACGGCCCTTGTCCTTACCGGTGAGAACGACGACCTTGTCGCCTTTACGAATCTTTTGCATCTCTCAACGCTCCCTTAGAGTACTTCCGGAGCCAGCGAGATGATCTTCATGTGGTTCTTGGCGCGAAGTTCGCGCGGAACCGGTCCGAAGATACGGGTGCCGATCGGCTCTTTCTTGTTATCGATAAGAACGGCTGCGTTTGTGTCAAAACGAATGACGCTGCCATCCGCACGGCGGATGTCTTTCGCGGTGCGAACGACAACAGCCTTCATGACATCACCCTTCTTCACGCGGCCGCGCGGAATGGCTTCCTTGATCGAAACGACAATGATGTCGCCGATCGACGCGTACTTACGCTTGGAGCCGCCCAGCACCTTGATGCACATGACACGACGTGCGCCGGAATTATCCGCCACGTCGAGGTTTGTTTGCATCTGAATCATGTCAGGTCGCCTTCTTGTTGTTACCAGGCCGGTTGGGTCTAGACCCCCTCGCCCGGCTTATTGTGCCTATCTCAAAGCAAAAGAACGCCCGGACTCGAGCGTTCCTCTACTTCAATTGCGTGCTTCATACAGATATTTGCCCAAGACGCAAGGGTCTCGCGGTCAAATCCCGTAGAAATCAAGCCTGGGCGGCAACCACCGTCCAGCGCTTATCCTTGGAGATCGGCGCGCATTCCTCGATGGAAACAACGTCACCAACCTTGTACTGGTTGTTTTCGTCGTGCGCCTTGTACTTCTTCGAACGGCGGACGGTCTTCTGGAGAATCGGGTGCGCAAAGCGGCGCTCGACTCTGACGACGACGGTCTTGTCGTTCTTGTCGCTGACGACTGTGCCCTGCAGAATGCGTTTCGGCATATTTTGTGGTCCTTAGGCCTTGGCTTCTGCCGCCTTCTGGCGGGCAATTGTTTTGACGCGTGCGATGTCCTTACGGACTTCGTCAATACGCGACGACTTTTCGAGCTGGCCGGTTGCCTTCTGGAAACGCAGATTGAACTGCTCTTTCTTCAGCTTGGCAAGCTCTTCGTTGAGTTGATCGGCGCTCAGAGCGCGAACATCTGCGGCTTTCATGAGATTCACTCCTTACTCTGCGATACGCTGCACGAAGCGCGTCTTGACAGAGAGCTTGGCAGCACCAAGACGAAGTGCCTCACGGGCGAGTTCTTCGCTGACACCATCGATCTCGAACATCATACGACCAGGCTTGACCTTGCATGCCCAGTATTCAACCGAGCCCTTACCCTTACCCATGCGGACTTCGGTAGGCTTGGCGGTGACCGGAACGTCAGGGAACACACGGATCCAGACGCGGCCGGCACGCTTCATATGGCGGGTGATCGCGCGGCGGGCCGCTTCGATCTCGCGCGCATTGACGCGGTTTGGTTCTTGAGCCTTCAGGCCGAATTCACCAAAGGAAAGATCAGATCCGCCCTTGGCTACGCCCTTGATGCGGCCCTTGAATTGCTTGCGATACTTCGTACGCTTTGGCTGCAACATTTTTTTTAATTCTCCGATATTGGCTGCCACGCGCGCATGTTACGCGTTTTCGCGACGACGGTCTCTGCTGCTGCCGCCCTGGTTGTCACTCTCGATCGCGCGACGCTCGGAAGCCATCGGATCGTGCTCAAGGATCTCGCCCTTGAAGATCCAGACCTTGATGCCGCAGATACCGAAAGCGGTTTGAGCTTCAGACGTACCGTAGTCGATGTCCGCACGCAGAGTGTGCAGCGGAACGCGACCTTCGCGGTACCATTCGGTACGAGCGATTTCGGCACCACCGAGACGACCGGCGCAGGTGATCTTAATGCCTTCGGCGCCAAGACGCATGGCCGACTGAACAGCGCGCTTCATCGCACGGCGGAAAGCCACGCGGCGCTCGAGCTGCTGAGCGATCGACTGGGCAACGAGCGTTGCGTCAACTTCCGGCTTGCGCACTTCAACGATGTTGAGGTGGGTTTCGGAGTTGGTCATCTCGGAAAGCTTCTTGCGGAGCTTTTCGATGTCTGCGCCCTTCTTGCCGATGATCAGGCCCGGACGAGCCGAGTGGATCGTTACGCGGCACTTCTTGTGCGGACGCTCGATCACGACCTTGGCAATGCCAGCGGCCTTCAGCTCTTCCATCAGGTAAGCGCGGATCTTCAGGTCTTCGTGAAGAAGCTGACCGTATTCCGCGTTATCAGCGAACCAACGGCTATCCCAGGTCCGGTTGATGCCGAGACGGAAACCGATCGGATTAATCTTCTGGCCCATTATGCGGCCTCCCCTTTGGCTTCCACTTCACGAACGACGATCGTCAAGTGAGAGAACGGCTTTTCAACACGCGATGCACGGCCGCGACCACGAGCGTGGAAGCGCTTCATCACAATCGACTTGCCAACATACGCCTCAGCGACGATGAGCGAATCAACGTCGAGGTCGTGGTTGTTCTCAGCGTTTGCGATCGCGGATTCAAGCGTCTTCTTGACCGTTTCCGAGATCCGCTTGCGCGAGAACTCGAGTTCGGCCAGAGCGCGCTCGACCTTCTTGCCGCGGATCATCGCTGCAACCAGGTTGAGCTTCTGGGGGCTGACGCGGATCGTGCGCGCAATTGCCTGCGCTTCATTATCCTTCAGCCGGCGTTCGGCTTTTGCCTTGCCCATTGTTACTTCCTCTTTGCCTTCTTGTCCGCACCATGACCGTAATAGGTCCGGGTCGGAGAGAATTCACCGAACTTGTGTCCGACCATTTCTTCTGACACCGAAACGGGAACATGCTTGTTGCCGTTGTAGACGCCGAAGGTGAGACCCACGAACTGCGGAAGGATCGTGGAGCGACGGCTCCACATTTTGATCACTTCGTTACGACCGCCGTCACGAACCTTCTCAGCCTTCTTGAGAAGATAGCCGTCAACAAACGGACCTTTCCATACTGAACGAGCCACTTGAGACTTCCTCTCTTACTTCTTGCGCTGGTGACGCGACCGCATGATGAACTTGTCGGTCGACTTGTTGGAGCGCGTCCGCTTGCCCTTCGTCGGCTTGCCCCAAGGGGTAACCGGGTGGCGACCACCGGACGTACGGCCTTCACCACCGCCGTGCGGGTGGTCAACCGGGTTCATGACGACGCCGCGAACGTGCGGCTTCTTACCGCGCCAGCGCGAACGACCAGCCTTACCGTCATTGATGTTGCCGTGATCGGGGTTCGATACAGCACCGATGGATGCGAGGCAAGAGCCGTGCACGAGGCGCTGTTCACCCGAGTTCAGGCGAAGGATTGCCATGCCCTGGTCACGACCAACGAGCTGCGCGTAGGTACCGGCCGAGCGAGCCAGCTGGCCGCCCTTACCCGGCTTCATTTCCACGTTGTGGATGATGGAGCCGACCGGGATGAACTGCAGCGGCATGGTGTTGCCGGGCTTGACGTCGACTGCTGCCTTTTCCGAAGCGATGACCTTGTCGCCGGCAGCGAGACGCTGCGGAGCGAGGATGTAGGCCTGTTCGCCATCGGCGTAGGTTACCAGCGCGATGAACGCGGTGCGGTTCGGGTCATATTCCAGACGCTCGACGGTGCCTTCTACGTCGAACTTGCGACGCTTGAAGTCGACCAGACGGTAGGTCCGCTTGTGACCGCCGCCCTGGAAGCGAACGGTGATACGGCCGAGGTTGTTGCGACCGCCCTTGGAGTGCAGACCTTCGGTCAGCGCCTTTACCGGCTTGCCCTTGTAGAGGCCGGACCGGTCAACGATGACCAGCTGGCGCTGGCTCGGGGTCGTCGGATTGAAACTTTTCAATGCCATTTTATTGTTCCCTTTTGGGTTTTTACCCTAATGGGCCTATCCGTTAGAGACCGGTGGAGACGTCGATGGACTGACCGTCGGCGAGCGTGATGATCGCCTTCTTCACGTCCTTCTGCTTTCCGGTAAAGCCGCGGAACCGCTTGGTCTTGCCCTTGCGGACGAGCGTGTTCACGGCCGTAACCTTGACGCCGAACAGAGCTTCGACAGCAGCCTTGATTTCAGGCTTCGAAGCACCCTTGGCGACGTTGAAGACGATCTGGTTCTGTTCGGAAACCAGCGTCGACTTTTCAGTGATCGAGGGAGACACGATCACGTCGTAGTGGCGAAGATCCGTCATTTGAACCGCTCCTCCAGAGCTTCCACGGCAGCCTTGGAAAGCACGAGCTTGCCACGGCGCAGAATGTCGTAAACGTTGATGCCCTGAACCGGCAGAACGTCCACATTCGGGATGTTCTGAGCGGCGAGCTTGAAGTTGTTCTCGATTTCAGCGCCGCCGATGATCAGAGCATTGGTCAGACCGAGCGAGGCGAATACGCCAGCCAGGGTCTTCGTCTTTGCTTCTGCGGCAACGAGATCATCGAGAACGATGATGTTTTCAGCCTTCAGCTTGGCAGACAGAGCGTGGCGAAGGCCGAGTGCACGAACCTTCTTCGGCAGGTCATGGGCGTGGCTGCGAACAACCGGGCCATGAGCCTTACCACCGCCACGGAACTGTGGAGCACGAGCGGAGTGGTGGCGGGCGCGGCCCGTACCCTTCTGCTTGTACATCTTGGCGCCGGTGCGCGAAACTTCCGCGCGGCCCTTGGCCTTGTGTGTGCCCTGCTGCTTCTTAGCGAGCTGCCAGCGAACGACGCGGGCGATGATGTCTTCACGGGGTTCGAGACCGAAAATGGCGTCCGAAAGGGAAACCTTTCCCGCGTCCTTGCCCTCGAGGGTTTTGACGGTGAGATCCATTATTCGGCTCCCTTACTTCGATGCTTCGGCGCGCACGGCCGCGGGGCGCGGTGCGCCTTCCGGGGTGCCCGACTTGATGGCGTCACGAACGACGATCCAGGCACCCTTGGAGCCGGGGACAGCGCCCTTGACCAGGATCAGACCGCGGTCTTCATCGGTCGATACGACTTCGAGGTTCTGCGTGGTGACGCGCGTCTGGCCCATGTGACCAGCCATGCGCTTGCCCTTCCAGACGCGGCCCGGATCCTGGTTGGAACCGGTCGAACCATGCGAACGGTGCGATACGGAAACGCCGTGCGTTGCACGCAGACCGCCGAAGTTGTGGCGCTTGATGGCGCCGGCAAAGCCCTTACCGATCGTGGTACCGGTGACGTCGACGAGCTGGCCCGCAACGAAATGGTTGGCGGTCAGTTCGGAGCCGATGTCGATCAGATTGTCCGCGGAAACGCGGAATTCGACGAGCTTCGCCTTCGGTTCGACGTTGGCGGCAGCAAAGTGGCCGCGCATCGCCTTCGGCGTGTTCTTGACCTTGGCAGTGCCGGCGCCCAACTGGACAGCGGTATAGCCGTTCTTGTCGTCCGTGCGCTGGGCTACCACCTGGCAGTTTTCCAGCCGCAATACTGTTACCGGGATATGCTCGCCGGCGTCGTTGTAGACGCGCGTCATTCCCACTTTCTGTGCAATCACACCTGAACGCATCGGTTCATTCCTCTTGAGAGTTAACGTCGGGGCGAACCCCTTCGCATCTCTTGTTTAAGGTCTCCCTCTGATCCTTGCGGAACGCCGGGTCGCCCGTTTCTGGAAGCCGTTGGACCGAAGCCCACGTACCTTCCTTGTTATTAAAGCTTAATTTCCACGTCGACGCCGGCAGCGAGGTCGAGCTTCATCAGCGCGTCAACGGTCTGCGGAGTCGGATCTACGATATCGAGAAGGCGCTTGTGGGTACGCATTTCGAACTGTTCGCGGCTCTTCTTGTCGACGTGCGGCGAACGGTTGACCGTAAATTTTTCAATGCGCGTCGGCAGCGGTACTGGACCGCGCACGCTGGCACCGGTGCGCTTGGCCGTCGAGACGATTTCGCGTGTCGAGGCATCGAGGATCCGGTGATCAAACGCCTTGAGGCGGATGCGGATGTTCTGGCCGTTCATACGACTTATCCTTGTTCATGTTAGTTGCGGTTTCCGTGGAGAAACGCGCATTGAACTTCGTTTGATGTTCGGCCAGTCCGCTAATTTTTCAAAGATCGGAGGGACAAGGTTTCCCCTGCCCCTTCCTATTTGAGCGGCCGTGGCCGGCCTGTACTTTCGCGATCGCACTATGCCGACGCACCATGCAAATCACGCTTGCGCGCCATTTGCACTATTTCGGCGTCGTCGGCAAGCCGTGCGACCAACTAAATCATGCTGGGCGGCTATGTCCGAGGCGCATAACAATGCGCCTCGCCTCATTCCGCCCGTTCGCCGATTACTCGACGATCGAAGCGACGATGCCGGCGCCGACGGTACGGCCACCTTCGCGGATAGCGAAGCGCAGCTTTTCTTCCATCGCGATCGGAACGATCAGCTCAACGGCAACCGTGACGTTGTCGCCAGGCATAACCATTTCCGTGC